>JBLFXJ010000032.1:0-37177 GCA_047609825.1 Myxococcota bacterium
CACCACCTCCGCCATCAGGGTCGCCACCGACGCTGGCGGCACCGGCTGCCCACCCGCGACTGCCGTGAGTGCCGCCTCCACTGCACTCATCAGGTCGCCGCCGTCGGACTGGGCGGCGTCGAGGAACGGGGTGTCGGACGCGACGGTGGCGGTCGACATGTCGGCGTGCACGCCCTGTATCGACTGGTGGGACGAGTCGCCGCCTGTGGTGGTGGCGACGGCCTGCTGGCTGCGGTGTTGTTTCATCGTTCGTCCCGAGGAGAAGGGTCAGAACAGGTAGCGGACGTTTACGGCGATGCTCACACGCGGGCCACGCTGCACTGGCGTGACCCAGTGGCGGAGGCCGGCGGGGAACCAGATGAGCTGCCCTGGCCGCGGTGCGACGTGGAAGGTGGTCGGGTCCAGAGGGGCCCAAGGCAGGTGGCTGCCGCGCGGGTCGAGGAGCACCAGGCGACCGCCTTCGTCGTCAGCGGCGTCCAGGTGGAGCACGCCCGAGAGGTGGGCGTCGGCGTGGTCGTGGGGCTCGGCATAGCCGCCGGCGGGCAGCACCATCGCCCAGGCCTGGAGCTGCACTCCGGTGAGCGGCGGGGCGTCCTGGCCAGCGCGGGCCGCGATGGCCCGGAAAGTGGCGCGGGCGTGGGCGGCGATGACCTCGCCGATGTCGGCGAGCCCGATTCGGCGGAACAGGTCGGGCTCCGAGTGCCAGCCGCCGCCGGCGTTGCTCCGGTGCACCCCGGGCTCGGTCTCATGCAGCGCGAGGATGTGCGCGCGGACCGCGGCGACCTGCGCAGGAGGCAGGCCGTCGCGGTCAATCCACACCGGAGTGGCGAACAGGTCGACTCGTTCCATGGGTGCAGCGTACTGGAATGTCACCGCGATGGGACCCCTCGCAGATCTTTCGCCGGCTCCATCAGGTTTCCGATGAGCTCCGAGCGAACACGTCGGTCCACTTGGTGCGGCCCGTGGCCTGCATGAGCACGAACAGAGTGCCGATGCCGAGCACGGTGACGGTGAGGCCGGTGAAGCCCTCGAAGAAGTGCGCGAGGGCGAAGCCCACCAGGTACACCAGCTGCGCGAGGCCGGACTGCACGATGGCGAACCGCGGACCGGCCACCAGCCGCAGGTAGCTGATGGTGAGGAACAGGCTCACCACGCTGGACAGGGTGAACGCCCACTCCACCGGCAAGTGGTCGGCTGTGTAGCCGAACAGAAGGTGGAAGGCGAAGAACGCGCCGGCGAGGAACACATGGTTCATCGGGTGCAGCTCCTGGCCGCGCACCAGCCCGAGCACCGTGAGCAGCCCCATGTACAGCGCCAGGCTGATCGGGGCCGAGAACGCCATGGATGCGGCCAGAGGACCGGGTTGGATCCGGGTCGGCATCACCATGCCCATGCCGTGCCCGGTGACCAGGCTCTCGAAGTCCCAGTCGAGCTGCCAGCCGGTGTCGGTCTGTTGCCGCTGCGACGGCGAGATGGTGAACGACGGGTAGTCGATGTCGGCGAAGTCGGTGGTCAGCGCCAGCTCGAAGTCGCGCAGCCGCCCTACGCCGTCGGTGGGGCGGTACGACCACTCGTCGAGGCCACGGGAGGCGTAGCCGACCTGGAACTGCAGGGCGTCGCCCAGCGACACCGGGCCCGTCCACGCCACCGCTCCGGCCACGGGCTCGGCATCCACCGGCTCGCCGTCCACCAAGAGCACGAAGTCGTCATACACCCCTTCGCTCACCGGGAACGGGAACGTGAAGGTGATCGATCCGGAGCGCCCCTCCTCGTGCACATACTGCCAGCTGCCGTCGAACCGCACGTCGTACAGCGCGAACCACATCAAGCCCTTGCGCCGCTGGTCGAGGGACAGGTCAGCGGTGATGTCGGTGCGGGCCACCGTCTGGGTCGACCGGCGCAGCTCGTCGGTGGTGATGCGGCGAACGACGGGCTGCCCGGTCGTGTCCACCACCGGCCGTCCCTCCCGGTCGAGCACCGCCTCGTCGCGGGACACCCGCTCGGTCCACGAGAAGGTGAGCGAGGGTGCGCGCTGGACGAGGGGCTGGCCCCACAGGTCGGCGACCGCGCCGTGCAGCGACGACTGCTGGTCGCTGGTGCGCGCGCTCATCACGCCGCCGAGCAGCAGCCACGCGGCGCTGGTGATGAAGAAGATGGCCGCGAGGGCCGCGATCCGAAGCAGCTGGTGCATGTCCGTCCTCCGAGGACACCAAGATGCTCGGCGGCTCGCGGACGGGGTGGGGCGCGGGTGCGCGGATGGACTGCACACCGTGTGCAGCAACCGTGCAGCCCCAAGGGGGCAAAGCAGCCTGGTGCTCCGACCCCGGCGAGGCCCGTCAGTCGAACGCGACCTTGAGGTCGTTCATGCCCAGCAGGCCGAGCACCACGTTGACCACTTCGACGTCGTCGTCGAGGCCGAGCGTGGAGCCCATGTCGGGGTCGGCGTCATCGTCGAGGAGGAAGTACCGGATCGCGGCCTGGATGACGCGGAGCACCTCGGGCGTGGGCTCGGCGGGCAGCCGGTCGAGCAGGCCGCGGCAGGCGTCGGCCAGCTCGAGGCCGAGCTCGGCATCGATCTGAGGGTCGGCCTGGGCGGCATCCCGCAGCTGGCCGCTGTACCGGCGAAGCTCACGGCGCAGCTCGACGATCGGGGTGGGCTCTTCGTCTGCGAGGCGCTGGAAGTAGGGGGCAACGTCACCGGGCAATGCGGCGAGGGTCTTGGCGAGCAGGGGCATCCGACCTCCTGGGCGCGGGGAACACGGGCCCAGGCCCGAGTCAAGGGCCGGCCCGATCTGCGCAGGGTTCCTGCGCTACACTCTCGGGCCGGCTCGCAGACGAGCAGACTGGACCCCAACCTGAAGGTGGTGCGCTCGGGTCAAGAGACGCTACGGGGTCGCGTGACCGGAGGTCGACGATGTCCGATGCCGCAACCCTCGCGCAGCGTCAGCTCGACGCCTACAACGCGCACGACCTGGAGGCCTTCCTCGCCTGCTACGCCGAGGATGTGGTCGTGCGCCGGCTGGTGGACGGGGCCGTCCTCATGGAGGGTCGCGAGGCGATGCGGGCCGGCTACGGGCCGATGTTCGCGGCCGGTCAGGTGCACGCGGAGCTCACCGGGCGCGTCGTGGTGGGTCGGGTGGCGGTGGACGAGGAGCGGGTGACCGGCCATCCCAGCGGCGGCATCGTCAAGGCGCTCGCGCACTACGCGGTGCGCGACGGCCTGATCACCGACGTGTGGTTCGTGCGCGAGGCCGACTGATGCTGCCGTTCGGCGGTGGGTCGGTGCCGGTGGTGTTGCCGGCCGATCCGCGCCTGGCCTCGCTCCCAGCGCTGGTGGAGCGGGTGGCCGCTCAGCTCGAGCGTGAGCTCGGCGCAGCACCGCGGGTCGTGGAATCGGACCCCGGCGGGCGGTGCTGGGTGGTGCGACTGGGAGGCGCTGAGCCGGCCCACCACCTGGACCGCCGCGCGCAGCGGCTTGTGACGGAGGCCCCGACGCCGGAGGGATTGTTCGAGGCGCTGTCCACCCTGCGCGACCTGGCGGGCACGCCCGACGGCACCCACCCGGTGCGCGACTGCGCCGACGCCGCTGAGGTGGTGGACCGGGTGCAACACGCCATCGCCACCTCGTTCGCGAGCATCGACCGGGTGGACTGGGCGGCCTCGGTGCGGCGTTGGGCCCCGCGGGTGAAGGCGTCGGCCGACCCGATGACCGAGGTACGACGGTGGATCGCCACGCTGGGGGATGCGCACACCCAGGTGCGACGCACGACGCCGTGGGGATTCCTTCGCCTGGGCGCCGCCGCTGGTCCCGATGGTGCTGTAGTCCTGTGGACGGTGCCCGAGGGCAGTGCTGCCTGGCGTGCCGGGGTGCGGCCGGGTTGGCGGGTAGAGGCCGGGGGGCTGTGGGACCTGCATGGAGGCTCGCCGCACCATCGCCCATGGGTGGTCGGTCGGGCGGCCCTCGGCGGCCCCCTCGGCGAGGCGCGGCCGTGGACGGCCCGATCCGGCGCGCGGGTGGTGCGGTGGACCGACGCTGTGCCAGAGCCGTTCGCACCGCCCCACATCACCCTCGGCCAGACCCCGTCCGGCGTGCCGATCCTCCGCATCGGCGTGTGGGCGCCCGACCTGGGGCCCGCCTTGCACGCCGCCCTCGATGCCGTGTTCGATCGGCCACGGCTGGTGATCGACCTGCGGGGCAACCCGGGCGGCAACCTGGGCGTGGCCACCGCATTCCGCGACCGGTTCGTGCACCAGAGCGGACCCGTCGGGTGGATCCGGTCGACCACGCCGTCGGGCCCGGGTCCCATGGAGCCGCTCACGGCGGCGCCGGCGCGGGTGTGGCGCGGGCAGCTCCACGTGCTCACCGACGCGCGCACCTACTCCTCCAGCGAGGACTTCCTGCTCGGGGTCGCGGGCCAAGGAAACGTCACGGTGATCGGTCGCCCGAGCGGCGGTGGCAGCGGTCGGATGCGCTCAGTGCGACTGTTGCCGGGCTGGCGCCTCACCATCAGCACCGCGCTCACCTGGGACCGCCGACGCCGGCTGGTGGAGGGGCAGGGGATCCCGGTGGATCGGCCGGTGCCGTGGGCCGACCCGCGGACTGAAGACCCGGCCGAGGGGGCCGCGGATCGATGGACGTGAGCGGGCCTCCAGGGGGCCACATTCTGATTGCCGACCTCTCCCTGTCCATCACTGCTAGCACCTGGCCGTTGATGGCCACGGTCTTTCCTTCTCGGAGGGCAGTGGACGGCTGGGCTGAGATGCGGCGGTGACAGACCGGCGATGATCGCCGGTCTCGAGGCAGGGTCGTTGCCGACCCGCGCTGATAGCCGGTCTCGACGGTGGCCGGTTACGCGCACGTCGCTCCGAGGCACATCCTCCGCCTCCCGAGGTGACCCTTGCTCGACCGCACCCCCGCCGTCGCCGCCCGCGCCGACGCCGCCTTCGACGCCACCGTGGCCCAGCTCGCCGGCTACCTGACCCAGCCCGCGATCTCGTGCGATCCGGACCATTTCGATGATGTGCGGGCGTTGGCCGCCCGGATCCGTGACGACCTGGCGGCCCGCGGTCTCGACCGGGCCCGGCTGCTCGAGCTCGATGGCGCGCTGCCCTGTGTGGCCGCCGAGTGGCTGCGTGCCGGCCCGGATGCCCCGACGGTCCTCGTCTATGGCCACCTGGATCTGCAGCCAGTGAAGGGCGAGCCGTGGCGCACCGACCCGCACGAGGCGGTGGAGCAGGACGGCCGGCTGTACGCGCGAGGGTCCGCCGACGACATGGGCGGCTGGGTGAGCCACCTCGCCGCCATCGGCGCCTGGCTCGACGAGACCGGCGCGCTGCCGTGCAACCTCAAGCTCCTCATCGAGGGCGAGGAGGAGATCGGGTCGCCGAACCTCGAGGCGTTCATGGATGCCTTCCCGCAGGCGTTCGAGGCCGACGTGATGGTGCTCACCGACTGTGAGAACCCCTCCACCGAGATCCCGGGTCTCACCGTCTCTCTCCGCGGTCTGATGGAGATCGAGCTGACCGTCGAGGCGCTGGATGCGGACGGTCACAGCGGCCTGTGGGGCAACATGGTGCCCGACGTCTCTGTGGCGCTGATGCGGCTGATCGCCCGGATCACCGACGAAGACGGTCGGCTGACCGTCGGCCGGGTGTCGGTGCCGGACGACTGGAAGGCCGAGGCGGCGAAGGTGCCGCTCACCGCCGAGGTCATCCGCAGCGGAGCCCACCTGGTAGACGGGGTGGACCCGCTGCCGCTGCGGGGCCGGTCCGCGGCCGAGTGGATGTGGCGCCAGCCCGCGCTCACGGTCGTGGCCACCACGCTGCCCACCCGCGAGGTGAAGAAGAACGCCCTTCGCACGAAGGCGAGCGCCACGCTGTCGGTCCGCATCGCGCCTGGGCAGACCTGGCAAGAGCTCTCGGCCGCGATCCGCACCGAGCTGCTCCGCGACCCGCCCGGCGGCGTGAAGGTCGCTGCCGAGGTGGCGCCAAACCCGGGCGATGGCTGGCTGTACGAGCCGAAGGGTCCGGCGTTCGAGGCCGCAGATCGGGCCTATCGGGCTACCTGGGGCGAGTCGATGCTCCGGGTCGGTGTGGGCGGGAGCATCCCCTTCGTCGCGCTGTTCGGCCGGCGGTATGGCGACCTGCCGTTGATCCTGAACGGCGTGATGGACCCGCTCACCACGGCGCATGGCCCGAACGAGAGCATGCACCTGGGTGTGTTCCGCAAGGCGATCGCGGCGAACGTGCACCTGTATGCGGAGCTGGCGGCGTTGCGGTAGGCGGGTGGGTCAATGGCAAGCCTGCCCTGGCTACGCTGGCGCCCACTGGGCGCTGGACCGGGCGGGCAGCGCGTCCCAGAACACCACGACCAGCGTGTGCACCCCGAGCAGCGTGCCCAGCGGGAACATGGGGAGCATGAACAACGCCGCGATCACGGCCGCCACCACGGTCCACACCGCGTTCGGCGCCTCCACGAGACCGTACGCGGCCACGAGGTTGGCGATGAACGGCAGCGCCACTGCAAACGCCCCGAGCACGCCTACGAGCACGAACAGCGCGCCGACCAACGCGGCCGGGAGCGCGAGCGTGGCGATCCCGATGCCGCCGACAAGGGCGCCGAGCCCACCGAAGACCAGGAACAACACGAGCGCCCCGCCGAGGTTGACCAGGCCGTAGATGATGTTGAACGCGGCGTTGAGCCGGAGGTGGGTCTGTCGGTCGTGCCAGTGCATGTCGAGTCCTCCGGTGGGGGTACGGTCGACGGGCTCGGTTTGTTCACCAGAGGTCGTGGGTCGGGACCGGTGGCCTGCGCCGGCGTGCAGTCTCGGCGGAGTTCCTGTACGCTCTGCATGTCGACGGGGTGCAGACATGCGGATCTTCGGAGTGATCGGGCTGGTAGCGTGCGGGACGGTCAGCGCACCTGAGGTGGCGCCTGAGGCGTGGGATGGACCGGTCGCGGGCGTGGCGAGCCCGCCCGGTGATGTGGTGATCACAGTCGACACCGGGATCATCGGGGGCACCCTCCCGGTGCAGCTCACCGATGCCTACCCGTTCGAGGAAGTGGAGCTCCTCTTGAGCACCGCGGGGGCGGGCCCCGGGCCGTGCCCGCCACCCGTGGGCGGAGCGTGCCTCGGCCTTCTAGGCCCGGTGAAGCGCCTGGTGACGATGTACGCCGACATCGACGGCAACGCGACCCTCGCCCTGCCCGTGCCCGCCGATGGCGACCTCGCAGGCCGTGAGGTGTGCTTCCAGGCGGCGGCGGTCCGGGGTCCCGGCGGGGTGAGCAGTGATCTGTCCGAGGTGGTGTGCACCATCCTCGACCGCGACGACGACCGGGATGGCTTGTCGAACCGCGAGGAGCTCGAGCTCGGCACCGACCCCCTGAACCCCGACACCGACGGCGACGGCCGGCTCGACGGCGCCGACTGCGCCCCCCTCGATCCGGCGCTCGATGAGTTCTGCCCGGGCGACGTTGACGCGGTGTGCGGCCCCATGCTGCACGCCGATCCCGAGCAGGTCGAGGACGGCTGGACCCTGTGCTACGTCGCCCCGTACGACTCGGAGGAGATCCGCACCACCCAGTGCCAGGACCTCGTCACCCATCTCCCGGGACCGGTGTACGGCTGCTGGCACGGGAACAGCGAGTTCCCGCACGACAACGACAACGACATGATCGGCAATGGCTGTCGCGACGGCGTGCAGCACACCACGACATACTCGGCATGGGGCGGCCTCGACCACATCCTCACGGTGTGCATCCAGGACTGATCGCGATGTCCACCCCAACGCCGGTCGGGGGTGCGCAGAACGTCACCCGCGCCGTGTGGGATTGGCTCCGGCCGTCGCCGGTGAAGCCGCCGCCGTGGACCATCGTGATCACCGGGGCGAGCGTGGGCATCGGGCTGGCGCTGTATCGAGCGCTCGCCGACTCCCCGCATCGATTGGTGCTCACCGCCCGGCCGGGGTCGATGGGACGGTTCGCGGAGCTCGGCCTGGTGGAGTCGGAGCGCCTCCTGCTCCGCAGCCTGGACGTCACCGAGAAGAGCCAGCAGCGCGCCATGGTGGACGAGCTGGTGGAGCGGTTCGGTGCGGTGGATGTGCTGGTGAACAACGCCGGGATCTGCTTCCGATCCGTGGTGGAGCACGTGTCGACGGAGGAGCGGCTGGCCCAGACCGACGTGAACTTCCTCGCGCCGATGGCGCTCACGAAGCTCTGCCTGCCGGCGATGCGGGCCCAGCGGTTCGGCCGGGTGGTGAACGTGAGCTCGCTGGGCGGGCTGTCAGCGATGCCCACCCTGGCCGTGTATTCCGCGTCGAAGTACGCGTTGGAAGGGGCGAGCGAGGCGTTGTGGTACGAGGTGCGTCCGTTCAACATCACGGTCTGCCTGATCGAGCCGGGGTTCGTGAACAGCGACGGGTTCCTCAAGGCGCGGTTCACCGCTGCGGCCCAGCGGTCCTACGATGACCCCACGGATCCCTACCACCGGCACTACCGGCAGATGCTCCGGCTGACCAAGGCGCTGATGACCCTCACGATGTTCTCGTCGGACAGCGTCGCCCGGCGGATTCGAGGGGTGATCCTGGCGCGGGACCCGCCGCTACGGGTGGCCGGCACACCGGACGCCTGGCTGTTCGGCATGGCCCGTCGGCTGCTTCCGCAACGGCTGTACCACCTGTTCCTGTACGCCGGGCTGCCCCGGGTGTGGGAGTGGGGCGGCCGTCGTGGCCCCCACCCGCGCTGAGCCGTGGTGAGCGGTTCTGACCCCGCTCGCTCAGAACACGTCGTCGATGCCCGCGATGACCGTGGACACGTCGGACAGCGCCACGCCCACGCCGCCCCGCATCAGCACCGCCTGCACGCTGATGCTGTCGCCCGGGCTGACGTAGGGCGGCACCGGCACCGTGACGCCGGCCGAGCCGATCACATCCACCGCGACGTTCTCCATCAGGTACACGGGCGCGGTGACGCCGAGGCAGCCGCCGCCGAGGATTCCCCAGCACGGACCGTCTCCCTCGCCGGTGAGGCTCGCGCCGAAGTAGACCCTGTCGCCGGGCATCACGTCGCCCACGACGCCGATGGTCAGGGCGCCGCCCGCCAGCTCGCCCACGAGGTCGATCTGCGGGACGGGGCAGGCGTCGAACGACACCTCGTAGGCACCCAGGTGGTCCGGCGCGTACTCGGGGAAGCAGTAGCCGAGGTCGAGGTCGTCCTGCGAGGCGTAGCCAGCGAAGCCGTCGTAGGTGTGACCGAAGCCCTCGACCACGATGTACCGGGTGGCGCCGATCTCGCACGGCACGGTGACCACCTCGGCGTCGCGCTGCTCGCCCGTGCTGAACCCGAGCACGCCCGTGGCCGGATCGAACGTGTCGTCGAGCACGAACAGGTCGAGGTCGCAGTCGAGGCCGTCGAGGCGCACGGTGACGTCTCCGGTGGCCGGGCAGACCAGTGAGAACACGGCTTCGGGGCCGTTGCCCGGGTACACGCCGCCGCCGATGTCGTACAGCGGGTCCTCGCACAGGGCCGAGTCGCAGCCGATGCCGGGCACGTTGGTGTAGGTGCAGCTCGACCCCACGAAGCTGTTCAGGTCGGCGAAGTCGACCGGGCATTCGGCCCCGAGGAAGTACCCGAAGATCGTGTAGTACAGCGCATCACCGCCGAGCCAGTCGCCCGGGTCGAGCTGACCGGCGCTGACTGTGGCGCAGCTGACCGGGGTGATGTCCTGCGCTAAGGCAGGGGCGGCGGCAACGATGGCGAGCAGTGGCAGGATGTGCATGGGGACCTCTTGGAGAGGACCGTATGATACGCGGCTCAGCGCTTGCTCCGCCCTGTCAGGGCGCCTCGGCGGTGAACCAGAGCCACGCGCCTTCGGTCATTCTTGCGGTGGAACCTTTGAAGTTGCGCCCGCCCGGCCACGCGTGCCCGTGCCCTGCGATCACACACTGCTCGGTGGGTGCGGCGCATGTCCACGTGTAGCAGGTGGTGTCACCGTCTACGGTCTTCTTCACAGGGGGCACGCATTGATTCGCCCGCTGCCACTCGTCCATGGTGGCCTCGATGGACCGGAAGGTGTGCGCCCCGCGATCGCCGGTGCCGCCGGCAAGTGGCACCCGGGTGTCGTCCATGCCGTGGTACAGCCGCACGGGCACGGGGTGCTCGCGGCAGACCGACCAGTCGTTCATCGCGGGCGCAGCCGCGGCTGCGATGGCATCGGGCGGTTCGGCGCCTTCGCACACCCACCGGTGGAGCATCATCCCGCCGTTGCTGAACCCCACCCCGAGCACCCGTCCGGTGGCGCAGGCCTGAGTCCGTGCCGCGAGCAGGCTGGCGTCGAGGTAGGCCACGTCGTCTACGTCGCGGGCGAGGGCCTCTCCGCAGCACTCCGGGCCCGCGTGCCACGACGACCGCGCAGCCCCAACGCCTTGGGGCAGCACGACGACGAACCCGTCCCTGTCAGCGAGCTCGGCATAGCGGGTGATGGTGGCGAACTCGGCCGCAGAGCTGTTGTTTCCGTGCAGCGCGACCACTGCGTCCCGCGGGCCGGGCCCTGCAGGGAGGTACAGCAGCGCCTCGCGGCCGCTTGCTTGCACCGTGTACCAACCGGGCGACACCTCGGCGCACGGGTCGGCCAGCGAGGGGAGCGCCGGGGGGCCGTCGGAGAACCAGCCGCAGCTTGCGAGCAGCCAGAGCATGTGGCCGCCTAACGCATGGGACGATGGAGAGCGGGGGGGACGCGGCCCGCATCGGTGGAGCCCCCCCAGGGCTCGATGCGCTCATGCCTCGGCGCGGGACACGGCGTCCCTCCCGTCGCGAACACTGTAGCGGGAGACTCCGGGCCGCGAAATCACGTGTTCCCGAAAGTGTCTTCGCTGTTCGAAGACACCCGCACACCCGACCAAGGAGGGCTCGAGAACTCCTGCGCGAGGTGGTCCACGAACAGCCGAACCTTGGCGGTGACGTGACGGTTGTGCGGGTAGACAGCCCACACTCCACGGGAGACCGCGAACTCTTCCAGCACCTCGATCAGCGTCCCCGCCCGGAGGTCGGCGGAGACGAGGAACTCAGGCACCCAGGCGATGCCGAGGCCTTGGCGGGCGGCCGCGAGGAGCACTTCCCCATTGTTGGCCACGAGGCGCCCGTCGACGCGCACCCCGTGCTCGGCGCCCGAGGTGCGGAAGGTCCAGCTCCGCCCGCCGTACTGGTAGGCGTACAGGAGCTTGGCATGGGCTGCGAGGTCGTCGGGGGCGCTGGGGCGCCCGTGCTCGGAGAGGTAGGCCGGGCTCGCGACGGCCAACATGCGGTACTTGGCCAGCTTGCGCGCGATGAGGCTGCTGTCGTCGAGCTGCCCCGACCGGACGGCCAGATCGTAGCCTTCGTCGAGCAGGTTCACCCGCCGGTCGGCGAGGGTGGCCTCGATGTCGAGGCGCGGGTGTCGGGCCATGAACACCGCGATCGGTTGGGCGAGGTAGGCCAGGCCGAACGACATGGGCACGCTGAGGCGGAGGGTGCCGCGGGGGCAGTCCTGGAGCTGGCTGACGGTCTGCTCGGCCTCCTGCAGGTCGGCGAGCACCTGCCGGGCGCGTTCGTACAGGGTGCGGCCGCTGTCGGTCAGGGTCTGCTGGCGGGTGGTGCGGTTGAGCAGTCGCGCGCCGAGCCGGTCCTCCAGGGCCGTGATCTGCTTCGACACGTGGGACTTCGACACGCCCAGCGCGCGCGCGGCCGACGAGAACCCGTCGTGGTCGACCACCGCGATGAACAGCTCGAGCGCCTCGAATCGACTGGCCATCTGCCCCCCGGTGCCCTCACTGGCGGGCAGAGGATAGCCGCTGGGGAGAGAGGCATCCGAACCGTTGGAACAACCGTGACTCTCCGTGGCATCTGGGCGGGGTGCTGCGGGCCTTCAGCCCGGGGTGGGCGCCTCGCGCGCTGCCATCAATGCGAACCCGAGCAGGTTGTCTCCGCGCCATGCGCGGGGTCGCTGCAGTTGCAGTTGGTGGGTCGGTCAGGTGACCGGGTCCTTGCCATCAGCAAGGTCGACCACTCCGACCGGGTCATCGAAGAGCTGCAGCGGTTCGGCTGAGGCTGGCCCGTTCGAAGTGCCGCGGCGTCGACCCCAATCACTGGTCCGCCAACGCCCGCACCCCCATCAAGTCAGCCATCACCTGCGCGTGCATCTCCTCCGCCTCACCCCCATCCGCCTCCGCCAGCACCTCCGCGACGGCCATCGCGAACGTGCTCAGGCTCTCCGACGGCCACGCCTCGAGCCAGTCGTCGAGCTCCGAGCTGAACTCGAACGCCAGATCCTCGCGGGCGTCGTCGCTCTCTTCCGACATCACCTCCGCGAACAGCTCTACGAGCTCCATCTTCGCGGCGGCACGCGCGTCGAGTTCGAATGGGACAACCCCCGAGGGTGGCCGCGCGACGGGCTCTTGCAGGGTCCCGCACCACCCGGCCGCGTCGAACGCCTGCACCCCATCCGCGGTGGCCGCGGCCAGCAACCTCCCGTCCGGACTCCACGCCAGCCGGGTGGCCGCCACCTCGAGCCCGTGCTGCTCCACCCGACTCTCGGCGTCCCGGATGGACACCCGCCCGCCGCCCGCGACCGCGAGCGCGCGACCATCGGGGGCCAACGCGAGCCCCTCGACCTCGGCGGACCCAGTCAGTCGGAACGTCGCGAACGGTGGCTCGGCGGAGGTGCCGACCGAGACCTCGCGCCCGACCGCGCAGACCATCCGCGATCCATCGGGTGAGAACTGGACGATCGATGGGCTGTGGGACCAGCTCTGATGGGCCTGCGTGCCGTCCTGGGCGTTGAGCACGGTCCATGAGCCGTCGTCGTTGCCTCCGGCGACCACGTGCATCCCGTCCGGCGTTACGGCGAGCCCCTCGACGCTGCCGTCCGCGTCGTCCAGCCGCACCGTCCAGCCCGCCTCGCCCGTGTCCACGTTCCACGGGCGCATGGTGCGCCGGGTGTCATAGGCCATGCCGAGGGTGCCGGCGACGATCCACAGGTCGTCGAGCCAGGCGACGATGACCTCGGACCCGCCGCCCAGCGTCGTGACCTCCTCGCCATCCGCGGTCCACACCCTGATGCCGCGCTCAGCCGCCGCGAGCCGAGTCCCGTCGGGCGACCAGGCCGCGGTGTTCCGGGTGGAGAACCGTCGCTTCACCGACCAGGCGGGGGCGCCTTCAGCGGTGAGCACGAACAGCCCCTCGCGGGTCAGCGCGGCCAGCTTCTGACCGTCGGGGCTCCACTTCAGGTCCACCACGCTGCCGCCCACGCGCCACTGGGTCCATGCCATCCATCACCTCGCCGGCTCACTGTATGTCGTGCCCCCCGAGCGGCCTGTGTCGGACGGTGTCGGGTGCGCGCGCTCTCCCGCAGGATACGCGCAGGCATGCTCTGGTGGTCCTGCCTCGCATTCGTCGGCCGTGACGCCGGGCCACGGCCCGTGCTCTCGGGCCCCGAGGAGGTGGTCGTTTCGGCCGACGGCACCTTCCTCGTGCACTTCACCCGAGACGGGGGCGATGCGCCCGACGGCGCCGACGGCGATGACGGCGTGCCGCTGGCCATCCGCGCCGTGCTCGACGGCCTCACCCTCGGCGAGCGGGCGTTCGCTGAGGAGGGCTGGCGCGCGCTCACGCCGGACCTCGGCGATGGCGGGTCCGACGCCATCGACGTGTACATCATGGACCTGGACGCCAACGGCTACGCCACGCCAATCCCCGGTGTGGACGGAGACTCCTGCTACATGCGGGTCGACGGCGGGCTCGGCACCCTGGGGGAGATCACCGAGTCGGTCGCGCTGCACGAGCTGCACCACTGCATCGAATACCGCTACACCCGCACCCACCCGTGGGTGCACGAGGCGGCCGCCACCCACGCGCAGTACACGCACGTGCTCGATCCGGCCCTCGAGCTCGCCCTGGGCGTGCTGTACGGCGAGCGCCTCGGGCATCCGGAGCGGGCGGCCGACGACCGGGATGGTCGATTCGAATATGCGGGGTTCCTCGTGCCCAAGTATTGGGCCGACCGCGCGGGAACGGGCACCCCGCTGCCGGATCTGTGGGAGGCACTGGTCGAGCATGGGGAGGACTGGGAGTCGGCGTTCGGCGCCGAGGCTCGCCGGCTGTGGGACGAGTCGCTGGTGGAGGCGTGGCTCGAGCACGCCACCTGGAACGCGTTCGCTTGCGCCACCGACGACGGCCAGCACTATGACCCGACGGCGCTGCCGTGCATCGCCGAGGTCACCGTGCCCGTGGCCGACTGGGCCGACGGCCCGCTCCTGCTCACCACCGAGGCGAGCCCCTACACCGCCGCCTATGCCCGCATCCCGGGCGACGGAGACGGCCTCGAGGTGAGCTGTCGGGGTCCGGGTCGGCTCCGCCTGGTGGAGGTGGATGCGGACGGTGCCCGGGTGCGGCATGCCGACGACATCGATGGCACTGCGCGCCTGGACGGCGTGGAGCACGGCGCGCTGGTGGTGGGCCTGGGTGCGCAGCGGCCGCTGGACCTCAGCTGCGAGGTGGCGCGGGTGGAGGCGCCGGTGGACACGGGCAAGCCCTCGGCCGACCTGCCGTGCGGCTGTCGCGTGGGGGTCGCGCCATCGCTCGGCATCGGTTGGTGGCTCGGACGCCGGTGACCACGCGCCGATAGTTCCCCGATAGACCCGGGTCGGCTGGCCGTGTCAGGATGCGCTTGTCCGGAGTTCCGTTGCGCCGACTCAGCCCCCTGCTCGCCGCCGGCTGCGTGCTCGTGCTCCAGCCACAGCACCTGTGCGACGAGATCGCCCAGGCCGTCGCGCTGCGCACCCTGCAGTGCACCGACGACGCCCACACCTCCACCCGCAACCACGACGCGTTCGTCGACGGTGCCAGCTGCAGCATCGACGAATCCCTCGACAGCGCGTCCGAGCCCCAGTGGGTGATGCGGTGCTCTGCGGCCATCCTCGCGGCAGGCTGCGCGGATGTGCGTGACTTTGGGGACGACGCCGACTTCTGGCTCTCGCAGCACCGGTCGTGCGGCGATGCGTACAGCGGCGGCGAGTGGGAGCGTCCGGCCACTCCGACCACCCCCACCCAGCCCACGGGCACCACGCCCACCGACCCCGGCTACATCGGCCCAGGATCATGCAACAACCCGACCGTTGTCGACCTGACCTCTGCGGAGTACGGCCAGGCGGTCCAGATCCATCTGGCGCAGAACTATGGCGATTCGACGGCGCTGCGGTCGTGCACCCCGACCGGCGTGTCGGACCGCGACGTGGTGTTCCAGCTGGTCACTGACCGGGAGGGCCCGGTCACCCTCACGCTGTTGAGCATGGTGCCCGAGAGAGAAGATCCGTGGATGGCGATCTACGCGGCGAACCTCGGGTGTGAGGGCGAGCTGGAGCGCTGCTTCGCGCCGGGCTGGGGCGTGGCGCAGGAGCTGTACAAGCCGCCGAGCGAGTGGACCGAGCGGGTGATCGCGGTGCAGCAGACGGCCAACTACGACTGGTCGGCCAACTATGTGCAGGTGCTGTTCACCCAGCTCGACCCGAGGAACCCATGAGCGTGCTGTTCTGGCTGCTCGCGGCGGCCCAGGTCGCCCATGGAGCGTGGTTCGAGAACGCCTTCTACGGCATCCAGTGCGACCTGGAGACGGTGAAGGGCACGCCATCGGAGGTGCTCGTCCAGCAGGCGCTGGTGACCAACGCTGCCACCTACGGCGCGGCCCAGTTTGCCGACGAGATCCTGCTGCCCAATGTGTCGCGCATGGCGCGGGAATCGTACGACGGCAAGGCCGCCATTGGCGTGATCCGGGCCGACAGCATCTTCGGGATCGAGAACATCCCCGCGCGGGGCTGCGGCAACCGGGGCGGCATGGTGAATGCCCCGGTCGACCTGATGACCAATCGGCTGGGCCTGGCGTGGCAGGGCAAGTACATCGGGGTGTTCTACGCGGTGACCGTCAACGGCTACGGCATCCACCCGCTGCAGATCTCCCGCGCAACGGCTCCCTACATGTTGTTCGTCACCAACTTCGGCTATGGCGCGCTGGCTCCCCTGCTCCCGGCCGGCACCGACGTGGGCGAGCGATTCACCATGACCTGGGACTGGATCGGCGGGCTGGTGTTCGCTCCCGGCGGCCTCGACGTGCGGCTCGGCTACGTCGGCTCCAAGGGCTTCTACTCGAACGTGGACGAAGAGAAGACCTCGATCTTCCTGCGCTCTGTGCTCCAGGCCAGCCCGCTCACGGGTAAGCTGAACAACCTGCCCTACCTGATGACAGGGCTCGACCAGCTGCCCATCGGCGAAGACGCGATGGAGAAGGTGGGCCGCACCCGGATCTACGGGCGCCGGCTCCGGTGGTACACAATCCCGGGCGCGCCGCTGGACCAGCTGGTGTCGGGCACCACCAGCACTTCTACAGGATCTACGCCGACCATACCCACCACGGGCACCACCGGAACCTCCGCGGCGGGGGATGGCGGCGGCGGGGTGCGCGACGCCCACTTCGACCTGTACACGTTCCACATCGAACAGATCGGTCTGGCGAACGGGTGGCTCGACCTGAAGCTCATCGGGGCGTCCCGGCCAGCGCCGCTGATGCACGAGGCCAGCGTGGGCGTGCACAGCCCCGGGTACGACACGTACCGCCCGGGCGAGATGGACGAGGCGGGGTTCGGCGTGTGGGTCGGGGTGGTGACGATGCCGCCGGCCTGGCACTACGGCTCGGCGCCGGGGCCCAAGCCCACGCTCGTGATCGACGCCGGCGGTCCGCTCTCCACCACGGCTGGCTACATCCACGGCGGCGTGCGGATGAACCAGACCGAGGTGCTCGACATCCACCCGTACGCGATCAACGCGGTGTCGGTGTTCCTGGAGTACGTGGCGTCCCGCCGGGACTGAGGGCATCAGGACCACACTCCGGCGTGGTGGTCATCGCCGGCGACCGCACTCGCCGAAGAACGCGAGCACCGCCTCCAGGTCGTCCCGGGTCCAGTCGTGGTCGCGGCCCGAGATCAAGCGCACCTGCACCACGGTCCCGCGTCGGCCGCCGGTGCTCGTCCACAGGGTGTCCGGTGGCAGGCGGTCAGGGAGGGCTGGGCGGGTGCGGTTGTGCCGAATCCACGCGCCGATGGACTGTCTGAGGCCGAGCTCGGTGTGGCCCTTGCCGTTGCCAGCGTCGTCATCTGGGAACGGTGGCACGACGGTGTCGTCCAGGCCGTGCAGGTGGAACACGCTCACCGGCGAGGCTCGGAATGCGGCAGGGTCGTTGCGGTGCTCGGGGTGGTCGGAGGTCGCCCGGCCCCCGATGCTGCCGCCGATCACGCCGATGCCACGGAGCCGGGCGGAGCGCTCGGCGGCGAGTCGGTAGGCCATCTTCGCGCCGTTGGAGAACCCGAACCCGAACACGCGCTCGGTGTCGATGGCGGCCTGTGCGGCGACCGCGTCCAGCAGCCGGTCCAGGTGCGCCACGTCGTCGGCGCCGCCCTCGAGCCCGGCGATGCTGTTGCCGGAGTTCCACGCGCAGCTGCGACCGTCCGACGCTGGCGAGCAGGTGCCGTCGGGGATCAGGACGACGAACGGGAACTCGGGCCCGAAGCGAGCCAGCTCCATGCGCTGGGCGAGGTAGCGCCCGTCGGCGCCGCGGCCGTGCAGCGCGAGGATCAGCGGCATCGGCGCGGGATCGGCCGGGCGCGGGTGGTACAGCAGGTACCGGCGACCGTCCAGGCTGTGTTCGGTGAGGGTGGAGCCGTCGGGGCTGGCCTTGTCGCCGCCCCGGCGGTCGGGGCCCGAGAACAGGCCGCAGCCGCTGATGGCGAGGAGTCCGGCGAGCAGTCCGCGGCGGCTCGGTCTGCTGACGGTGTCGAGTGGGGAGATACGCATCATGGGGAGTGTAGGCTGAACCTGTGCCGCGCGCCGCGGTGCCTGGACCCTGCCGCGGACTTGGGTCCGCGAAGTGCCTGACCCCGCGGCGGACTTGGGTCCGCACGCTGTGCGCGGGGCGATAGCTGACGTCGCAACAGGGATCCCGCCTGGAGGCGCGATGCAGATATCGAAGGAAGTAGCGAATGATCTGGCGTTGCTGGTCGGTGTGGGTGCCGACGCGCGGGACTGCGTCGCGACGCTGACCGCGTGGCACGATGTGGCCCCCGAGGCGCTGCTCGACGCGGTGGAGGCTGCCATTGCCCAGCGTGCGGCGGTGACGCCGGCGCAGACGGACCTGGATCGGCTGGTGCGCGCCTTCGACCGGCTCGAGGCCGATGGCATCGTGACCGCCCAGGGCGTCGGCGCCACCTTGCACGACGCGCGCATGGCGGCGTGGGAGCGCTCGTTCGACCTCGAGCTGGCCGCCGGTGCGCCATCGCGCGGGCTGTGCGTCTACTCCACCCAGGACGCGGCCTCGGCCTACGCCGGCGAGGGCCTGTACCTCGGGTTCGGCACCACTGAGGAGCTGTCGCCGGAGGCCGAGCGGGCGGCGGACGAGGCGGTGGGCGCGGACGTTGTTGCGGCGATGCAAGCCGAAGGCCTGACCACCCAGTGGAATGGCTCGTCCGACACCCGCATCCTCGTGCGGATCGAGTGGCAGCACCGCGGCGTGGGCCCATTCGTGCCGACCCCGCTCGACCCCGACGCATTGCACGCTGACGTGCGGACCGAGGTGCGCGTCGGCGCGTACTGTCCAACCCGTGAGGACCTGCTCGAGCGGTGGACCGAGCGGCAGCTCCGTCGGCCCGAGGGGCCCGCGCATGCGGAGTTCGTGGCGTTCGTCGACGCTCTGCTCCGTGAGGCGGAGGCTGAGGAGGCGCTCTGGGACGGGCCCACCCAGACCGACAGGCTGACCGCCGCCTTCGCCGTGCTGGAGGCTAGCGGAATCGCCACCCTTGCGGGCATACCGAGCACCCTCGCCGATGGCTGGGGAATGCTCGGCGCAGGTGGGCGGCCCGACGCCCGCGGCGGCGTGTTCTTCCACCAGCAGGACGTGCTCGACGCGCTGGACGGCGGAGGTCTGTGGCTCGCATTCGGAGGCTTGCAGGGCGATCACGTGGACCCTCGCGCGTCAGCGGCGGTAGGTGCCGAGGCGTTCGATGTGTTGACCGCCCACGGGTTCACCGTGACCTGGGATGGCTCGGCCGCGCACCGGCTGCGCCTGGCCCCCGCACCGTGGCAACCCCGCCGGTGGACCGCGCCCGCGCCGGTGTCGCCAAAGCGGAGCGTGTGGTCTCGCCTCGGCTTTGGCCGCCCACGCCCCATCGCCGACGACGCGCCCCTCCTCCGTCGACAGGCCGTGCTGCCGACCGCCATCACCTGGGTCCGCGCTCACCGCACCAGCACCGGCGTGGACGGCGCGCTCGCCCGGCGTGTGCGGGCTGCCGACCCGGGCTCCCAGGTGGGCGACTTGGGAATGCCGCTGACCTTCGTGCCCACAGGCGGGCTGCTCCAACGCGTGGCCGTGCCGGCGGCGAACAACCTCCCGAGTGCCCGAGCCACCGCTCTGCTGCAGCGCGGCCGTCGCAGTCACGTAAGTCCTGAATCGTAGCGAGACGCGATTCTATAGACGGAAACTCGTCTTCACCCGGCCACAGCCCATCTGCTTCACCGCCACCCACCCAGCCGCGCCCCGAATCACCATCTCCGACCGCCCGCCCCCACCGCCCCGAATCCCCACCCAACCCCACCCCTGACTGGCCCAACACCCCCGCCGCCGCCCGGACCTCCGCGAACGAAGGTGCCGTGCAAGTGGGGAGGACCCACGCCAGCAGGCACCGGCTCTCCCTGATCCCGTTCGAACCGCGATCATTGGCCAACCACAACCATCGGCCTCACCCGATCCGTCCGAACCCCGACACCTCTCGCCCTCAGACCTCCCGCCTCATCCGTCCGACCGCAGCTACTACGAGCTCACTCCCGAACCCGCCACCTGACCGTCTCGCCCCCACGAAACACGCGCACCGTCTGTGCGCCGGCCTGCAGCGTCTCCGGCGGCACCCAGGCCTCCTTCACCAGGGTGACCGTCGCGCTGGGTCGTGGCAGCCCGTAGCAGTCGGCGCCGTGGTGGCTGGTGAAGCCCTCGAGCCGGTCCAGCGCGCCCTCGTCGTCGAACACCTCGGCGTAGGTGGGCAGCGCCGTGGGCGCGCAGAACACGCCGGCGCAGCCACAGTCCTGCTCCTTCCGATGCACTGCATGGGGGGCCGAATCCGTGCCCGCGAAGAACCGGCCGTCACCGGAGCATGCCGCATCCACCAGCGCGCGCCGGTCGCCCTCCCGCTTCAGGATCGGCAGACAGTACGCGTGGGGGCGCAGGCCACCGGCGAACAGGGCGTTCCGGTTCCACCACAGGTGGTGCGGGGTGATGGAGGCCCAGGTGTTCGCGTGGGCCTCGACGAACTGCACCGCCTCTCGGGTAGTCGCGTGCTCCACCACGATGCGCAGCTCCGGCAGGGCCGCGCGGATCGGCGCCAGCACGTCGGCGAGGAACACGGCCTCGCGATCGAACACATCCACGCCCGGGTCGGTGACCTCGCCGTGCACGCACAGGGGCATGCCGATCGCGGCCATGCGCTCGAACACCGGCATGCGACCTGCAATGTCGGTCACCCCGTGGTGCGAGTTGGTGGTGGCGTTCGCTGGGTACAGCTTCATCGCCCGCCACACGCCGTCAGCAAACCCGGCCGCCACATCGGCTGGATCGGTGGTGTCGGTGAGGTAGCCAGCGAGCACTGGGGTGAATCCGGCAGGGGACTGCGCGGCGATCCGCGCGCGGTAGCCAGCGGCCTCGGCGGCCGTGGTCACCGGCGGCACCAGGTTCGGCATCACCAGCGCCCGCCCGAAGTGGGCCGCGGTGGCGGGGAGGACGGCCGCGAGCATCTCGCCGTCCCGCAGGTGCACGTGCCAGTCGTCGGGTCGGGCCAGGGTCAGCATCATCGAGGGTCTACCTTCAGAACTTCAGCTCGGGGGCGTCGGTGCCCCGACGGGCGAGCAGCCACGCCCGGCTGGTTGCCAGGTCGGTGATCGCCCGCGCGATGGGTACCGTGACGAGGAGGCCGACGCACAGCATCAGCATCCCGAGGATGAAGGCGCCGAGGATGATCAGGGCCTGAACGAAGCCGAACACGAACAGGGTGACCCGGTTTCCGCTGGCCGCGCGCCACGACTGCAGCAGCGCGGTCCATGGGCCGCTGCGGTCGTAGACGGCGAACCATGGCGCCAGCATCACCCCGAGTCCGGCGTAGACGACGCTGAATCCGCCCAGGACCAGCACCACGATACCCGTCGCCAGCAGCTCTGGGAAGGATTCCTCCATCTGCATGAACCCGGCGGCGAAGCCGTAGAAGACCGCGGGGAGCACCGCCGCGACGAACACGGCGGCGAGCAACAGGCCGCCGAGGAGGCGGGTGAGCCAGATCGCCAGGGTCCGGTCCGCCGTGGTGAACACGGTGCTCGGCGCCGAGGTTCCCTCCACCAGGATGTCGCGGTGCACGGCGAGCCACCCGTTGGTCAGCCAGGCCTTGATCAGCGACAGCACGATCGACAACACCAGCACCAATCCCACCACCACCACCGCTGCTGCTGCGATGGCGGCCACCATTGCGCCGTTGAACGCGTCGGGTGTGGCCTGGGCGAGGTGGTCGGCGGACAGGGAGAACACCAGCTGCCCGACGCTGTCGGTGTCGATGTCCTCCAACACGTCAGCCACATCGCTCAACCCGCCGTTGTTGTTGTTGCAGGCGTCGAGACCGGTGAGGAGGAATCCGCCGACAAACAGCGGAACCGGATGTGCTTTCACGGCCGCCCACCCGCGGTCGAACATCCCGCCGGTGCGGAAGGACCACGACAGATCGGACGGGAAGCCGGTGGATGCTCCGGCGATGGCGGCGTCTTCGTCCGGCGCGGAAAACGGCGAGGCGTCGCCGCCGTCGGCCGCAGATGCCTCGACCCCGACCGCGAGAGTGTCGAGCAGCACGAACAGCCCCGCGAGCACGGCTGCACCGACAACGAATCCAACCAACAACGCAACCAGGCTCATGCTGCCTCCAGCCATGCCCCAGCGTACAACGAGTCAGCGGTGCGTGAAGTGAGGCGGCTTGCACGAACCGCGGGCTACGATGGTCCATGCTCATGCTCCTGTTGATCGGCGCCGCGACGGCGTCCGATGTCTGGTGGTTCACCGGCGAAGGCCCCGAGACCGCCACGCTCGACAACGGCGTCGTCGGCGGCACGTCCGCGCGGCTCACCGGCCGGCTGGTGGCGAAAGCCTCCGATCCCGGCGCACTCGAGGCCCTGCCAGAGGTGGATCGGGTGTGGCCGCTCGCCGGCGACCGTGACCTGGTGGTGGTGCACCCGGCGCCCGGCGTGGACGAGGTGGCCCTGTCACGGGCGCTGCGCGACCGGCCGGATGTGCGGTGGGCGCACCCCGACATCGCGTGGAAGCTCGAGCCCGCCACCCTGCCCGACGACCCGTACGTCGCATCGCAGTGGCACCTGGAGAATGACGGCGAGAACGGCAGTCTGGTGGACGTGGACATCGACGCCGAGACCGCCTGGGTGTTCGCAACGGGCAAGGGCCAGACCATCGCCATCCTCGACACCGGGGTCGACCTCGACCACCCGGACCTGAACGTGGTCAGCGGGTGGGACTACATCGACAAGGACGGCGATTCGTCGCCGGATCGGTCGTATGACGGCTGGCCCCATGGCACGGCATCGGCCGGGGTCGCGGCCGCGATCGGCAACAACGGCATCGGTGGCGCGGGCGTGGCCTACGACGCCGACCTGTACGCGATCAAGATGCTCGGCGGCTACCTCTCCGACGCCGAGATGTACGAGGCCTTCGTGGAGGCCGTCGATGCGGGTGCGTCGGTGCTGTCGAACTCGTGGGGCGCCTCCGACGAGTGCGCGAACATCGGCGTGAACGTCGTGTACGAGGAGGGCCTCGACTACGTGGAGAAGGAGGGCCGCGGTGGGCTCGGCTCGGTGTTCGTGCAGTCCGCCGGCAACAGCGGGTGCGACTTCTCGAGCAACGGCGCGATGGTGAACAAGGCCGTGGTGGCCGTGGGGGCCATCGACAGCCGGGACCGGCGCGTTGGCTACTCGAGCTACGGCGCCCTGCTCGACATCGTGGCACCCACCGGCCTGCTCACCACGGACGCCTCGGGCCCCGAGGGCTGGGGCCCGTATGGCGAGGACGATGACCACTGGCGCGACTACACCGGCACCAGCGCGTCGGCCCCGGTGGTGGCAGGCGTGTTCGCGCTGATGTTCGAGGCGAACCCGCGACTCACGGCGAAGCGGGCCCGGCAGGTGCTGCGGTCGACCGCCGAGAAGATCGACGTGCCCAACGGGGCCTATGACGCGGAGGGGTGGAGCCCGTACTACGGCTGGGGCCGGGTGGATGCGGGTGCCGCGGTGCTGGCTGTCGTGAACGAGGCGCCGCTGGCGCCGCAGGTGGTCGCTCCGGGCGCCGAGGCGCCGGAGGATGCCGTGGTCATCGCGTGGGAGCCCGCCATCGACGGTGATTCTGACGCGCTGAGCTACGAAATCGACTGGTGGTACGACGCATTCCCGAACCAGGTGAAGACCCTCGACGTGGACGGCACCCAGGTGGATGTGTCGGACCTGGTGCAGTCCGGAGAGATCCTGCACTTCCAGGTGGCCGCGGTGGACATGTGGGGCCGCGGTCCGCTGTCCGAGCCGCAGCAGGTGCTCGCCGTGGACCCGCCCGTGCGTCCCGACCCCGAGGTGGTGCGGGTGCCGGCGGGCGGCGGCGAAGACCCGGGCGGGTGCGACCAGGCCGGCGGAACGAGCGGGCTCGAGTGGACGCTCGGGGCGCTGAGCCGACGCTGACCGGGCGCTCGCGGCGGCGCTAACGTGAGGACGACTGGCGCGGGGCAACTCGCCGCCGCCGTCCGAACCACAGCGGTGCTGCGAGCCAGACCCAGCCGCCCGCACCGCCAGCGGCGCTGCAGAACCAGCCTGCGGGTGCATCGCCGGGCTTGCCCGAGGTGCCCGTGTCGCCCGTCGGCTCGGGTGATGTGGGGTCCACCCCGAACGCGTCCGTGCCGTCGCAGTCCTGATCGATGCCGTCGTCGGGCACCTCTGGCAGTCCGGGTGCCCGGTCCGGGTCGGCGTCGTCGCAGTCACCGGTCTCCGCCGACTCCCCAGCGCCTCGGCACCCGCCGCTGCCGGGCTGCACGACATCGGAGCCCACGCCGTCACCGTCGGCGTCCATCCAGCACTCTTCCGCTCCATCGCAGTCCTGGTCCACGCCATCTGCCACGACCGGCGGCGCGCCCGGGAAGGTGGTGGGGGCCGTGTCATCACAGTCGGTGGCGTCGTCCACGTGTGCGGGTGGCGCCGCACAGGCCTCCTGGGGAGCGTCTGCGTCGCCGAACCCGTCGCCGTCCGCGTCCGCCCACCAAGTGGTCAGGGTGAACCCGTCGTCGGGCGCGCCGTCGCAGTCCTGGTCGAGGCCGTCGCAGAACTCCGGCGCGTCGGGGTAGGTGCCCACGTCCGCGTCGTCGCAGTCGCCGTCGCAGGTGGTGATGCCGTCTCCGTCGGCGTCGAGGCCCTCGACCCGCGGGTCCCGGTCGTCGCAGTCCGTGGCCGTGGCGACCCACCCGGTGGGCGGGAGGCACCACGCGGCGGACCGGCTGGCATCGCCGTCACCGTCGCCATCGCCATCGCTGTACCAGGTGTCTGCGAGCACGCTGTCGTCGGCATCGTCGGTCAGGCCGTCGCAGTCGTCGTCGACGCCGCTGCACACCTCCCGGGTCGCCGGGTTGCGGGCCGCGTCGTCGTCCGCGCAGTCCCCAGTGCGGTCCGCGACCCCCGCGGCTTCGCACCTCAGGTCGTCGGACAGCACCAGCTCCGGCACGCCGTAGCCATCACCATCCGCGTCGGTGTAGCAGGTCTCGCTGCCATCGCAGTCCTGGTCCACCCCGTCGCCGACGAGCTCGATCCCGGCCGGCGACACGGACGGGTCCAGGTCGTCGCAGTCGCCCGGATCGGCGGTGTAGCCGTCGGGCGGTGCGCAGCTCGCGAGGGCGTCTTCCGGGTCTCCATACCCATCCCCGTCGCCATCCCGGTACCAGGTGGACACGCTCAGGGGGTCGAGGGAGGGGTCGGCGTCGTCGGTCAGTCCATCGCAGTCGTCGTCGCCGCCGCCGCACACCTCACGCCGGCCAGGGCTCGCCCCAGGGTCCCGGTCGTCGCAGTCCCCGCCGACCAGGGCGACGCCGGCATGCAACTCGCAGCTCGCACCCGCCACTTGCACGGCCACGTCACCGCCGTAGCCGTCGCCGTCCGCGTCGCGCCAGCAGGCGTCGCGGGTGTCGCAGTCCTGGTCGATGCCGTCGGCCACCACCTCGGCCAGGGCCGGCGACCGGTCTGGCACTGCGTCATTGCAGTCCATCAGCCACGGCGCGCCGTCGCCATCTCCGTCCTCCCAGTGCAGCGCCAGGGCCGTTGCGCCCCCGGTGGCGCCGATGTCGGCCACGGTGCCGTCGCGGTCGCGGGCCGACGGCGTGCCAGCGTCCACCAGGGGGCTGTCGCGCCCGGGCAGCAGCACGTCGGCGCACAGCCCGTCTGGGGTGTAGGCCGCGAGCAGGGGGTCCATATCGTACAGGTCGGCGTCGCCGGCGCGACCGTCATAGTGCAGGGAGTTGGCATAGAACAGGGTGTAGGACGTGGCGACGTTCACGGTGCCGGTGCCGTCCGTCCAGGCCACGAGGCTGTCGTCGAGCGTGACCTCGCCGCTGGACGACACCCCGTCGCCCACCGTGCCGAGCACGCTGAGGTTGCGCAGGGTGGCGATGCCTTCGGAGTGGACCGCGCCGCCGACGCTGTCCAGCAGAGCAACGGCCCGCAGGGCCGCCGCTCCACCGAGCACTGCGACCCCTCCGCCCAGACCATCTGCCATGTTCCCGCACAGCGACGAGGCGAGCAGCTCCACGGTGCCCACGCTCCACACCGCACCGCCGTCCGCTGTGGCCGTGTTGTGGTCCATCGCCACCGAGACCAGGCTCGCAACGCCATCATCCACCGCAAGTCCGCCGCCTCGGACCGCCGTGTTGCCCGCCCACCGGCCGTCGTCCACCACTAGGTCGCCGCCACCCAGCACCTGGGCGCCGCCGCCAGCCCCCGCGGCGTGGTTCGCCACCAGCACCACGTCGAGCAGGGTCGCCGTGCCGCCCTCCACCCGCAGGCCCGCGCCGTCCGGCGCGGCGCAGTCACTGATCGCCACCCGCTCGGCAAACAGCGAGCCCCTGGGGCGCACGTCGATCCCGCGGCCGAGCCCGGCCCCGTCGATGGACAGCCCCTCGACCGTGAGCGCGGTGCCGGATTCCACGGTCAGCACCGCGTCGCCTCCGCCCCGCAACACCGTGCCGGGCACCCCGCCCAGACCGATGATCGTCACGTCCACAGCGACGGAATCGCCGCCGGCATGCAGGCCGGGCCGGAGGTAGAGCACGTCGCCGTCGGCGGCGACGGCCAGCGCGTCGGCGAGGGTCGGGTGGGCGTCGTCCGGACCGACATACCGGTCGACGGCGTGAGCGGGAGCGAGCAGACACGTCAGCAGGAGGTGCACGGCCGGAGGGTAGCACCGCAGGGGTGCCGCCGACCCAGCAGTTGGTCAGCCGTCCCGTGGCGGAGGGTCGCGCAGCTAGCTGTGGTGGGGTGGCCCCCGGAGAACGCGCGGAGGCCAAATCCCCCGCGCGCCCCCCTTGGGCATCCACTCCGCCGGCGTTGGGGCACGGACATGTGAGCCGTCGGCGTGGACATGCACTGACACTGCAGGCGTCGTGCCAGGTTGGTTGTCGAGGAATGACCGAGGTCGGCCGGATTGGCTCCCGACGGGCCCGCGCCAGATCAGGACATGGGTGTCGCGGTGGCCGGGCTTGTCGTGGGTGCTGCGGTGTCCACCTTTGAGTACGGGCCGAGCCGCCCACGCCGGGTCGTGGAGCGTGTGGCCCGTGCGGAGCCGGTGCGTCGCTCCGACCATTGGATTCTCGGGGAGGTGTGCGGATGGTCGTGCGCTTGGAAACGACGGCGAAGCCGGGGTGTCGGTGTCCGTATGGCCGCTCGCCGGTGGCGGAGCCGCTGGACATCCGGATAGTGGGGCTGGACGATCTGCCCGACCAGGGGCCCGATCCGGTCCACGACGCAGCGGTGGTGTCGGCGGTCGGACTGCACGCCGCTGGGCGACAGCTGGCGGCCTTCCTCCACGCCGACGGAGTGGTGCACGTGTTCGCCCAGTCGGGCGGCTGGGTGGGCCCGGTGGCGACGGGTGAGGCCGACCCGGTCACGGGCGAGCTCGACTGGCACGCTGGCGGCGAGTCGGACTGGGTCGACATGCCCATGGGGCTTGGCTGGACCGAGGACCTCAGCGTCGCGGTCGAGGCGCTCGCCGAGGCGTGGGCGGCTGGCTGAGCCCGTCCTCGTCAGACCGAGCCGTCAGTCGTAGTACATCCACAGGTATCCGGGGAACAAGTACGTGAGCCCGCCCCGCAGCCGGTCGCGCCACGCGATCCAGTTGTGGCCATCGCGGGCCTCGGTGAACCGCACCTCGAGCCCGGCATCCCGCAAGAGTGGCACCAGGCCGCGGTTGAACGCGATGAGCGATTCGAACGTGCCGCAGCTCATGTAGATCCGGGGCTTGCCGAGCCGCGCCGGGTCTTCGCGCAGAGCGTTGACGAACGCGACCACCGGATCCCACAGCGCGCTGCGGCCATGGTGGCCTACGTCGGTGAACACGAATGAGCCGGACTGCAGGAACAACCGACCGAACACGCCGGGGCGCATCCACGCCGCGTACAGGCTGCTCACCCCGCCGAAGCTGGCGCCCAGCAGGCCGAGCTCCCGCGGGTCGTCGCTGATCGAGTACCGCTCCCGAACCGCTGGCAGCACCTCGTCCACCAGGAACTCGGGCTGCCGTGGGTTCGCGCCGTACTCGCGGTTGCGGTCGTGGCCGCGGGTGAAGGCCACCACCAGCGGGCGCACCTCGTGCCGCTGGATCAGGTTGTCGAGCACGGTCTTGATCTCGGCGAACTTGAGGTAGTCGTCGCCGTCGTGGCAGATCAACAGGGGGTAGCTCTTGTGGCTCTTGTACTCCTGCGGGAGGTAGACCTTGATCTCCCGCTGGTCGCCGTACACCGCGCTGTCGATGACGAAGGACTCCATCTCGCCGGGGCGCACACCAGGCTCTGGGAATACCCAGGGTGGCTCGGTGTATCCGGGCATCGTGCACACGGAGTTCGACCCGAACGGATCGAACGCCCGCCGGTCGTTGTGGGGGTCGCGCACCCACCGCGCATTTCCAGCCCGCTGGAGCTCGATCTTGTACTCGACCCGGGCCCGTTTCGGCAGGTCGAGGGTGAGATACCAGGCGTTGGTGTGTGGGATGCGGTGGAAGGCCTGGCGCGACTCGAGCCCGAACACCCAGTGCACCAGGAACGCGGCGTCGACGGCCTCGCCGATCCAGAAGAAGAAGGTGGCGCTACCCCCCTCTACGATGGGGAACTCACGGCCGGCGATGAACGCCTCGAGGGCGGCGTCGCTCTCCTCGGGCGCGGCGACGATCCGCTTGAGCAGGTCGGTCAACGGCTTCATTCGGCCCCCGCCGGGATCGGTACCACGGTGCCATCAGCGTGCAGTCGGAGCGCGGATTCTGGCGTGCCGCGGTTCACGAGCACCCCGCCTTGGCGGTCGAGCCAGGCGCCGTTCTCCAGGGCCACACACGCGGCGGGCGCGAATCGGGTGGCGAGCAGCGCCACCCGCCGGGCGTCGTCGAGGCGGAGGCGGCGGCGCGCATGGGGCAGGGCCACCACGCCGCGCACCAGGCCGATGCCGTCGCCGAACAGCTCCGGGTAGCTGGGACCATCCGGCGGGTCGTCGTAGAACAACACCACGCGCTCGGTGAGCACCATGGCGCCGGCCGACCACGCCACCAGGTGGGTGCCGCGGGCGCGAACGGCGGGGAGCACGCGGTCGAGGCCGAAGAAGAACAGCCGGTTCCGCAGCACGCCCACGTGGCCGCCGGGCAGCAGGATCGTGTGGGCCGCAGCGAGGGTGTCGGATGCCTCGCGGTGCAGCGGCAGCACGCTCGGGTCTTCCCACGGCGCGAGACACTCGGGGTGGTCGGCGGCCAGGCCATCCACCTGGTCGAGGTATTGCTGGTCGATGCGGCGCACGTCGTCGATGGCCCACCGCAGCGGCGAGCCCGCCTCGTTCGCTCCCCTCGCTTCGGCGTCGAGCAGGCGGCGAACGGCGCCCAGGGCCTGGTGCAGGCGCACCCGGTGCACGTCCTTGATGGCGAGGATGCGTTGCTGGCGGGCGTGCCAGGCGGGCATCAGCGCGTTGCCGCCCAGCCCCTCGAACCAGCGGTACAGCGGCAGCTCGACAAGCCGGTCGCCCACCACCTGGCGAAGCGCGCGGGTCTCCGCTTCGTCGTGCCGCCAGCCGGCCGTGATCGCCACCACGGAACCGGTGCCCTCGAGGCCGGCGAGCACGGGCGAGAGGTTGGGGGCGGGGCGCTGGGGCCCGAGGAAGTGGATCTGACCGCGCATGGCGGGCGGCCTAGCGCAGCGGGGTCGGCGGAGCCAGGTGGGTGCACGGGCGGTGCGTCGGCGGGTCCACGACCCATCGGGCGGTGGCTCCCGAAGTCGCGCCGGACGGTGGACTGACTTCGTTGGACGGAGCGCGCCGACCGGTGGCTGCCACAGATGGCGCGCGCTAGCAGTCGCCCTGCCTGAGGGCCCCATGAACGTCGTGTTCCTCTGCCCCCACTACCCGTCCGAGATGGCGAACTACGTGCGCGGCCTGGCCGAGGTCGGCGCCCGCGTGTTCGGCGTCGGCGACGCTCCCACCGCGGCGCTGCCCGCCGAGGTCAAGCGCTACCTCACTGGCTACCTGCACGTGCCCCGCATCCTCGACGAGGGCGATGTGCTCCAGCGGGTGGTGGCGTGGGTCGGCAACACCCCGATCGATCGGGTGGAGGCCCAGTGGGAGCCGGTGGTGATCCTCGCGGCGCGCATCCGCGAGGCGGTGGGTGCCGTGGGCATGTCGCTGGATACCGTGCGCGGGTTCCGGGACAAGGAGCTGATGAAGGAGCGCATCCGTGCGGCCGGCTTGCGCGTGCCCCACAGCGCCCGGGTCACCGATGATGCTCAAGCGTGGAAGGCGGCCGAGGCCATCGGCTACCCGCTGATCCTCAAGCCCATCGCGGGTGCCGGCAGCGCCGACACCTACCGGGTGAACGACGCCCGCGAGCTGGCCACAGTGCTCGCGAAGACGGCCCATGTGCCCGAGGTGAGCATCGAGGAGTTCGTCGAGGGCGAGGAGTACACCTACGACACCGTGTGCATCGAGGGCCGGCCCGCGTACGAGAACGTCGCGCAGTACCTGCCGCGCCCGCTGATCGCCCGGCAGAACGAGTGGATCAGCCCGGTGATCTGCACCATCCGCGACCTGAACCAGCCCCACCTGCGCGACGGCATCGCGCTCGGCCGGCGGGTGCTCACGGCGCTCGGCATGGGCACCGGCTTCACCCACATGGAGTGGTACCGGAAGTCGGATGGCGACGTGGTGTTCGGCGAGATCGGCTGCCGCCCTGGGGGCGCGCACCTTGTCGACCAGATGAACCTCACCAGCGACATCGACCTGTTCCGGGAGTGGGCGCGCGCCGTGTGCTGGCGTGAGGTGCAGATCCACCACCCGCGGCGGTACAACGCGGCCATCGTGTTCAAGCGCGCCCTCGGGCAGGGGCGCATCACCCACATCGACGGCCTGTACACCTTCCTCCGCGACTACGGTGAGTACGTGTGTTGGGAGAACCTGCTCAAGCCCGGGCAACACCGGCGCGACTGGCTGCGCACGTTGGTGAGTGATGGGTTTGTGATCGTGCGCCATCCGGAGTGGGGTGCCGCCCTGCACATCGCCGATCAGGTCGCGCGCAACGTCACCTTGTACGCGGAGTAGCGATGCGTCGTCACGTCCAGAGCGGTGCCCCGTGGGAGTCCATCGCCGGCTACTCGCGCGCGGTGCGGGTGGGCGACACCATCCACGTGGCCGGAACCACCGCCCAGGGGCCCGACGGAGCGCTGGTGGGTCGCGGAGATCCAGCGGCGCAGACGCGGCGTTGTCTGGAGATCATCGAGGCGGCGCTGCTGGAGCTCGACGCGTCGCTCTCCGATGTGGTGCGCACGCGGATGTTCGTCACCGACATCTCGCGCTGGGAGCCCATCGCTCGCGTGCATGGTGAGGTGTTCGCCCACATCCGGCCGGTCACCGCGATGGTGGAGGTGAGCGCCCTGGTCGACCCCGAGATGCTGGTCGAGATCGAGGCCGTCGCCATCGTCACGCCATCCTCCACACCGGGCTGACGTTCTTGCGGCTATGCTCTGCGTATGGCTCGCTGGTTCCTCCTCCTCGCTGCGTGCGCTCCGTCCGCCGGCACGTTCACTGTGTCCGGGGAACCGCTGGATGATCTGTCCGCCGGAAGTGACGGCTCGACGGCGAACACCGCGCTGAGCGGCGCGTGGGAGAGCGAGTGTCCGGAGCTGGCTCGCCGGGCAGAGTGCCAGGTGGTGGGCAGCGTCGGCGGCGACTTCCCCCACACCACCACCACATGGTTCGACGCGCTGGGGCGTGAGGTCGTCTACGAAGACGACATGAACCAGGACGGCGTGTGGGATCTCCGGGTCAGCACCGAGTGGGCCGAGGGTCGTCGGATCGAGACCCAGGAGCTGCGCGGAGACGGGGTGATCCGCCGGGTCAGCTCGATGCTGCGCGACGATGGGCAGCTGCAGTCCTCGACCGTGGAAGACCTGTTCGAGGGTGACGTGAAGGAGCGCGAGCTCACCTACGACGGCCTCGGCCGCGTGGTCACCGACATCTGGCGCAGCAACGGCTTCCGGCTGGAGTCGTGCACCTCGGAATGGACCGACTTCAGCGACTCCCGCGACCAGGTGGAGACCTGCCGCTCGGGCACGGGCGACTCGGTGGCCGTGCGGTCGTGGAGCGTGAAGACGCGCCTGCCGCTGGCGCTCAGCTGGAATCGCGACGGGGTGGGGGCGGCCGAGTGGGTGGCCGAGACCACCTACCTGGACGACTGCCAGGTGCAGCGGGACGAGCAGGTGCTGCCCCCGGGAGACGGCTATGATCGGTTCGTCACCGAGAGCGACTACGACGCTGGCCTCGCGGTGCGCACCGTGGTCACGGCGGTGGATGACGACGGCGAGTTCGAGCCCGTCGACACCATCACCGACTTCCGGTGGACCTGCGAGTAGCGGCAGCGCTGCGGGTTGCGCTCGGTCGGGTGGACCCCCTGTGCTCTGACTCCAGGAGGGTGGAATCGTGTGGCTGTGTCTCGTGCTGCTGGCCTGTGCCGCTCCCCCGTCCACGGCGTCTCCGCCCCCGGCTCGGGCGCCCGCGTCGGCACCGGTCGACGGCTACCGGGTGGCGGGCCCCGATGTGCTGGTCGGCCCGTTCACCAACCGCCTCGCCGCGGAGACGAGTCCGTACCTGCTGCAGCATGCCCACAACCCGGTGGACTGGTACCCGTGGGGGGATGCGGCGTTCGCGGAGGCGAAGCGCCGTGGCGTGCCGGTGTTCCTGTCCATCGGCTACGCCGCATGCCACTGGTGCCATGTGATGGAGGAGGAGTCCTTCGAGGACCCCGCGACCGCCGCCTACCTGAACGCGAACTACGTGGCGATCAAGGTCGATCGTGAGGAACGGCCCGACGTGGACGGCATCTACATGGACGCCGTGTACGCGCTGAACGGCCGCGGCGGCTGGCCCGCGAGCATCTGGCTCGACGCCGACCGGCGCCCGTTCTTCGCCGGCACCTACTATCCACCGGAATCCCGGTTGAATCGTCCGGGGTTCCACGATGTGCTCGCCGCCCAGCTCGAGCGCTGGCGCACCGATCCCGCCGACGTGGCTTTGACGGCCGCGGGCCTGCAACGGAAGCTGGACGCCTCCGCCGTCATCGTGCCGGTCGACCCGGTGAACTGGGGCGCGGCGGACGACGGCGTGGCGTGGATGGAGCAGGGGTGGGACGCCGAGAATCCGGGTTGGGGCGCGAAGAAGTTCCCGATGGTCTCGCGGCTCGAGTACTTGCTCGCCTACGGCGTCACCCATCGGCAGGAGCGCGCGCTGCGGCCGGTGCGGCAGATGCTGCACGCCATGGACCGGGGTGGCATCCACGATCAGCTCGGGGGTGGATTCCACCGCTACACCGTGGACCCTGCGTGGACGGTGCCGCACTTCGAGAAGATGACCTACGACAACGGCCAGCTACTGCGGATCTACGCCGAGGCCGCCGTGGCGCTGGACGAGCCTCGGTTCGCCGCGGTGGCTCGTGGGGTGGCGACGTATCTGCTGCGGGAGATGCGGCACCCGGATGGGTCGTTCTCGAGCAGCCAGGACGCGGATACCGAGGGGGAGGAGGGGACTACCTACACCTGGACGCCGGGGCAGGTGCGTGGGGTCCTGGGAGACGGCGCCCGCCCCTTCCTCGACGCCTACGGGGTCACCTCCCGCGGCAACTTCGAGCACGGCACCAGCGTGCTCACCCGGCGGACGGCGGACGCCTCGCCCTTCGCGGAGCCGCGCGCCGCATTGCTCGCCGCCCGCGTGCTTCGCCCCCAGCCGCCCACCGACACCAAGCGGGTGGTGGCGTACAACGCGCTGGCCATCGGCGGACTGGCCCGGGCCGGGCGCCTGCTGCACGACCCGGAGCTGGTGACGGCCGCGGCCCGTGCGGCTGAGGCGGTGTTGGCGGCTCGTCACTCGGACGGCGGGCTGCCGCGCACCCTCGAGCCCGGGTCGCCGGCCGGCGTGATCGACGACTACGCGTGGTTCGCCGAGGCGCTCCTCGACCTGTACGAGGCCGACCCCGACCCGCGGTGGCTGGTCGCTGCCGACAGCGTGGCCGCGATCCTGACCGAGCGGTTCTGGGACCCGGTGCACGGCGGGTTCTTCTTCACCGAGGTGGGGGCGGAGGGGCTGCTGGTCCGGCAGAAGGAGCTGTCGGACGGCGCGCGTCCGTCGGGGAGTGGTCGAGCCGTGGCCGTGCTCCGGCGCCTGCGCTCCTATGGCGCGCCGTCGGGTAGCTCCGAGCACATCCAGCGCGGGCTCGAGGCGGCAGCGCGGTACCTGCGGCGCTCGCCGGGCACGGTGTCGTCGCTCCTCGTGGTGGTGGACGCGCTCTCTCGCCCGAGCGTAGAGCTCATCGTGGCAACGCCGGATCGGGCCAGCGCTCAGCCGTTCGTGGACCTGTACAACGCCGAGTACCGCCCCCACGCCGTGCTCGCGGTGGTGCGGCCGGCAGACCTGGAGGCCCTCGCGGACTTCTCAGGCATCGCGGGCAAGCACGCCGGCGCCGACGGTCCACTCGCCTATGTGTGCTTCGACGGCACCTGCGAGCAGCCGACCCAGGACCTCCGGCGGGTGCGCTTGCTCCTGGCCCGTGACTGAGCGCGTGGGTGGCCCTCGGCGAAGTCGTCGCGGATCCTACGTCGTCACCAGGTACGGCCACCGTGGCCTTCCCGGTGGCAGGCGCCCGTACAGGTGGTTCCGTTGAACGTGATGCCGTCCGGCATGAGGACGTTCACCGTGCCGTCGACGTGCACGGCGGGGTCCAGGATCGAGGTCGAATCGGCGGTGGTGGCGCCGTGGCAGTCCTCGCATCTGAAGTCCTCATCCAGGTGGTCTTCGTGGTCGCCGCTCATCCGGCCCCACGCGTCGTCGCTGCTCGTGAGGTCCGGGTGGCAGTCGTGGCAGGTGGACACGGTGCCCAGGTGGTCCATGCTGCCTGGCGCCCGGCCCGTGCCATGGCAGTACAGGTTGCTGCAGCCGCCGTTGCCGTCCCACGCGGCGCCTACCCCGAGGCCGCCGAATGTGACCTCTGTCCGTCCCTTTGTGGCGTCTGCCACGAACAGGTGCCCGGTAGAGAGCACGTCGGTGGGACGGATGTGGCAGGTCTCGCACGGGAACGCGAGGTGCAGGTCCGTGTCGACGGTGTGCGCCAGGTGGGGGACGAAGGTGGCGTCGAGCCCGTCGTCGATGCCTGAGATGTGTCGCGGGGGAGCTCCGGTCTCGTCGAAGTCGCCGCCATGGCAGAAGGTGCAGTTCGTGCGCCAGCCCGCCGTGTGGCAGGAGTCGCAGGAGGGCCCGGCGCCCCCGGTGAGGTCGGCGCCGTGGCAGTCGCCGCACGCCTGCACCTGGAGCTTCGCCTCCTGCCCGTGCACCGACGCGTCCTCGAACCCGTCCGGGTGGTAGCCGGTGACCACCGGGGCGCCGGTGTCGGGGTTGGCGCACAGGTCGGTGGCGCCGTCTTCGATCCAGGTGCGTACGATGGCCACGAGATCGGCATCGAGACCCGAGCCAGGCGGCATCTCGGTGCCCGCGCCAGCCGGCTGGGTGCCCGCGATCTTCTGGAGCAGGAGCGATGCGTCCGGGTCTCCGGGCACCACGAGGGTCCAGGTGGGGTCGATGGTGGCGGTCACCCCGACGATGGCGGCGTGGGGGTCGGTCTGCAGCTCCAGGCCGCCCAAGGCAGAGGCACCGTGGCAGGCCAGGCAGTTGGCGTTGATGATCGCCTGCACTGCGCAGAAGTCGTCGCCGGTGGGCGGGGTGGTGCTGCCGGTCGGGGTCGTGCCGCCGGTGGGGGTGGCTGCCGTCGGCGCTGCGCCGCCGCCGTGGCTGGGCAGGAAGATGTGGTCATCGCAGCCGCCGAGGGCGACAATGGCCAGCAGCACGAGTCCGGGCCCCCGATGAGAGACAGTCATCAGGCCTCCGCGTCGGACTCAACCTAGCCGCCCGGCAGATGTGTTCGACGGACGAAAGATGGGTCGAGCCGACCGCGCCTGAGATCGCGCGGGGCGGCGGGCGTGGTGGGCGCCGATGGCTGCGTCGCGCCGCGACCGCGCGGGGGGATGATCCGCTCTGACGGCCGGTGGATTCGCCCGTTGCGCTGGTGCAGCGCCACGGCGTTGTTCCGATGCGCTGCCGCTCGATTCGGCAGCGATCGGTGTGGTATCCTCTTGCGAGCACACGCTAGGAGTCATCAAAATGCGCACTGTCCTGTCCCTGGTCCTGTTGTTGCCCGCCGTCTCACTCGCGGCCCCCACGCTCGGCCTCAGCGGCAGCTGCCCTGGACCGATGGACATCGACCTGTCCGGCTTCACGCCAGACGCCCGCATCGGGTTCCTGCTGTCGCGGATCGGCCCCGGTAGCGACGTGATCCCGGCCGGCCCCTGCGCCGGCGTCGAGACCGGCCTGACCGGCCCGCGCTGGCTCAACTCACTCTACGACGCCGACGGCGCGATGAGCTTCAGCCCGTCTGTGCCCGACGGCGCGTGTACGAGCTTCATCCAGATGCTCGATGTCAGCACCTGCACGCTCACCGCGGTGGGTGACCTGGGTGCTGGTGCCGTGATCGGCGGTGGCTCCCCGATCCACAACACGGTGCCGTTCGTCGCCGACGCCACCAACTCGGCCCCGTTCGACTGCTCCTTCCCCGCCTATCAGAACGCCTACGAGTGGGCCGACCTCGGCGCCATGACCTGGAACGAGTGCGCCATCGAGGCGTCGAAGCGTGGCGCGATGCACGCTCCGGACGACTCGTACAGCGCTGGCAACGGCTGGTTCGGCTTTCGCACCGAGCTTGACGGCATGATCGACGGCTGGAGCGTGATCGGAACGGCCGCGGTCGACTCCGCCCAGCGCTGCGTCGTCGGGCGCGCTCCGTCCGCTGACCGCGACAGCGATGTGCTCGGCTCGGAGGTCGTGTACGACGGCCTCACTTGGAGCTACGCGGATCTCGGCGCGATGTACTACGACCAGTGTGTGCAGGCGGCGGGCAACGCCGGCGCCACGATGGTGCCCCCGATGTCTCTGGGGCTGCCCCAGGTCGGCAGCTACTGGATCAAGAGCGTGCACGGCTGCAACGTGTACGGGATGATCGACGACACCGGTGCGTTGGTGCACAACAACTACGGCTATGGAGCTCAGTCCTCGCTGCAGACGTGCATGATCGCCTACGTGGAGCTCGATGGCGTGGGCGGTGGCGCGGAGCCGTACGGCTTCCAGACCGACTGGGTCCTGCAGGAGGGCACGCTCGGCCAGGCCACGAAGTGCGAGTCGGTGACCGATGGCGGCACCACCTGCGTGAACCCCGAGATCAAG
>JBLFXJ010000033.1:0-37170 GCA_047609825.1 Myxococcota bacterium
GCGCCCCCCCCCCCCCCCCCCCCCCCCCCCCCCCCCCCCCCCCCCCCCCCCCCCGCCCCGGCCCCCCCGGGGGGCGGGGCGGTGGGCGAGTGCGGGCGAACCCTGTCTGGCGGACAGGGTTGGCGGGGTGGGGCGAACCCTATCTGGCGGACAGGGTTGGCGACCGATGGCGAGTGGGGGCGAACCCTGTCCAGCAGACAGGGTTGGCGGGGTTGCCTACGCCGGCAGCCCAGCCCACTCTCACCGGAACTTCAGCACACCATCCTTGTCCCATACTCCCCAGTGCGCGCCCACATCCCCCTCTCGACCCACCTTCCACGCCTCGTCGAATGACGCGAAGTAGAACAGCTCCACGCCCGCCGTCGCGGCCCAGTCGAACGTGCGGATGAAGTACTGGAGCGCGTTGTCGTGCGACGGCTCCGCCTCGCCGAAGGTGGAGCCGACGGTCGGCCAGCCCGTCTCGCTCACGATGACCCGCTTGCCGTTCGCCACCCGCACCGAGCGGCCGTACACCTCCTGCATGTACACCATCGCGTACTCTGCGGGGCAGCCCTCCCAGAACGGGTAGCAGTTGACCAGGAGCACGTCGCAGGCGTCGGCCACCCGCGGGTGGTTCTCGAACAGGAAGTAGGCGTCTACGTAGCTGACCGGAACATCGGGAACCGCGGCCTTCGCCCTGGCGATATAGCCGAGGAGCGCGTCCTCGCTCAGGTCCTTCCGAAGCAGGATCTCGTTGCCCACCGCGAGGATGTCGGCGTGCCCCGCCTGCGCGATGGCGATGCCGTTGGCGAGCTCGACCTCGTTGGCCGCCGCATCGGGACCGAGCTCGACGCCCACCATGGTCTTCAGCCCGAACTCCCGCGCGATGCGCGGGATCGCCTGACTGCCGTCGATACAGGAAAAGCAACGGATCCATTTGGTGTATGGCGCGATGATCTCCAGCCGCGATCGGATCTGTGCCTCGCTGACCACCGACCCCGGCGACTGGCCGTCTACGAACGGGCTGAACGCGATGCCGTGCATCTTCTGGGCGAGGATCGCATCGAACCGCGCGATCGTGTCGGCCCGGGACATCCCCGTGAAGTCGGTGCCGAGCGCCTCGGTGGACTCGGGCACCCGGTACTCGCCGCGTCGCTCGTGCGCGGCCCCGCTCGACGTCGAGCGGACCGAGAACATCGCGCTTGGGATTCTCGACACGCGGGACCACCTCCTGCTGACGGCGTAACGGTCCGCGCCGCCGGAGCGCTGACGGACCCACGTCACCCGACGGCGGCGGCCCCGCGCTGATACGTTCCCCCGGCCGGAGGTGGCGGATGTGGCTGTGGATACTGGCAACGGCGGCGATGGCGGCCTGCCCCGTGGTGCCGTCCGCAGACGGGGTGGACCTGATGCTCAGCCGGGTGGTGCTGCCGCTCGACGCGTCGGGCTCGGAGTCCGTCACCGGGTTGGCCCTCGCCGACCGCCGGCAGGCGATGGTGGGCGCTCCGATGTGGGAGGAGACGCGGGTGTGGGCTGGCGGCGCGGCCACGGTGACTGCGGAGGACCTGCTGGTGCTCGCCGGACGGCACGAGGCGGACGTCGATGCGTGGTTCGCGGCGCGCCGGTCAGACGCCGGGGAGGACGGGCCCATCGAGCGCGGCCGTGGAGATGACGGCACCCTGGTGCTGACGGTCGCGCGGTCGGAGGACGGCACCTGGACCCGGACCGGCGTGGCCGTGCTGCCCGACCGGTCGGTGATCGGACTGTCGGCCACGCTGTCGGGCCCAGCCGCCGCCGACGCGAGCTGCCAGGCCGTGCTCACCGCCGCGCTGAGTCAGCTCCGCCCCGGCGAGCGGCCCCGGGATCTCGGCGGCTACCGGGCGTCATTGGAGCTGCTGGTCGCGCAGGGCACCCTCGAGCTGGACGTGCGCGACCGCATGGCGCTGCACCACGAGCTGAGTCCGGACCACGCCCGCTACGCCGCGCGCGACTGGGAGCGCCTCGACACGCCCGAGCCAACCACCGCGCTCACGTTCACGCTGAGCCGGGAGACCGGGCCCAAGCCCGACGCTGGCAAGCGCAAGGTGGCCGGGGGGCGGGTGTTCGACCGGCCGGTGGTCTGGCGCCAGGACCGCGACGTGCCGAACCGTGAGGTGGCGGTGCTGAAGAGCGCCGCGTTCGGGTCGCCGCCGCGGTGGGTTCGGGTGGTGGTGGAGTCGCCGGCGTCGATCCGGCGGGAGGCGCTGCGGGAGATCGCGGAGCAGGCGACGGTGGCGGTGTGGTGGGTTGGGCCCTGAGGAGGGCGCCCGCGACCGTTCGGCTCACGGACCCGGGGCGACGGAGTCGAGTTCAAGCTCTCCATACTCGGCGATCATCGCCTCCAACAGCTCCGCCTCGGTGACGGTGAACACCGACCCGGCGGGGTCGTCTGCGAGCAGCTTGGGGATCAGCACGGACCGCACGGGTGCCAGGATCGAGAAGTGGTCCCCTCGGGGGACGGAGAACGCCTGCGCCGGCGCACGGGTGGCGGCGCGGGCCAGCGCGAACCCATCCGCCGACCACGCGTCGTCGCCTTCGAACCAGAACACCGGGTGCTCCAGGCGGTGCGCCCAGTGCACCGCCGAGCGGAGGTGCACTTGCTCTGGGTCCTCGATGTCGAACGGCACGTCCGGGTAGCTCGCGAGCACTCCGCGCAGGTCGGCCCGACCGCCGAACACCAGGGTGCCGCGCACCTCAGCGCCAGCAACGGCCGCGAGCAGGACGTTCGTGCCGCCGGTGGAGTGCCCGGCGAGCCAGATGCGCTCGGGGTCGACCCAGGGCAGGGCGCGCAGGTGTTCGAGCGCAGCGAGCAGGTCCTCCGTCTCACCGAAGAACATCTCCTGCAGGCCCGGGTTGTCCAGCTCCCCTCTGAACGACGGGACGAACACCGCGAACCCCGCGTCGACGAAGTCCATCGCAGACTGGTCGTTGTCGACCGGACCTCGTTGCCAGGGCACCGATGGGCCACCGAACCCGCCCTCGACCCACAGCACGGCCGGATGGCGCACGCCGTCCCCCGGATCACGTGTCTGAAAGCCGGCGAGCGCGAGATCACCCGAGGCATACGCCACCCGCTCGAAGGGCATGCCGTCGGGCATGGTGACCGCCAGCTCAGCGCGCATCGGGCGGTTCGTCGGAGAGACACCCCTGCGGGACGCGAGCAATGGCGCCGGGGCGGGAAACGGCGGGAGTTCCCCGAGCCACCGGGCCTCCGGGCGCGGCTCGACACGAACGGACGCCAGCATCGTAGCGATGGCGGGGGCGGCGAGATCCCAGCTCGCCTCGGGCACCGTGGCAAACACGTACAGGTCCGCATGAGGGGCACGGATGACGCCGCCACGCCAGCGGTAGCCGTCATCGACGTAATCCACCCACACGGAGGGAGACCCGTCGGTGGTGGTGTAGCGGTACGGCCCGAGCAGGCGTCGTCCGGGTCTGTGGAAGTCATCCAGGCTGCCAGCGAGTGACCGGGCCCGGAGCTCATCTCGCGGCTGGCAGGTCACCAGCACGAGCCCGTCGTACAGCCAGGCCAGTCGGAGGTCCATCGTGTCGTTCGGCATGCTCACCCAGGTCCAGGCGGCGGGCGTCACGCCCACGCCGCACTGCTCCCCGAGCACTTCCCTCGGCTCCCCACCAAACCCGCAGCCCAGACCGGCGAGCATGACCCCTGTGAGCACCCACGACAACCGGCGCATGCCACCTCCCTGGCGCGAGAGGGTACCCCGCGTGTGGTGAGCGGAGGCACTGCGGACCCGCTGTCGCCAGTCACCCCCCGCGCGCTACTCCGCCAGGCCCGCGACCCCCGCGACCCAGGTGGACGGCGTGAGCATCAGCACGTCGCCGATCGCGAGCGTGACGCTCTGCCCGGCCACGACCGCCTCGGTGCGGTCGCCCATGACGTGCCGCGCGGGCCCGCCCACCACCTGCACCCGCCCCTCGCCCAGCCACACCAGGTGCCGCCGTCGGAGGCGGCGGTCGGTCACCTGGGTGTCGGCATACAGCGCCACCTCGGCCCGGTCTCCCAGACCGGAGCTCCGCCCGATCGCTTCGCCGGGGGTGAGGGACAGGCGCAGCCCCGCGTGCGGGCCGGAGGCGACCGCGAGCACCCCCGCCGGTCCTGCAGGCCAGCGGGGTGCAGCGGGTGGGAGGGCGTCTGCGTGGCCGGACAGCGACAGCAGGTGCGGGCGCACGCCGTGGAGCAGGCAGGCCGGGTGTGCGAGCAGCGCCTGCATGAGGAGGTCGGGCTCGGCGAGGGGCGGCAGGGCCCCCACCACCGCGTCGAGCTGAGCCGTCAGCGCCGGGGCCCGGCGAGCCCCGCGCTGGGAGAACCCGGCGACCAGGGAGGTGACCGGACTCTCCTCCTCGAACCCGGGGAGCAGCCCGGACCGCACCCAGGCAAGGAGCCCGCGGGCCTGGGGCCGGTCGAGCAGCGCCACGGCCAGGTGCTCCACCCCGAGGAAGCCCTGCTCCCGGGCGATGGCGCGGGACCGGGCGGCACCGAGCCACCCGCGGGTGCCCGCCGACAGCGCGGGCCAGCTCGAAGGCGTCCAGGCGGAGGCCCGCAGACGGCGCCCCGGCACGCTGAGACCCGCCACCAGCAGCGTGGGCGTGTGCCAGCGAGAGCCACGGTCCGCCCGGGCGACGTTCGGCCCCCGCAGCGCCCGCCGGCCGGCAGCCACCGCGCCCGCCAGCGGAGCGCCGCGCCGTAGCGCCCGGCTGAGCGCCGCGGTGAACACGCCGGCGGCCGTCACGGTGAGCGGATCGGTCGAGGCGACCACGGCGGCCGCACCTGCCCGGATCAGGCGCGAGGCGACCGAGTCCAGCTCATCAGAGGTCGCCCGCCCTCCCTCGCACACCTCGAGCACCACCAGCCCCACCCGGTCGAGCAGCGGCGACACGGCGTGGGCCAGCGCGTCGGCGGAGCCCGGCTCCGCTCCCCACAGCAGCGCCACCTCAGACCCGAGCGCCGCGCCGTGGCACACCACGTGGAGCACGTCCACCACGTCGGGAGCCGGCGAGGGCAGCGCGTCCAGCGACACCCACAGCACATCGGGGTCGGCCGCGAGGGTCGCCACCCGCGCGGCACAGACGGGGTCGTCGGGCAGGGGGCACCACAGCAACGTGCGCAGCCGCCCACCCCCGACCCACGGGTCCAGCGGCCGGCCGGCGTGCCCTCGCGCGAGCACCACCCGACCATCCGCCTCGTAGGCGGGGCCGTCCACAGCGCTCGCGAGCAGCTCCCAGCGCAGGCTCCGGACGGAGACATCCAGGGCGTCGACGACCACCACCGCGGGGTCCGACCGGTCGGCGTGGCCCGCGAGCCAGGCCACGAGGTGGTCGACCACCGGCGGCTCGGCCATCCGCAGCACGCGGGCCAGCGCCTGCCCATAGGCGCGGTCTCCCCGGTCGCGCTGCGCCACCCGTAGCGGCGGCTTGGCCCCCAGCGCGGTCGCGGAAGCGAGCTCGGCACCGAGCCGGCCCACTGCGAGCGCCGGCACGCGGCCCGTGCGGGGACGCCCGTCCCCATCCTCCACCGCCACCCGCCACCCGCCGGCGGGCTCTACCTCGACGGCGACCCGGATCGCGGCTCCCATGCCCCTCCCCGACGGCCCGCGCGGAGCCGACCGCACCGTAGCTCAGAGCGGCGACGGGGGGGTTGCCCACCGGGTGAGCGTCGTCTCCGTAGCGGTCCACAGCCCGTCGGACCGCAGGTGGACCCGACGCACATCTCCGGGCAGCCCGCAGGCCCAGGAGGTCCCGTCATCGTCGAGCCAGCCGATGCCACCGAGGCCGAGCGCGAGCCACATCCCCCCGGGTGCAACGGCCAGGTCGACGGGGGAGCCGGGTACCGCGGCGTCCCAGTCCTCACCGCCGACACGCTGCACACCCCACCCCGGCAGAGCGGCCAAAAAGCCAACAGGTACGCCGATGATTCGCGCGTTGTCCAATCCGGAGGCGAAGGTGATCAGGCCGTCGTCGCGGGGCGGCCAGCCGGTTCCGAGGCGCGCATAGGGGTAGCTGTCCGCCGCCGCGAGCACCCGATCCGGGCCGAGGGACACCGCGGAGGGACCGGACAAGCCCGCGAACGGCGTGGTGATCCAGTCTTCCGCCCACCCGTCCGGGCCCCAGCTCCAGCCGCGCAGCGTGCGGTCGCTTAGACCGAGGGCAACCCGATCGCCGCGCACCGCCACCGCGCCGACGCCGCCGCGCGCAAGTGGCTCCAGTGGCGTGTCCGCGCCCGCCCAGACATAGGCCCCGTCGCCCGTGCCGAGCACGACCCGCAGCCCATCGGAGGCCACAGCGGTCGGGGGCCCAGCCAGGGGTACCGAGGCCCGCGCGGCCCCATCCAGGTGCTCCACCCGGTCCGACCACACGACGGCCCAGCCCTCCCCCAGGGACTCGATGGCCATCGGTGGCGCCGGCACCTCCCAGGCGGAGACAACACCCTCAGCGCCGAGGGTGGCCATCCCGTGGCGCTGCAAGAGGGCGCCATCCGAAGCCACCCCGATGACCCCACCTTCTCCCGGCACCCGCGTGGCCTCGGCGTCGGCGTCCACCCACCGCCACACCCCGCCTCGGGCCGCCAGCAGCACACCGTCCGAGGTGGACGCCAGCTGCATCGCTGACTGGGCCGGAGTGGACTCGGCAACTCCCCCAGAGCGCCGCCACAGCGCACCGCCGAAGCCTGTCCCCCACACCTGGCCATCACGGGACGCGACGCCATAGGCCATGCCCCGGAAGCCGGGCAGCGCCGGCTCGCCCACCACCAGACCGCCGGCCGCCCGCACCCGATGGAATCCGTTGTAGGTGGAGGCCACCACGCCGTCTTGCGCCGGCGCGAGCGGTGCCCGGGACCGCCCCAGGGTCACGCGCTCACCGGCGGGTAGCGGGTCGGCGAGCGGCCACGCGTGCAGGGTGCCCTCCACGTCGCTCGCCCACACCCGCCCGGCCGAGACCACGACCCGGCCGAGGGGGGGGGTAGCGGCCGCGAGGGTGGCTGGACCGCTCCCCCAGGGCAGCGGCACCCGCACCAGGCCGCGGGAGGTCGCGACCCAGAGGGCGTTGGCGCCGACGGTCAGGTCAGCCGGAACGCCGGGCACAGGGATGGAGGTGCCCGAGGGCGGCGCGTGGGCCTCGGCCCGCACCAGCGCCGTCTCCGTGGCTAGCGCATACCCGCCATCGGGCAGCGCGGTGAACGCCAGGAATGCCTCACCGAGCGGCAGCACCAGCGCGGGCTCTGCGCGGCACAGTGCCGGCAGCGACGGTTGGGGCTGGGGGATCGGTGCGGTCCAGGCGGCGGGGTCCTGGGCGCAGGCGAGCAGGAGGAGGAGGGTCATTCGTCCACCTCCTCCTGGGTGTCCCACCAGGTCGGGTCTTCGGGCGGAGGCGGCGGGCTGAGGCGGGCGAGCTGGGACAGTCGCCCCGACAGGCCGACGGTGGCCAGCGGAGGGGGTCCCGCCACCGGCAGTGCGAGGGGGCCCGTCGTGGCGTACAGCTCGAGCACGGCGGCGATGGCGCGCGCGTCGGCAGGACGGTCGGCCGGGTCCTTCGCGAGGGCTTGGTGCACCAGCGCCGCGAGCTCAGCGGGCACGGCGGGGCGGGCCTCGGTGAGCGGCGGAGGCTCGCTCTCCAGCACCTCTGCGAGCAAGGTGAGCAGGTCGCTGGTGCGGAACGGGCGGCCGCCGGTGAGCAGCTCATACAGCACCACCCCCACCGCGTACAGGTCGGCGCTGGGTGCGGGCGCCTGGCCACGCCCTTGCTCGGGGGCCAGGTAGCCGAGGGTGCCGAGCACCTGGCGCGCGCTCCGGGACCGCTGGCCCACCCCGCGAGCAGCGCCGAAGTCCATCAGCCGGATCGCGCCGGACCGCTCCACGAACACATTCTCCGGCTTCACGTCGCGGTGCACCACGCCGGCCTCGTGCACGGCGGCGAGGCCGAGGCAGAGCTCCCGCCCGATGGCGCACGCCTCGCCCACCGGCAGTGGACCGGTCTGGCGGAGCAGGTCGCGCAGGGTGCTGCCCGTGAGCAGCTCCATGGCGAGCCAGGCGGTGGCCCGAGGCTGGCCACCCTCCGTGATCGTGCACTCACCCCAGGCATACAGCCGCACCAGGCGGGGGTCGTCCAGGCCGGCGCCGATCTCGGCCTCCCGCCTGAACCGTGCGCGGTCCGCCTCTCCGCCGAACAGCTCCGGGCGGACCACCTTCAGCGCGACCGCCCGACCTGTGCCTGGCTCGATCGCCAGGTACACCGTGCCCATCCCGCCGGCACCGAGCTTCACGCCGAGGCGGTACCCGGCGATGCGTCGCGCCGACCGCCAGCGGTGGAGCGCCCCCTCCGCCCCTACCGTGGCGAACGCGGCACCCAGCACGACGCCGGGGAGCAGGGCTCGCCACCCCGGCGGTCGGTCGAGCAGCAGCAGCCACACCGCGAGCAGCGCCACACCGAGGAGCCCGAGCGGGAGCGGGAGGCCGATGACGGTCCCCCCCCGGGCGCGGCCGCGCCACCCGACCAGGGCGAGCCCACAGAGCAGACCGATCGCCGCGAGGAGGTCGACGGAGCGCAGGCCCGCCAGGCGGCGGAGGAGAGGGTCGGTCCGGACGGGAGGCAGTGCCCGCGGCGGTGTGTGGGCGTCTCCGCGATTCTCCAGGACGCGGATCCCGGGGCCGATCAGCCCGACCCAGTCCAGATCGCCATCGCCGCCGAGGTCGACCAGCTCCAGCTCGGACCACTCCCCCTCCCCCAGCGCGGCGGAGCGGTGGGCGACGAACCGCTCGCCGTCCCACAGGGCGGCCGCACACGGCGTCCTCAGGCCACACAGGGCGATGTCCAGGTCCCCATCCCCGTCCAGGTCCCCGAACGCCCCCGCCCGGCTCGGCCGGTCCTCCAGCCCGGCCAGCCCAAGGGCTCCGGTCACCTCCCGCATCCGCAGCCCCGCCCGCTCGTCCACCTCGGCCCGCCACGCCCGGGGCCCGGTGACCTCGTCGAGGGCGAGCAGCTCCAGACCACCGCCACCATCCAGGTCAGCGAGAACTGCGGCCACAGGCTCGGAGTAGCTCCCGACCATCCCGGCGGTCGCGGTGCGGTCCACGAAGCCGGTCGCGGTGCGCTCGAACACCCGGACGCTGCGGCTCCACATCGTCAGGCTCACCAGGTCGAGGTCGCCGTCGCCGTCGAGATCGCCGGGCACCAGCCCGCGGGTCCAGGTCCCGTCGCCGAGGCCTCCGACCGGCAGCGCCACCCGGTCCAGCTCGCCCCGCCCGCGGTTGAGGTACACCGCCACCGCAAGGCCGCTGTTGTGGGTGGAGTGCCCGCCGGTGAGAATCAGGTCGGGGTCGCCATCGCCGTCGAGGTCGGTGCAGGTGGCATGGCCCTGCTCCGCCCAGCCGCCGCCCAGCAGGTCGGTGGGGTGGAGGGGCCTTGGCTCGAGCCAGCCCGGATGGGACAGCAGGACGGTGAACCGGGTGGACGGCACCTCGCCCAGCTGGACGATCAGGTCGTCGCGGCCGTCCCCGTCCAGGTCGCAGGCACCGGAGAGCTCGGCGGCGGGCCCGGGATGAGCAGGCCCGGCGACGAACCCGTCCTCCCGTTGCAGCCAGGTCTCCACGGCGCCTTCGGTGGCGAGCGCGAGGTCGTCGCGACCGTCCCCGTCGAGATCGGCGGCGATCAACGCGTGCGCTGCTGCTGGCAGGCCGAGGTCGGCGGGAGCCCGCGCTTGGAGCGGGAGGGAGGCGCCCTCAGCGAGTCGGAACGCGCCATCGGGGCACAGGGCATACACGGCCCCGGAGCCCGGCGACCACCCGAGGGTCGTTCGGTCGTCGCCACCTTCTACCGCCGACTCTCGCTCCTCGCCGTGCCATGCTTCGGCAGCATCCACGATGACTGCGCACTCCGGGGCGGGCAGCGGCAAGGTGGCGGGGGCGCCTCCGACCAGGGTGTGCAGCGTGTCTTCGGTGAACACCCAGGGCACGCCGCCGCTGCCGCGCAGGCCCGCCCAGATCCTGTCGCCTCCCCCGGCGTACTCCAGCCGACGCTCGAAGGTGTCCCCCACGAGCTCCACCAGGTGGGTGTCGTCCAGGGTCCACAGCGCGCCAGCGTCGTCGACCCACAGACCGGGTGAGAGCGGGCTGGGACGCCGCACCGTGCGCACAGAGCCGTCGCCACGAAGGTGGGCCAGCAGCGGCGAGTTTCCCGTCGACAGCCAGGCGCCGCCAGCGCCGTCTCCGACCAGCGGACGGATGTAGTCGGTGACGGGCGACGTGGGCGCCGTCCACCGCCCGTGCTCCTGACGCACGACGGTGCCGCCGGAGGTGCCGGCCCACACGACCCCGGTGCGGTCGATGGAGAAGCTGACGAACTCACGGAGGCCACCGACGGTCTCCCACGGCCCCCAGCGCCCGTCCTCGAGCCAGCGGACCCCCGCGGGCTGACGGCGGGCGACCGCGACGCGACCATCTGGCGAGGGGTGGAACTCCAGCCGGCCGGTCTCTTCCGGCAGTCGCGCGAGCGGCTCCCAGCTCGCGCCATCCCACACGTGCAGCTCGGACTTGTCCGACACCAGCAGCGCGCCATCGACCCCCCACGGCAACAACTGGCGCGAGGTGGCGCCCCGCACCGGGAGGGCGGGCAGTGGGCTCCAGTGGGCGTCCAACGGGGCCGCGACGGCGAGCGTGAGCGTGAGGAGAACGAGGTGCATGCCGGCGCAGCGTGCCACAGGTGCCGCAGGCCCGGGAGCGTTCCTCCCGGAGCGACGGTCCCATCACCAGGCGTCCCAGTCCCCCTCGAAGCTGGCATCCATTTCGGGCAACGTGAGCTGCCACTGCCCGCCCCACTCGGGCTCCCCGCCGAGACGTGCGTCCTCGAGTTCGAACTCCGCGGCATCGCGGCCGTCGCAGGTGCAGGTGATCGAGCCGACGAGCTCCCCGCTGAACGGCGCGTCGTCGCCCGGGGACAAGGCGCCGGACAGGGCCGCCATCCCGTCACAGTCCGCCTCGATCGTGTCGCCTTCGGCGTCTTCGCATCCGATCTCGCCGAGCGACAGCTCCACCTCGCCCGTGACCGTACAGGCGTCGCTGTCGGCGACATAGGCGCTGGCGAGCGCGGGGGTGGTGAGCACGAGGTAGGCCAGGCTGCCGGTGAGGTCATCGCCGGAGAGGTCGCCGACGTGTTCCCCCAGCCACGGGCCGTCGCAGGGGTCGGCGTCGCAGGCGGAGAATCCGAGCAGTCCGAGAAGGATGAGCCAGCGCATCAGCGACTCCATGCAGGATCGGTGTTGTAGGCGGTGACCACCCGGTCTCGCCGCCCACGGCTGACGAGCACGGTGATGCCGCCGGTGAGGAGGGACACGCCAGAGGCGAGGGTCATGGGCAGGCCGCGCCCGCCCCCCCGGGAGCAGTCCACGCTGATGGTGTAGGAGTCGTAGTCACAGTGCTGTCGCTGCGCAGACCCGACGGCTACTGCCGCAAATCCGGCCGACGCGATCATGAATCCCACACCGGTGGCCTGCAATGTGCGCACCTTGTTCGCCCGCCGCGCGGCCGCCGGGGACTCGCTGAGCAGGGGCTGGGACAGTCTCCAGCTGAGGTCGTCTCCGTCCACGCGGAGCATGCGGGGCCCCACCCGGTCCACGGTGTGCGGCGGGGGCGTCAGCGCCGTGGGGACAGCGGCAGTCACAGCGGCAGTCCCACCCGAGACGGCCGGTGCGACGCCGGCCTTGCGCAGGGACCGCTGCAGCCTCCGCGAAGACTGGACCCAGGTACGCCACGCCCCCGTGACCGACAAGCCCTGCACCGAGGCGAACCGCCGGTACTCGGCTGACCCCTGGATGGCCCCGCGGATGCCCTCCATATTGCCGGCCTGCACCGCCAACTGCGCAGCACTCACCTGCCCCTGGGCCTCGGCGTCGTACTGGTCCAGCTTGTGGTCCACGAACTCGCCTAAGGTGTCGCTGGAGTCCGCTTGGTAGCTCGATACTCCGGCGGACACCGCGCTCGTCGTGGCCGACACCGCGCTGAGCACGGCGCTGGTCTTCGCCTGGCGGTACAGCTTCATCACCGGCGCCCAGGCGCACAGGGTGTCGAGGGTGGACATCTGCGACACCGGCGGCAGGGCGGCGGGGCAGCGATCGCGCGCGGCCGCGGCGGTGGGCCACAGCAGCAGCGCGGCCAGGGTCAGGCGGGTCCAGGGCATCAGCACCTCCGGGAGTGCCGAACAGGCACCGGCGGCGGCATCCCCGAAACTCGCACCCGCGCCTCGGGAGCGTGGGAGGCGCCGCGGGTACACTCTGTGGATGGACCTGTCCTGGGACGCCTACCTCGCACGGCACGATGAGCTCCGGCACGCAGCCGTTCGGTCCGCGGCGGCCCTCCGAGGCGGCGATCGATCGCCTGTTCTCGAGGACTTTGCTGGCTTCGCGTGGCTCAGCGTCCCTGATCTCGCCGAGCCGGTGTTCGCCGATCTGCTCGGCGCGGAGGTCCAGCCCGCACCCGCGCACGTGTCCGCCGCCCACCTCCCCGCGCAGTCGCTGCCGGCGGTGCCGTGGGCCGCCGAGCCGTGCGCGCCGCAGCTGCACCGGGAGCGTCTCGCCGACCTGACCCTGCACACCGTGGACCGCGACCCCCTCGCCTGGGCGCTGCACGCGCTGGCAGAGCTCGGCTGCTGGGCTCAGCGCGGTCGACAAGCCTGGCGTGCGCCCTCAGCAGCCCCTGATCCCGCACGCGATGACGCGGCCGCCGCCCTGTGGACGGCCTGGTTCGCCACCGGCGCTCCCTGGGGCCAACGCGACGTGTTCGAGGCACTCTACCTGCCCCATGTGGACCGAGTGGTGCGGCTGTCGGCGCGCGCCCGCGAGCTGGATGGGGGCGTGGTGCGCCAAGCGGTGGAGGATGCACGATCCGCCTTCTTCCTGATGATGCTCGGCGATGACGGCGAGATCCCCGGCTACCGCGTGCTCGCCGCCCTCGCCGTGGAGGGCGCACCGCCGGCCCCCCTCGCCGCCACCCTCGGCGCCAGCCCCACGCCCCTGCGGCAGGCGGTGGCCCGGTGCGCCGTCACTCGTGGCACCCGCGCTCGCTCCGCCCGCCACCTCCACCCCATGGCCCACGGCGCCGAGGGCCGGATGCAGGCGCTGTCCGACCTCCTCGCTCCCGATCCCACGACGGCGGACGCTTGGGTCGAGGCGCACCTCGTGCTGCACCTGCTGCACGCATGGCGGAGCGGCCGGTTCACCCACCCGCGGTCGATCCGCGCGGTGGCCGCACAGGCGAGGGCTCGGGCGCGGGCTCGGGCGAGGGCCGCGCTGGCCGAGCACGCACCGCGAGCTCTGGGCGCCGCCGTCGCCGCACTCGACGCCCCGTATGCGCGCACCGCCCGAGCCGTGCGTCAAGTCGCCGCCGGGTGGGCCTGGGAGGCGCTGCGCCAGCCGAGCGGCCACGCAGAGGGCGGACCGGAATCGGGGATCGGGCACCCGTTCGCATCGGGGTACTCCCTCTCCGTGCAGGATCCCGGCATGGCGCCCCCGGCCCCCCGCTTCGACACCCCGGTGGTGCTGCTCTCCCGTTGCGACCTGCCCCTCGACGGGGCCTCGCTGTCCGAGGACGCCGGCCCTGTGCTCGACACCTGGGTGCTGTATGCCGCCCTCCGAGGGCACCTGAACCGGCTGCTCGCGTGGGTGCGCGACGGACGGGGCGACGCCGACACCCGGTGGGGCAAGTTCCTCGCGCAAGACACTCCCGCGGCGCTGATCGCCGACCCCACGGCGGTGCGGCGCGCCCGGTACCACGCCCTTCGCCAGGCCCTGCTCGACACCCTCGACGAGCGGCTGTCGCTCGCGATTCCGGTGCTGCGACAGGTGAGCGCGGTCGCTGGGGGACGCAGGACCAAGGCGCAGATCACCGAGGTGCTCCAGCCAGTGTGGAACGCCGTCGTGCCGTTCCCGGCCGGCGGCTTTCCCCGCATGCCGGCCCGCGCCGCCGACGCCCTCGCGCGCCTCCGGGCCGACGGCGTGGACTGGGAGCCCGAGCCATGAACCCGCTGAACATCACCGACGCCCAGCTGGTGGCCTACGCGGCTGACGCGCTGCCCCCCGACACCCACGCCGAGGTCGCGGCCGCCCTCCGCGCCTCGGCCGCCCTCCGCGCCCGCCGGGATGGGCTCCTCGCCGCACCTGCGGTCCAAGACAACGGCTGGCGCCTGCCTCCGCCCGGTCTGCCGTCGGGGCGGGCGCCGGTCGCGATGACGCTGCAGCGGGTCGCCCAGCTCGGGTCCGGGCTCCGCGCGGGAGACACCGTCGAGCTGCGCCTGGCCGACGACCCGACACGCCACACCGACGGGGTGGCCCTGCTGCTCGTCGTGGGTGGCCCCCGGTCGTGGTCAGCCCGGATGCACCCGACGAGTTCGTGTCGTTCGGGGAGCTGGACCGCCGCGGCGACCACCGCATCCTGCCGCTGGAGGTGGTGGCCGGCCCGCAGCGCTGGTCCGTGGGGCTGGTTCCGCCGGCCGTGCTGGCCACGCTCGCAGGGCCGGACTGGGTGGCCACGCTCCGGGCGCGCATCGCCGACGGCCAGGTCGCGGTGTGCACCGTCGCGCTGGAGGCGGCACCCGCCTGAGCGAGTTTCGGGGATGGCAGGTCCGCCCCCACTCCAGTGTCGCCGCCGGCGGCTGGAGGTTTTCATGACCGTGCTGTGCGCCGCCGCGTGCCTGCTCCTCACGTCCGCCCATGCCCTGGGGACTGCCACGAGCCCGCCAGCGACCCTCGCCGATACGACGGGGATGAGCTCGCGAGAGGACGACAGGCGACTGAGCGCCCCAGGCCCGCGCGGTCGCCACGGCTTCCCGACCCGCAAGGTCGCAGCGATGGAGGTCACCCTGGACGGCGGCCCCGCTCTGCCCGGCACCCTGGTCCCCGGGCAGCCCGCACGCCTCGACATCACCGTGGAGAACCGCCGCGGCCACACGCTGTCCACCCGGAACCGGTCGCTTCGGCGCAGCTCCCGGAGGGTGGTGGTCGCCGTCGAGGGCGGCACCTGGGACCCCGTCACCGGCACCGTCATCGCCCACCGCCCGTCGGCCCAGACCGCCCGCGTCGCCGCGGTGCAGATCGACGTGACCTACCTCGGCCGACCCGACCTCGATCAGCACCGCACGCTCCGGATCGACTGGCGGGCGGTGCTCGGCCCCGACCCGTCCGAGGTGACCGCATTGACCGTCGCGCCCATGTCTTCGGGACTGCTCGATGGCTGGCTCCTCCCCGGCTCCCCGCTCGCCCTGGAGGTCCGCGCGACCGACCACACGGGCCGCAGCTACAGCACCGCCCCCGAGGCCGCGCTCCAGCTCCCGTGGGACCGACTCACCCTCGAGACCGCCGGTCTGGAGGGCGGTTCCGGAGAACACCGCGCCATGGAGGCCTCGGTTCCGCGGGGCGGCTATTCGGCGCGGGTCGCGTTCACAGGCTCGGACCATGCCGAATCACTAACGTGGAAAGCGGACTTTCAGCGACGCGATGGGCCAGGCCCGCGGGACGTGCGCGCGCTCTCGTGGACCCTGGAGGCCCCAGCGGGGAGTCCGCCCGGCAAGGCACCGCTGGGCGCCACCCTCCCGCTCCAGGTCACCGTCACCACGCGGGAGGGCCGCACGTTCCCGCTCCGCTCCGACGGGCCCCTGCGCTTGCCGGCGGACCGTCTCGTGGTGCGCACCCGGCACGCCACCTGGGACCCGGAGCGCGCGGAGGTCTCGCTCGACCCGACACTCTCCGCGGGACAGCGGTACAGCGTCGAGGTGCGGTACCAGGGACGATCCGACCTCGGCGGCCGTCAGACCCTCCGCCCCGACTACCTGGCGGCCATCGGGCCCTGGGCCGCCCCCGACGCGGAGAAGGAGCTGGGCCATGTGGGGGGCGGCGCGCCGGGCTCGGACGGACGGCCGGGACGCGGCGGTCGTGCCGGACGCGCCGGGGCGGCGGCGAGTGACGACTCCGACGTGGGTGGACGCGGGGAGCGCGGGGGCGACGGGGCGCGGGGGGAGGACGGCGCGCCCGGTGCCATCGGCCGGCACGTTCAGGTGCACGCCACCGTCGGGTGGACGGTCGACCGGAGCGAGCGGGTGGTGCTGTACCGCGTGGCCGACGAAACGGGTGCGAGCGCCGTGCGGGTGAAGCGGTGGCACCAGGCGCCCGTCATCCTGCTGAGCCGAGGCGGCGCAGGCGGGGCCGGGGGCGCGGGCGGGACAGGCGGTCCCGGAGGCGCGGGCGGCGGCGGCTGCCGCTCGGGTGATGGCGGTGACGGTGGACGCGGCGGCGACAGCGGCATCGGCGCCGAGGGCGGACCGGGCGGCCAGGTCACCCTCGTGGTCAGCTCCCCCGACCTGTACCGGCACTTCGAGCTCCGCTCGGTGGGCGGAGCCGGGGGTGTGGCCGGGGCGGCTGGAGGTGCTGGGAAGGCGGGGAAGTCACCGAGCTTCGGGTCGCTGGTCGGAGCGGTGGCCGGGCTGGTGGCGAGCCTCGCGGGAGATGCCCCGACCGACGCGCCGGAGTGCGACGCGGGAGACCCCGGCCGGGCCGGTGGCCCCGGTCGCGCCGGGAGCCCGGGCCGGGCAGGCGGCGGCGGCACGGTCCACAAGAAAGTGGCGGGGGATGTGCTGGCTCAGATCGGGGAGCTGCCGCCCGAGGTCGCGGCGGTGCTCGTGCTTCCGTAGCGCGCGCACAGCGCGAGCCCATGTCCGCCGATATCGGCCCACAGCGCTCCGCCTGCCGTCAGGTCGTGCAGCCAACCGACGCACCTCGACGGGTCCTTCTCCAGGCGCTACCTCGGAATCCTCCACCCCTCCGAGGCACACCCGATGACCGCCTGGCTCCACGCTGCCGCCCACGGGATCCGCGCCCTCGACCTCCCGCCTCACCTCGCTGAGGCCGCAGTCGCGAACCTGGGCCGCTGGGTCGCAGACCACCCCGCCGACGGCCCAACCCTCGAGCACCTCGCCGCGATGGGACGGTTCGCCGCACTCGCCGACGCCTTCTACCAAACCTTGCCGTTCGGTACCGGCGGCCGTCGGGGTGCAATCGGAGTGGGACCCAACCGGATCAACCCGCACACCGTCGGGGCGTCCGTGCAGGGGCACGTGGCCTGGCTCCGACAGCGGTTCCCGGGCGAGGACCTGCGGATCGTGATCGCGTACGATGTACGCGCATTCCACGACGTGGCCGGGGTGTATGCCGGGGCGCCCTGCGCGCTCCTGGGCCTGTCGAGCCGCGGCCTGTCGGAGCACGCCGCGCGGGTGTATGCGGCCAACGGCGTCACCTGCTGGCTGCTGCCGCGGGACGCCGAGGGGTGGACGAGCACTCCGGAGCTGTCGTTCGCCATCCGCACCCTGCAGGCCCACGGCGGCCTGAACCTGTCGGCGAGCCACAACCCGCCCGACGACAACGGCGTTAAGGTGTTCGACCAGACCGGCGCGCAGCTCGTGCCCCCGCACGACCAGTCACTCCTCGACACCGTGGCGCAGGTGGGCACGGTCGCCATCGCGGAGTGGGATGCGGCAGTGGCGGACGGCTCGATCCGCCCCCTGCCGGCGTCGATCCACCGCGACTACGTCGCCACCATCGCCGCGCTGGCCCGCCCCGGCGCCCGGGACGTGCACGTGGTGTACACGCCGCTGCACGGCACCGGATGCGTGCACGAGATCCTCGCGGCCGCCGGGTTCCGGGTGACCCTCCATGCCCCACAAGCTGCCGCCGACGCCCTGTTCTCGACAGTTCCGGGCCAGGTGGCGAACCCGGAGCGACCGGTCGCCCTCGCCCACGCCATCGCCGCGGCCGCGGACGCTGATCTCGTGCTGGGCACCGATCCAGACGCCGACCGAATCGGCTGCGCGGTGCGGCACGCCGACGGGTGGGTGCACCTCTCAGGCAACGCCATCGCGGTGCTCGTGGTGGACGAGATGCTGCAGCGGGAGTGGACCCGAACCCCGCTCGTGGTGCTCACCGAGGTCACCAGCCGACTGGTGTCCCGGGTGGCGCGGGCCGCCGGGGCCGCCGTGGTGGACGACCTGCTCGTGGGCTTCAAGTACATCGGCGAGCTGCTCGCACACCTGGACGACGGGGGCACGGCTGCGGGACATGCCGCCAGCGACCTGGTGTTCATCGCCGGCGTGGAGGAGTCGAACGGGGTGCTGGTGACCGCCGACATCCGCGACAAGGACAGCGGCGGCGGGGCCCTGATGCTCGCGCTGGCCGCTGCCCGGGCCCGGGCCGCGGGCCACACCCTGGTGGACCGTCTCGCGGCGCTGGAGGCCCGCCACGGCGTGATCCGCAACGCCCAGGTGCGCCAGAGCTACGCCGGCGCCGCCGGGCTGGCGAAGCGCGCCGCCCTGCTCGATGCCCTTCGACAAGCCCCGCCCGCCACCTTCGCCGGCCGGGACGTGGTGTCGTTCACCGATCACCGTTCTCCCACCGGCCGATTCGGCCCGATCCGGTCCGAGTCGGACGCCGCGTCCCGCAACGTGCTGGTGCTCGAGCTGGGGACCGGTCCGCACGACGATGGGGCGCGGGTGGTGCTCCGGCCGTCGGGCACGGAGCCCAAGGTGAAGGTCTACCTCCAGGTGCTCGGCAAGCCAGGCCTCGACGCCGCGGGCCGCGCCGCGGTGGAGGTGACCCTCGCCGAGCTCGGTGACGCTGCGCGGGCCGAGCTGGCGGGCTGACGGGCCACCGTCCACCGCCTTTGCGAGCAGGGTGGCGGTGCTCCTGGAGAGTGCCGGTTGGTACAGCACGTAGGCCGCCGGCAGCGGGGGTGGCTGGTGCTGGCGCTCATGGGGTCACCCCCGGAATCGAGAGGCCGGCGACCTGAGCCGCGGCCCGGATGCCCGCCTCGATGGCCCCCTCGATCCACGCGATCTTGAACGATGTGGCGTCGCCGGCGAAGTACACCTCGCCCTCGGGCACCGGGATGGTGCCTTCAAGCTCCTGGATCTGGCCGGGCTCGAGCATCGCGGCCTCGCCCATCGAGAAGTCGTCGATCAGCCAGCTCTGGGCCGTGCCGACCACGAAGTGCTCCCGGATCTGCTCGCCGTGGATGCGGGCCAGGTCGTTCAGGCTGAACTCGACCCGCTGGCGCTCGGTGAGCGAGTCCCAGCCCCGGGCCTCGGTCGCCCAGACATAGATCGAGATCACCACCCCGCCGCCCGCAGAACGCAGGTCGGTGCTCGGGTAATAAATGAACCGCGCGGCCAGATCGGTGATCGTCTGACCGCCGTAGATCGGCTTGGGGCCCTGCTCCCAGAACCGGTGGTCGAACTCGAGGAAGATCTTGGTCGCCGCGTTGTAGTTCAGCTCGCGGATGGCCTTGCGCTTCTGCTGGGAGAACGGCGGCTGCACATCGAGGTAGCGCATCATCGGGAACGGGATGGTGAGCACGACCGCGTCGGCCTCGGCCTCGGGAAACCTTGGAGGCGCCGGCACACCCACGCCGCGGGGGCGGTTCAACGCCTGGGCGTCGCCCGCCTGGAACCGAAGACGGATCCGCTCGCCAGTGCGGTCGATCGCGGTGAGCATCTGGTTGAAGTAGATCGGCACGTCGTGGGCGCTCAGCATCTCCGCGAACGCGAGGGGCAGGCGGTCCATGCCCCCGACGATTCCCTCGTAGGTGCCGGTGGGGTCGTGATCGAGCGTCTCGATGATCTGCTGGATGAGACTCAGGTTCGAGCGGGACTCGAGGTTGAGCATCACCTCGATCATCGCGACGGCGCCTTCGGAGTACTTCGCCTTCTCCTTGAGGTAGCCGCGCACGGAGAACTGGCCGTAGTCCTCGATCACCTTCTCCCACCGCTTCAGGGTGGCCTTGCCGCCCCACTGGGGGTCGATGCGCTTCTGGATCGGGTGCAGCGCGCCCTCAAAGCCGGTGTCGACGTTCCCGGCCCACAGATCCTGCGCCGTGTGGCCGCGCTCCCGACCGATCGTCGGGAACTTCAGCATGTCGGGATCGGCCTCGTACTGGTCGCGGGTGCACTTCACGCCGTTGACGAAGATCAGCTCGTTGCCGATCACGTCGTGGTTGATGAACGTGAACGTGTTGAGCCCGAGCATCGAGATGTACTTGTACACGAGCTGGTACGAGCTCACGAGCCGCATCGCGCCAGCCTCGCCCGACAGTCCCTCGGAGAGCGGGTGGCGGAGGGTCTTGATGCGCCCGCCGACCCGGGTGTTCGCCTCGTAGATCGTCACCTCGTAGCCCTGCTGTCGCAGCAGGGACGCGGCCACCATGCCGGAGAACCCAGCGCCGCTCACCGCGACCGACCGCGGTGTGCCCGCCGCCGGCAGGCCGTGCTCGATGATCTCGAACAACGTCTTCGTTCTTTCCGAGTAGGTGCGATTGCCATCGCTGTCGGTGGTGAACTCGGGCAACAGCTCCGGCAACATCTGGGTGCAAGACTCGCGAGGCATGGGGGGTCTGCGTGAAACGTGGGCAAGTGCCCGCGCCGGCAGACCATACATGTGTGCTCGACCGCGCAGGTCCTTCCGGTACAGTGCGGCCAGGACCCCCGGCGCCGCCGACCCGCGCGACCCGCAGCAGCGCGCCAAGCCTGGAGCATGAGCATGCGAACACACGGACTCGCACTGGCCACGACACTCGCTCTCGCGCTCGCCTGCGCGGGCATGCCCACCGTCGAGCTGCCGACTCCCGGCGACGCACCCGCAGACGACGCTACCGCCGACGAACCGACTCGCAAGCCCTCCGGTGGCGGTGGCGGCTCCTCCGGCGGGGTCAGCGCTTCCCCCAAGGCCGGATGCCAGGCGGTCGCTCAGGTCCTCAAGGGCGAGTTCTCGAGCAAGCCCAGCATGTCGCGAGGTGAATCGGGCTTGTGCACCGTGGACAGCCGGGGGAATGCCCGCGACCCGGACGCGCTGGAGGGCGCCATCGTCGGAGCGCTCACCGGCTGGAGCGCCGAGCGACGGCTCGACGCCGAAGACAAGGCGTTCAGCCAGTTCGCACGCGGCAAGGGCTCGGTCCTCTGCGTGACCACCCTGTCGTGGAAGGTGGACGGGTCGGGTCGCCCGAAGGGTGGCCACGAGGCGAGCGTGTCCTGCGGGCCCGAGTCCATCTGGCCGTGAGCCGCGGCGACAGTGCTCAGCGTCGCCGCTCGCACGCCTCCCTCACGCCTCCGCGGGCGCGAGCTGACCGACGGCGCGCTGGACCATCGGCAGGAACTCGTCCAGCGGCACGCCGTGCACCTTCGAGGCCCGCTCGACGGTGAGGAATCGTCCCAGCACCTTGCGGATGGCGAGGCCGCCGGCGCGCTTCACACCGAACGCCTCCATCACGCCAGCGATGTCGCCGTACTCGCGGAGGATGTCAGATACGAGGGTGTCTTTCGTGATGATCAGTGGGGTCGTCATGGTTCGGCTCCTTGTGTGGTTGCAGTCTATGTCCTGGTTTCCGGTCCAAACAGGCCTGTGACTGGGCTCAAGGTCTCGGTTTGTGGTACCAAGTGGGATGCTGGACGACTTCGACGACCTGCGATTCCGTGAGCTCGTCCTGTTCGACAGGCTCGTGGCGCTGGGCACCATCACGGCCGCGGCCGCCGAGCTGGGCATCCCGAAGGCCACGGCCAGTCGGTGGCTCGCGCTGCTCGAGTCGCGGTTCGACCAGCCGCTCCTCCTCCGCGGCGCCCGGTCGGTGGTGCTGACCGAACGGGGGCGCGCCCTGCACGCGCTCCTCCCCCCGCTCCAGGGCAGTCTGCGGGCGCTCCGGGCCCTGGCCAGCGGAGACCAGGCCACGGGTGTCCTGCGGGTGTCCGTGCCGGTGCCGTTCGGCCGCCTCGTGGGGGGCAGCGTGATCGCAGAGTTCCGTCGGCGGATGCCGGGGGTGCGCCTCGAGGTGGTGCTCGGCAATGACCACACCGACCTGCTCCGCGACCGGTTCGATCTGGCCATCCGGGGCGGCGTTCTGCCCGACTCGGGCCTCATCGCCCGACGGCTCGCCGTGATCCGCCTCTGGCTGTACGCAAGCCCTCGATTCCAGTCCGAAGAGGCGGACTCTGTGCCGTTGATCGCCGCTCCCCACGACGAGGCCCGCCTCCGCGCGCTGAACCCCGACGGGCCCGCCGCGGCGGTGGTGGTGGATGACCGGCAGGCGGTTCGGGACGCGCTGGTGGCGGGAGCGGGTGCGGGCATCCTGCCAGCGTTCCTCGGAGAGCCCGCGCGGGAGCAGGGGCTGCTGGTGCGGCTGGTGCCCGAGCCCATCGCGTCGATGCCCGTGGCGGCGGTGTTCCTCCCCGAGCAGCGCCACGACATCCGGGTGCGGACCCTGGTCGACATCATCGACCGGCACCTGGAGCCATGGACCCGCGCGCCCGGCTGACCGAGGCCTGGAACACGGGGCTGGCGATGAGAGCGTCCATCGGGGACTCCAGAGTGTGGGTTCACCGAGACGACGCGTGGGCGGGGCGCAGATCGACAGCCGTCGACGATTCTCTGCGCCGTGCACGATCCGGGGTCAGGCACAGCAAGCGGACCCGGGTCCGCGGCAGGGTCTGGCACCGCCCGGACTTCGGTCCGCCGCGGTGCCAGACCCTGCCCGGACTTCGGTCCGCCGCGGTGCCAGACCCTGCCCGGACTTCGGTCCGCCGCGGTGCCAGACCCCGCCCGGACTTCGGTCCGCCGCGGTGCCAGACCCCGCCCGGACTTCGGTCCGCCTGCGGTGCTACAGGAGGGTCCACGGAGAGTGACCATGCAGTACCGCAAGCTCGGCAACACAGGGACCCAGGTGTCGGCGCTCTGCCTCGGCACGATGACCTTCGGCGAGGCCGACGCGAACAGCTTCATGCACAACGTGGGCAGCTCGGAGTCCGTGTCGTTCGACGTGATGGACCGGGCCCTGGCCGGCGGCGTCAACTTCTGGGACACGGCCGACGTGTATGGGCAGGATGGGCTGTCGGAGCGGGTGATCGGCCGGTGGTTCGCCGACCGCGGGCTCCGCGACGAGGTGGTGCTCGCCACGAAGTTCCGGTTCCGGATGGGCGAGGGCCCAAACAACACCGGGGCGTCGCGCCGGCGGGTGGTGCGCTGCGTCGAGGACAGCCTGCGCCGCCTCCAGACCGACCGCATCGACCTGTACCAGATCCACATGCAGGACCTCGACACGCCCGAGGAAGAGCTGCTCCGAGCCCTGGACGATCTGGTCAGCGCTGGGAAGATCCTGTACGTCGGATGCAGCAACTACGCGGCGTATCGCCTGATGAACAGCTTGTGGATCAGCCGCACCCGGGGCTGGTCTGCCTTCGCTACGATGCAGATGCAGTACAGCCTGGTCACCCGTGACATCGAGCGGGAGCACACCCCCATCGCGGTCACCGAAGGCGTGGGCATCCTGCCCTGGTCGCCACTCGCCAGCGGGCTGTTGTCGGGGAAGTACCGGGAGGGCCAGACGCCGCCCGAGGGCAGCCGGCTCGGCACCTGGAGCTCCCGCTACGCCAGCTTCGACACCCCCCGGAACTGGACCATCGTCGAGGCGCTGGTCGCGGTCGCGGAGGAGATCGACGCCAGCCCGGCCCAGGTGGCGCTCGCGTGGCTGCTGCACCAGCCCGGCGTCACGTCCGTGATCTTCGGGGCCCGCACCGTCGCCCAGCTCGAGGACAACCTGCCAGCCGCCGAGCTGGCACTCACCCCGGAGCAGGTCACCCGGCTGAATGACGCCAGCGGCACGGAGCTCGGCTACCCCTACAACTTCATGAAGCAGGTGCAGCAGCGCTGGTAGTGGAGGGGGCTGGCTTCGGACGGGATCGCGGTCGATGGTTTGGAGGACCGGGAAGGGTGGGGAGTCTGGGGAGCTGGGTTCGAACGGGTGCGGGAGCGCGGTGGTCTTCGAGGGCCGGTGACGCGAGTGGTCGGTGGCGGGCGCGAGATCGGGGTCCGGACGGGTGCGGGAGCGCGGGTGGTCGCGGCGGGCCGGGGAGAGCGGTGGGGGTTCGGGGCGGTGGGGGTTGGGCGGGCGGCGGCGCGGGTTCGGGGCGCTGCTGGAGCGGTAGGGGTGACGGCGGATCGGTTGAGGCCGGGTGAAGATGGGGGGCCGACGACGTGGGATGTGGGGCGGGCGGGGCGGACGATTGGGGCGGGTCGGAAGATCGGAGTGCCGCCTATGTGCTCCGCTCCGCCGAGGGAGTGGCCGGGCCATTGAACGCCGCCCGTACGACGTCGAACGTCCCAAAGACCAGCACGTGCGCGCCTTCCTCCAGCACGCTGTCGCCGCGGGCGGGGTCGTAGGTCTTGTCGTCGTGCTCGAACAGCAACACCACGATGCCCGACGATGACAGGTTCAGCTCGGACAGTGGAACGCCCGCAAGCGGGCAGCCGGGGGGCACCCGGATCCGCACCACGCCCATTCCCGGGCCGGCGCGGAACAAGGTCTCCTGCTCGAGCAGGTCGCCGGTGAGGTGGAGCGTCAGCCGGGTGCGCAGCCACACCACGATGCGGTCGCGGCGGCGGCGGATGAGTTCGAAGGTGATCAGGCCACCCACCACGGCCAGGGCGACGTTGCGCAGGCTCGCGCCCCAACCCTCCACGTTGAAGCTCTGCATCGCCGTCGCGATCACCGACGCCGCGCCGGCATAGCCGAGCACGATCAGCACGCTAGCGATGCGCCGCCGCAGGCGGTTCTCCACCACGCCTTCTGAGGCGCGGGTGGTGAACCCCGTGCCTGTGAAGCACGAGAGCGCCTGGAATCGCGCCATGTCGGCGTCCAGGCCTGTGAGTTCGAACGCCACAGCTCCTGCCACTACCACGACATACATCGCGGCGATCAGCAGGCAGAGCGTGATGATGCTTGCCATGCGCCCTCATCACTGGTTCCGAAGCCACGCGCGACCCTGACCTCCACCGGCGCCCAGAACCCACACCCGACCACAGCCGACCCGATCACCACCGACATCCGCAACCCCACCGGCCCCAACTCCCCCGAGCCACGCCGATCCGGCCACCGCCGACCACAGAACCCAGGTTGCCCGGAGATCGTTGATGTAACACCTGGCGTCCCGACACCCCGTCAGGCAACGGTGTTCACCCGGCCACGACCGAGCCGGCTTCACCACCGCCCATCCAGCAGCGCCCAGAACCCACGCCACCGACCGCCCAACCGCCGCCGCCGCCCCGAATCACCACCCAACCCCAAAATTTAGGACCCACCTCGTCAGTCGACCGGCCCTGCACGGACGAAGGGGCCGCGCAAGTGGGGGGGGGCACCACGCCAGCAGGCACCGGCTCTCCTGAACACAGCCCCAGCCACGCTCATCCGGATCACCAGCCTCGCTCGAGCTCAGCCGACAGCCGCCACCACGCCAGCCACCGGCTCATCCTGAACACAGCCCCAGCCACGCTCATCCGGATCACCAGCCTCGCTCGACCTCAGCCGCCCCGCCGACACCCGGAGCCACGCCGACGCCGCACCGCCTAGGAGCGCGCGAACACGCCGAGCGGCCGCATCACCCACCACCAGGCCCCGTCCTCGCCCGGAGACGCGTCCCACCCGCAACCGCCCGGGGTCCCGCCGCGCTTGCCGCCGCTGTCTGCGCCCCACGGGCCATCATCGGAGGGGTCGAGGGGATCGCCGCCCCGGTCGATCTCCACGCCGTCGGGCGTGCCGCTGGCGTCGGTGTCGGGGTCGAGCGGATCGGTGTCGTGCACCATGCCGTCGCCGAGCCCGTCGTCGTCCATGTCGGCGTCGAGCGGATCGGTCTTGTAGACCGACAGCTCGACAGCGTCATCGAGGCCGTCGCCATCCGAGTCCGCCGCGAGGGCGGCACCGGAGAATGCGAGCGGGAATGCGAGAGTCAACAGCCATAATCAAGAACAATCCTAGTTAATTACGAAGATCCCTCTCGGGACCGGCTCCAGCGCCGGGCGCGGACGCTACCACGCGATTGCAAGCCGCCTCCCCGATCCGCGCTCAGCGGCTGCAACCGCCACCCCGCGGACCGATCGCGCCAACAACACCCGCATATATTTCGTTTTTCCTGTTGTATCCACGATGTTCGGGCGGAACTCTGCAGCCGGTCGACTCCGCCCACACCCACCTGATCCATCCGCCCTCGCGTCGGGGGGCGTGCGGCGGACGTCTCGCAGAGAGACTGCGTTCATCCTGGCGCAAGCGTGACATCACAGTCGCGCGCACAGAACCGGCCGGGTTACCGCCCGCCCGTCGCAACTATACTTCATTCTACCTCACTAATTGCGCGAACACACGCCGCCCAAGCCCCCGGAGTCGACTTGACGATCGCTTCTTCTACGAGCCGCCATGACTGGGCCTTCTTCCGTGCGAGCGGCTTCGACCAGGTCAAGCTGCGCAACGGCAGCGACATCGGGGCGTTGAAGCAACTCGACCAGAAGCTGTGGACCGCTCTGGCCTGCCCGACGACCGGGCTCCAGTTCGACGATAGAACTTTGGCGTTCATCGACACGGATGGCGACGGTCGAATCCGCGCGCAAGAGATCATCGGGGCCACTGACTGGCTGTCGGCACGGCTGAACAGCTTGGACATCTTGACCGAGGCCGGCGACTCCCTGCCGCTCAGCGCGATCAAGACCTCGACCCCAGAAGGTGAGCAGGCGCTGGCCTCCGCCAAGCAGATCCTGGCGAACCTCGGCAAGCCCGATGCCACGGTGATCACGGCCGCCCAGGCTGGAGATACGGTCAAGGTGTTCGCGGACACCACGTTCAACGGCGACGGCGTGATTCCGGTCGAGGCCGCCGAGGATGAAGCGACCGCCGCGGTGCTCACCAACGTGCTGGCCTGCAGCACCCCGGTGACGGACCGCTCCGGAAAGCCGGGTGTGGACCAGGCGATGGTGGACGCGTTCTACGCCGCAGCCCAGTCCTTCTCGGACTGGCACGAGGCAGCGGGTGGCGACGACGTGCTGCCGCTGGGCGACGGCACTGGAGCAGCGTGCGACGCCGTGGCCGCCGTGCGCACGAAGGTGGAGGACTTCTTCGCCCGGTGCCGGCTGGCCGCGTTCGATGCCCGCGCGGTGGAGGCGTTGAACCGCGAGGAGAGCGAGTACCTGAGCCTGGCCGCGAAGGACCTGTCCATCACGCCGGACGAGGTGGCAGGACTGCCGCTCGCCCGGGTGTCGGCGGGGGCCTCCCTCCCGCTGGGCGCGGGCCTGAACCCCGCCTGGAGTGCGGCGATCACCGCGTTCGCCGACGCCGCCGTCACGCCGATCCTCGGCCCGATGGACGCGCTGTCGGAGGCCGGTTGGGCCGGTGTGCAGGCGCGGCTGGCACCCCACGAGGCCTGGCGAGCCAGCAAGGCCGGCGCAGCGGTGGAGGGGCTCGGTATCGACCGCGTGCGCGAGATCCTCGCCGGTGATGGCCTGGCCATCATCTCTGGGTTGCTCGCGAAGGATCTCGACCTGGCCGACGAGGCGAAGGGCATCGACGATGTGAACAAGCTGCTCCACCTGCGGCGCGACTTCTTCCAGCTGCTCCAGAACTTCGTCAGCTTCCGGGACTTCTACACACCGGGCAAGCTGGCGATCTTCCAGGCCGGAACCCTGTACCTGGACGAGCGGTCCTGCGAGCTGTGCATCGAGGTGTCCGACATGGGCGCCCACGGCGTCGCCGCCCCACTGAGCCGGGCCTACATCGCCTACTGCTTGTGCACCCGGAAGACGACGGGCCAGACGATGACCATCGCCGCGGCGTTCACCGGGGGCGACACCGACTTCCTCGCGGTGGGCCGGTATGGCGTGTTCTACGACCGCGACGGCAACGACTGGGATGCGAAGATCACCAAGATCGTCGAGCAGCCGCTCAGCATCCCCCAGGCGTTCTGGGCGCCCTACAAGCGCCTGCTCCGATGGATCGAAGACACGATGGCGAAGCGCGCCGTCGCCGCCGACGCCAAGGCGCAAGGCGACCTCGTAGCCGGCGCACAGGCCACTGAGAGCAAGGTCGAGGCCGGCCCCCCCGCCACGCCTGCCGAGGCCCCGAAGTCGGGCATGGACATCGGCGTGGTCGCCGCACTCGGTGTGGCCGTGGGCGGCATCGTGGCCGCGCTCGGGCTGATGCTCGAGGCGTTCTTCGGGCTCGGCGTGTGGATGCCCGTGGGACTCATCGGGCTGATGCTGCTGATCTCGGGGCCGTCGATGGCCATCGCGTGGCTCAAGCTGCGCCAGCGCAACCTGGGGCCCCTGCTCAACGCGAACGGCTGGGCCGTGAATCAGCAGGCCCGGATCAACATGCCGTTCGGCGCCTCGCTCACCGACGTGGCGGCGATCCCGAAGGGCAGCCAGCGCGACATGAAGGACGCGTACGCTGTGAGCAATGTGCGGCGGAACCTCATGTTGATCCTGCTGTTCTTCGTGTTCATGGCAGGGCTGTGGTTCTTCGGCAAGTTCGATGGTGTGCTGCCCGAGTCCCTCGACCGGGCCACGCTGATCGGCCCGATGGACACCGTAGAGGCGCCTGCCGAGGCCCCCGCCACGCCCGCCGCGCCGCCGGTTGCCCCCGCGAAGTGAGCTCAGGGCCCCGTCCGACCGGTCCCGCGCCCCGAGCGCGGCGGCCGGCCGCACGGGGACCGCGTCGCCGCGATAGGTCGCGCGCATGAACACCGAACGCGGCACCGTCGCCGACGCCGACGCCGGCACCCGCCTGGACGCCTGGTTGGCCCTCAACACCACCGCCTCGTCCCGCGGACGGGCGTCCAAGGCCCTCGCCAGCGGCAAGGTGAGCGTGGATGGCGTGCCCATGGACGGTGGCGACGGCGGCCGCGTGCTCGCCGCCGGCAGCGTCGTGCAGCTGGTCTGGGGTCAGCCGGGCACCGGACGGAGCCACGCCGGTGCCAAGGGCCGGATGGTGCGCTCCGGGGTGGAGTTGCTCCACGCGGACGACACGATCCTGGTCGCGAACAAGCCGGCCGGGCTGCTCACCGACACCGCCACCCGAGCCCAACAGCGCACCCGGAACTCCCTGCGCAAGCAGCTGCGCGAGCGGTACCGCGCCCAGGTGTGGCCGGTCCACCGGATCGACCGCGACACCACCGGCGTGGTCGCGTTCGCCCGCTCCGAGGCCATCCGCGACGAGCTGCGCGAGCAGTGGCATGCCCGCACCCCGGAGCGCGCCTACTTGCTCATCGTGGAGCGTCGGGTCGAGGGCGACTCGGGCCGGTGGGCGGACTGGATGGCGTGGGATGCCAAGTCGCGCATCCAGCGGGCCTGCCGACCGAATGCCGAGCACGCCGTGCTCGCCGAGGCCGACTGGTCGGTGGTCAAGCGCGGGAAGCTCACCACTGCACTCGAGGTGCGACTGGTGAGCGGGCGTCGGAACCAGATCCGCCTGCAGGCCATGCTCCGGGGCCACTGCCTCATCGGTGAGCAACAATACAACGAGGGCGCGTCGGGCCGGCCAGCCGCGTCCCGCCAGCTCCTCCACGCCCACCGCCTCACGTTCGACCACCCGCTCACCGGGGTGCGCATGCGGTTCGAAGCGCCCCTGCCGGCCGACATGGCCACGGCCCTCGAGCGGATGCGGCCACCAGCAGGCGGCTGAGGGAAGCGCACGCGATGCGCCCGATGTCCGCAGTCCCTGCACACCACCTGCACAGATGGGGAGTAGGTTGGTTGCATGCCTGATCTCACCGCATCTTCCGCCCTCGCCGACCGCGCGCTCGTCGCCGGCCGTCCCGCCCAATGGTCTCGCGATCTGTGCCTCGTGGGCGCTGCCAGCGGAGGGTTCGTGCCGTGGTTGGTGATCGGCAGCCTGCCGTTCAGCACCGGCGCCGCGCTCACGGGAGCGGTGGCCGGAGCGGTCCTGGGCCAGGCGCTACCTCGCATGCTCGAGCGACTGCGGGGCCGGGTCGGGCTCGGCTGGCTGCTCGCCGGCGGGGCGCTGGCCGGCGGCATCTGGGGCGGGGTCGCCGGCGTGGGTGGCGGGGCGGCGGCTCTGTACGCGGGCAGCCGGGTGGTGGGACTGGGCTCGACGGATATGCTGGTGTTCGGGGCGTTCTGCGGATCTGTGGCGGGGGCGGCGCTGCTGTTGGGGTTCTTGCCGCTGTACCTGGTGCTCTCCACCACGGGCCGGCCGACGCTGCCCCTGGCCTTGCTGGCCATCCTCACCATCCCGGTGCTGAGCTCCCTGTCCGCGGGCGCCGTGTTCGCGCTGCCAACGGTGGCCCTCGCCGGGGCGTGCGCCCTCGCGGTGGTGGTGGCGGTGTTCGGCGTGGCTGAGGCCCGGGCGCGTCGCAACGCCTGAGGGCCTCAGCCCGGCGTGAAGGCGACGTTGGCGGACAGCGCGACCCGCGGAGGGTACCCCGGGTAGGGAGCTACCCGCCGCCCCCGTTGCTGGCGTGCACCCCAGGGGAACGCTCCACCTGGGGCGAGGGCGAGTGGGATGAGCCGGTGTCGCTGCGCTGATGCAGCGCCATGACGTGCGCTTGCCCGGGCGACCGTCCGTGCGCATAGAATGGGACTCGATGTACCTCTCCATGTTCACGCTGTTCGTCTTGGGCCTGGTCAGCCTGGTTGGCCTCGTTGCCGTCGCGGCGGCTACGATCCCGGTGCACCGGTGGTCCTTCGAGGTCGCCGGCCAGTCCATCCAGGTGCAGAACTACGTGACGCACGAGTCGGTGGTGCTGGACGGCGACGTGCAGAGCGGCACGCGGACCGGTGGCAACTACATGTCGTTCGCGACCCACCGCGCGCAGCTTGCCGACGGGTCGCATCTCGAGGTACGCATCGAGTCGGGCTCGTACGGCCTCACCATGCAGTGCCACGCTCGTCGAAACGGACGCCTGGTGTTCTCCACGGACACGATGCAGGAACCGGCCGCCGTAGAAGAAGAGGTCGTTCCCGAAGACGCGCGCTGGCGGGCGGCCCGCCTGATCCTCGGCACCCTCACCGCGCAGAACGACCCCGACCTGGCGTCTGCCGCCCGGCAGCTGCGGGCGACACTGGACGCACGATTCGAGCGGCTGGAGGCGGCTCACGCCCTGGCTCAGGCCGTCGCCACCCTCGGCGGGGACGACGCCGCGGTCGCGACCGAGGAGGCCGCGGTCGATGAGCTGTTGGTCGCCGTGCGGGCGCTGCACGCCGCTGCAGCTCCGACGGCGCGGCAGGACGACGCGGTGGCCCGGGCACACGCCGTGGCCGAGCGCCTGGCGACCGAGCGGGATGGGCTGCGACGGGCGCGGGACGCGCGGCGGCTGCCGGAGGGCTGAGCACGGCCTCCTGCCACCTACACGTGCTGGTCTACGAGCACCGGGTTGCCGTCGGGGTCCACCAGCACGAAGCTCGCCGGCCCCGTGCCGGATTCATCCGCCTCGGTGGTGAACGCCACGCCCTTGGCCTTGAGCTCGCGCTGGAGCTCCCGCACGTCGGTGAACTCGCCGACCGCCGCCGCCGACTGGTCCCACCCGGGGTTGAAGGTGAGGATGTTGCGCTCGAACATCCCTTGGAACAGCCCGATGACGTGGTCGCCGTTGCGCAGCATCAACCAGTTGTGTTCGGCCTGGCCCGCGAACGCCTCGAAGCCGAGGGCTTCGTAGAAGGCGCGGGAGGCGGCGAGGTCTTTGACGGCGAGGCTCACCGAGAATGCGCCGAGCTGCACGTGGGACTCCGGGACGGTGGGAAGCGAGGAGCAACAGCCGCTACGGCTGCAGACCGGGGGCCGGTAACCTCGGCGCCGCTGACGTCACGGGCGATGGCCTCGACGACCTGTCCGTGTTGAACGCTGAGCACGATCTGGACGGCGTTCCGGGCGCCGAGCTCATCCTCGCCGTTGGCGCCGCCACGGACTTGCCCACGGAGGGCGGCGCGTACGTGCTCACACTCGCCAGACTGGTGACGAGCGCGCGACGCCAGGCCGTCCCCAGCAGGCCACCGGTGAACACTCGTCATCGCCGCCCGATGATCCGGCGAAAACCGGCCCTCCGTGACGGCCGCCCACGCCGGATCAGAACCGCCGGACCGGATGACTCTGCAACACCCACGCCCGCCGCGCCGCCCGTGCTTCACGGAGGGAGTCCCACGCCGGCGCCGGCCCCCCTGCGCAGGCCCCCTCCGCCAGCTCCCCGATCGCCACGAGCGTACCGCAGACCGACAGCCGACGCGCCTCCACGGGGTCGTCACCCAAGGTGAGCTCGGCCGGCACCCCCAGCGGCCAGGCCCCGGCCTCCAGCGCTCGGCCCACGGCTGCCGGCGACCGCTCCGGATCGAACGACCACACGAGCGCTGCCAGCCCGGCGGTCGCTGCGCTGGCGGCGGACGTCCCGGTGAGAGGCGTTCGACTCGCCGCGAGGCCCGGTGCCGGCAGCGCCGATTCGGCGTAGGCAACCAGCCGGGGCCGCGAGCCCGCTAGGGCGTTGTGGATGTCGCGGTCCTGGGCATCCACTCCCCCAACCGCCAGCACCAGCGGCCGCTTCGACGCGTCGTCCGACAGCGCATGCAGCGGATCGAAGCCCAACTCGGCGCACCGAGCCGGGTCGGGAGCAACCGTGCGCTGGTGCCGTGCAGGCGAGAGCGCACCCGTCGCCGCTTGGTCGGAGCGCACATTCCCCGCCGCCGCGACCACCAGGGCATCGTTGCAAGCCGCGAAGGCGAGCGCATCCTCCACCGCCTGCTCCACCGGAGAGGTGAGGTCGGCCGCGACCCAGCCGAGGCTGAGGTTCAGCACCAGGCGAGGGGGTGCGTCATCGCTGGAGCGCGCACGGTCCCGCCACCGGCCCACCTCCGCGACCAGCGCCTGTGCGACATCGGTCGCAGCGCCCGAGCTGCCCCCCGCCACCCAGTCCCGTCGACCGCCATGTCGGGGCATGGCGACCGCCGAGCTGAGCGTGACCGCGCACTCGGCCTCACCAGCGGGGCAGGCCACGTCGCGGGCCAGGTCCCGCATGAGCAGGCCGTGCTGTGCGTCGCCCATCGTCGCTGCGAGAGAGGCCTGCTCAGAGGCGGTATCGAGGACAACCAGCTGCACCGCCCCCGTCGGGCGCAGTGCCAGCGCATCGCCCTCGACCCGCTCGAGGCCCGAGTGCAGTGCGGCGGTAAACGCCGCCTGCACCGCCGGGTCTGCCGCCCCCGCAGGATCCACCGAGGCCGTGCAGTCACGGGCCACCAACGCACCCTCGATACCGGAGAGCTCCCGGATGAGTTTGGGCGGGAGCGCGACGCTCGGCGAGCTGGATACCGCCGCTTCGAGCACGCAGTAGCGGGCCAAGCGCGCGGGTCGGGGCTCGGCCCAGGCCCGCAGCGCCGGGGAGTCGTGGCCGAACAGCGCGCGCGCCGTCCACCCTTCGGGCATGGCACCGTCGAGCTGGCAGTCGCCGCTGGGCACGATGGCCACGAAGGTCCGGCTATGGCACACCGCGTCCGAGGGGGCGCTGCCACAGCCGACCAGCAACAGCGCTGACAACCACCACCGCATCCCGACTACCAGGTGGGGTCGTCGACGATGTCGATGGGCTCGGTGACCTGCTTGCGGCCCATCCCGAACGTGATCTCACCGGCCACCACATCGTCGATGGGGAAGTGGATCACGGTGACCATGGACGGGTCGTTGATGCTCGCCACCTCCGCCCGGTTCAGCGTCCAGGTCTCGCTGCCACCGTCGATCGTGTGGAAGATCACCGGGATGGTGGTGACCGCCCGGGCGTACATGTCGTCGATCTGCACCTCCAGGTTCGTGCCACCCTCGGCGGCCGCGCCAATCGAGGCTGAACAGTGGGCGCAGAGGGGCACCTCGGGCTGGGGACGGACGCTGCTGTCAGACGCGGCCGTCACTTGACTGGGGGCGACAGTGCACGCGGCGGCGAGGGTGACCAGGGCGGCGGCGAGCAGGGAGCGGGTCGGGTTCATTGTCGGTGTCCTCCATGCCGTGTGTGTGGCATGTCGACACAATGAGGCCGCTCCGGTCGCACGGGTGTGGCGTGATGTGGCACGCTCACCGCTCGCCCGGCGGGGTCCGCAGACAGCAGGGTGGCCACTCGCGCCATCGGCCACGCACCGCCGGATACGCGAGCAGCGCGGCTCCGCCCGACATTGCGAGTTCTCCACATCGCGCTGACCTGAAGTCTACGATCCGTTGGCGAGCGCATGACAGACATCCGCTGATCGACGGACAACAATGCCCTCGTCGCACCGCGACGACAGCCACATCATTCGACAGGAGCCACAATGGAAGACGAGAACGAATTCAAGAGCAGCGACGCCACCAAGCTGATGGAGATGCTGGTGGCCGGCGGTGTGCTCACGGTAGTGAGTGTGTTCGCTGCCAGCGCGTTCTACGTCCTCGCGGCGGCCTGAGTCTTCCCAGTCCCCAGGGCCGGCCCGGCCGGTCCCCCGAGCGCTCCGGCCCTCCGCCGACGCTCGGCAACCGCCCGGTCACGAGGTCACGACGAGACCTCTGCGACCGGACCTAGCGGAACGTCAGCGCCGTCCCGCTCACCACCTGCTCCTCCTCCCGCCCGTCCGGCCACCGCACGCTCACCCGCTCCAGCGGCGCATCGGGCCGGCCGCCGAACAGCATTGGCCGGAGCGCCTGGCTGTACCGGGTGACCCCCACCGAGCCCACCCGCTGCACCACCGACGCCCCATCTGCGTAGTGACCGGTGACCACCGCACCTACGGGCGCGCCCTCCACGTCGACCCGCACCGCAGGGCTCTCCGCCAGCGTGCGATTCCAGGCCACGAACCGGCTGTCTACCGTGGCGAACACCAGGTCCATCCACCGGTCACCGTCGAGGTCGGCCGCACAGCCCCGGCCCGTCGGCTGGTCCACCCAGTCCACATCGAGCCGGATGTCGGCGAACCCGGTCCCGCGCTCGTTTCGCCACCAGTGCACCTCCGAGGTCACCGCCACCATGTCCACGTACCGATCGGCGTCGATGTCCACCGGGACCAGCCGCGGCATGCCCTCTGAAGGCAGCCCCAGCTCTGCGGTCTGGTCGACGAACACGCCACCATCCCGCCGGAACACGAACGGCTGGTTGTCTGGCCCGATGCCGGACAACCACAAGTCGAAGTCCCCGTCCGCGTCGTAGTCGAGCACCTGGATCGCGATGCGGTCGAAGATGCCCTCCGCCAGCTCGAACTCCGGCAGCTCCAGCCCCAGATCGCTCCCCGGCGCCGCCGTGATCCGGCCAGATCCGTCATTCCACCCCAGCTGCAGGTCGTCATCGATCACCTGCACCAGGTCCTCATCCCCGTCGCCGTCCAGGTCGAGCCACGCGAAGCTGTCGCCGCCCACCGCGTCCAGGCCCAGCTCGGCCGCCCGGTCGCGGAACACGCCGGTGCCGTCGTCGTCGAGCAGGCTGTTCGGGGTCTCGGTGTTCGCCACGTACAGCTCGTTGCGACCGTCGCCGTCCACGTCCACCCACGCCACCTGCCGACCCCGCCCGTAGTTCGCCGGGATCGCGGCCGCGTCCTGCCGGAACCACACCTCCTCGTCCACCGCCACGAACAGCTGGTCCGTCTTCGGGTCGTGGGGCGGCAGGAGCAGGCCGGTGAGCCCGCCCCGGGTGACGAACAGCTCCGGATCGGGCGAGCCGGTGATGTCGGCGATGGCCATCCCGTGCGGGTCGGGCTTCCAGAGGCTCACGACGGGGCCCTCGTGGGGCACCCGATCCGAGCCGACAAACACCGGTGTGGTCGGGTCGTCGAGCTCGAGCCGGAGCTGGGTGCCGACGAGCTGGTTCACCGTGGACCACCGCACCGGCGACGGGTCGTCCAGCGCGACCACGGCCTCGAAGTCCTCGAACACGCGGAGCGCCCCGTCCGGCAGCCCGGTCACGGAGACGAACGGTCGGTTCACCACGATGCGCACGCCGAGGCGCCCGCCGGTCCAGGAGAACTGCCACCCATCGTCGCGGTCGGGGTCATGCCACACGTACAAGCCGGGAGCGTAGGCGCTGGAGAGCACCTCGTCCTCGGTGGCGTACAGATCGGGGATACGAGGGTTGTCCCACACACCTCCGCGATCATCGTCCGGGTGGCTGATCAGGGTGAACGCGCCGCCGTCGTTGCGCAGCACGTCGATGGGCATGCGCAGGTGGTGGTTGATCACCACATCGAGGTCGCCGTCGCGGTCGATGTCGGCGGTCACCAGGTCGAACACGTCGGCGTCGTCGGCCAGAGCGTCCTGCGGCATGGCCTCGAGGTCGGCGACGAACTTCACGCGGCCCACGATGTCGAGGATGGTGGACGGTGCTGTCGGGGTGCTGCCAACCGGCGGCGTGGCCGAGTCGAGCCGCCCCTTGTCGCCACCGGGGCCCGACGCGGCACACCCCACGGCCATCATCCACCACGCCAGCCGCGACACCATCACCTCCAGGTCGGCCGCACCCTGCCGGTCGACCCGCGCCCACCCTAGTCGACGGGCGGGCGGGCCCGCCACCACCGCGCGGCTCCTCCGAGGCCTGGCCGACTCAGAACAGCGCCCCAGGCTCCGTCGCGGCCAGCAGCGCATCCACGTCCACCTCGACCCCGACCGGCGCATACTCGCCGATAAACGACTCGGCACTCTGCCCCTCGCTGGGCGCGTCCGCGTCAACCGGCACCATCGCGCCCACCGTGTACGGGAACGCGGTGTTCGCGGCCATGTTCCGGTAGATGATGACCGTACCGTCGTGCGGCCCCCACGGCACGAAGCTCGCGCCGTTCCGCTTCGCCCACGGCTTCAGCCGGTCACCCCGGTGGCCGAAGGCGATGTAGACGAACCCGTCAGCGTGCACCCGCGCGTCGGCATCGGCGAGACCCTGCGTGCGGCCGGGTGCCGCTGAGCGCCGGGCTCCACGAGCCTGTGGCGGTGTCGTCGGACTTCGTGTTCATGGGACCTCCGATCCGGCGGTGGTGACCGGAGCTTCCCCGTTGTAGGGGGCGGCCGTACGAGATCCCATGACCGGGTGTGACAGCAACACCGCGGTCATGAGCGATCATGTCCTCAGCGCCCGCCGCGGTCGACAGTGGACGCGGAGGCTCCCCGCCCGAACCCAGACCCACCGACCCGCCTCAGCCACACGGCGAAACATCGTGGTTCCTCGACGACAGTTGATGTAAAACCCTGCGTCCTGACGCCGCTCCGGACCCCCGTCTTCACCCGGCCACAGCCGATCCGACGTCACCACCACCGCCCCAGCAGCGCCCCGAATCCACGACCCCCAACGCCCAACACCCCCCCCCCCCCACCCCCC
>JBLFXJ010000034.1:0-36929 GCA_047609825.1 Myxococcota bacterium
AGCTCTGCGCCGAGGGAGGTCGGACCCGTGGTGGCGAGCACGTCCCACGTCCCACGCCCCCGCCAGGCAGGCCACGGCCACGTCGAGGTCGCCGCGCCCGACGCCCCCACGCACCGCCGCGCGCAGGTTCGCCAGCTCCGGGTGCAGGGCCCGCCTTGCCAGGTGACGGCGCGGACCGTACGCCTGGGCGGCCCGTGAGGCGTCGGCGAAGAACCGGCCATGGCGCACGGCGACGGCGTTCGTGACCGGCTGCCGATCCGCGACGAACTCCCGGATCGGGCGAAGCACCGCGCCGCGTCCGTCCACCACCGAGATCACCGATCGGCGCTGCAGCCGGGCGATGACGTCGAGCACCCACGGCGTGTCGGACACCACGGCCTCGGCGGCCTCCATCGTGAACCCGGCCTCGAACACCGTGAGCTCGGCCAGCCATCGCTGCTCGGCGGCATCCAGCGCGTCCCAGCTCGCCGCAATGGCGTGCTCGAGGCTCGCCGCCCGCCCGGCGTCGGCGCGTCCCGAGCGGAGCAGCGACAGACCGAGCCGCTCGAGCAGGTCGGCCACGTCGAGCACGCCGAGCCGCCCGGCGGCGAGCTCGAGCGCCAGCGGCAGGCAGTCCAGCTGGCGCGCCAGCTCCACGAGGCCCGGGTCTCCGTGCACGTCGCGCCCCCGCTCGAGGGCGCGTGCCTCGAGCAGGGCCACCGCGTCGTCGGGCGCGAGCACTTCCAGCGCGAACACCCGCTCGCCCAGACCCAGCACCTCGCGGGACGTGACGACCAGACGGAGCCGCTCGGCGTGGGCGAGCAGCGTCGGCACGACGGACTGCAGCGGCGCCTGTTCCACATCGTCGAGGACCAGCACGCGATCCCCGCGCGACGCCAGCGCCCGGGCGAGCTGCAGGACCTGTGCGCGCGCACCGCCGGTGGCCGCGGGCACGCCGAGCGCCGAGGCCAGCGCCTGCACCACCGCAGTCACGGTGTCGACGCCGCCGAGGTCCACGCACGTGGCCTCGCCGAACCGGGCCGCCGCCGCCCGCGCGAGGTGGGTCTTGCCCACGCCGGGCGGTCCGTGCACGAGCACCAGTCCCGGGGCGCGCATCGCCGCGAGCAGCGCGTCGAGCTCGCGCCGGCGGCCCACCAGGGCGGCCAGCTCGGCCCGTCCCCCGCTCACCCGCGGCGCGGTGGGCCGCGGCGTGAGGCCGAGCGCGGTGACCAGCCCGTCCCCGGTGGGATCGAGCAGCCGCAGCGCGTCCGCAGCCTCCCGCATGCTGCCGAATCGCGCTGCCGGGTCAGCGGCCGTGCACCGCTGGACGACCGCAGCGAGCCACTCCGGCGGGGTGTGCAGCGGCGCCGCCGGGGCCTCGTTCGTGAAGTAGTACGTCTCCGGCGCGCCGGGCCGGTGGCCGGTCGCGAGCTCCACCAAGGTGACCCCGAGCGGGTGCACGTCCGCCCGCTGGTCCACCCCGGATCCAGCAGCCTGCTCGGGTGCCATGTACCCGGGCGTGCCGCGGATCCCCCCGTCGTGCGTGAACCCGCGCGCCCGGGCGATCCCGAGGTCGGCCACCTTCACGACGGTGCCGGCGAGGAGCAGGTTCGCCGGCTTGAGGTCCAGGTGCACCAGACCGAGGGCGTCGTGGGCGTAGGCGAGGGCGTCGCACACCTGCAGTCCCACCTCCACGACCGCGCGCGGCGGGAGCGGACCGGCCCCGACGAGCGACCGGTCGCAGAGCTCCATGGCGCAGAACCCGCGTCCCTCCGCCTCTCCGACCTCGAACACATCCACCAGGTTCGGGTGGCGGAGCAGCCCGCCCAGGCGTGCTTCGTGCGTGAGCGAGCCCCGGCCCTCGAGCACCTTCAGCGCTACCGGTCGCGAGAACCCCGCGGGCCCGTGGAGGACGGCCTCGTACACGGTGCCGCTCGCGCCCGAGCCCACCACCGGACCCATCGCATAGCGACCGAGTTGCTGCATCGCGTCCAACCTACCGGATGGAGGCCGTGCGTGACAGGGGCTCGGGTCATGCGTCGGGGTGCGCCAGACGTCCAGCTCCTCCGGGGGCCTTCGCCGCGACGGCGGTCAGCCGGGGGTCGGGAACGTCACGTCTGCGCCGTACCAGATCTGGATCTCGCCTGCGTTGTCGTGCGCGAGGCTGTTCCCACAGGCGAGGTCGCCCAGCCCGTCCCCGTCGAAGTCGCCCGTCGTGCACGGATGGTTCTCAAACCCGCTTCGGTCGACGACCTCCTGCAGCAGCACCCCTACCGACGGTACGTGCACGTACCCGTCCCGCGGGATGGTGCTCGGGACGAGGTAGTCGCGGTAGCCGTCCTGACGGGTGCTCACCACGAACTCGGGCAGCCCGTCGCCCGTCATGTCCTGCACCGCGTGCGACATCTCGATGTCGGCGGCCACCATGTCGTCGAGGTAGGGTGCATATGAGGTGGTGGCAACCTCGCCGCTGAACGGCCCCAGCAGCAAGTGGCCCTTGCTCACGTACAGGTCGAGCACGCCGTCGCCATCCCAGTCCCCTAGGGGGACAGGGTCGGACGCGAACTCCATCCACGCCAGCCGATGGTCGAGGGTCAGCCGGCGCCCCCGAGGCCCAGCGATGTCCACGAGCTGAATCTTCTGGTCACAGGTGTAGGAGATGTTGTCCCCGACCCCCAGCACCGCGGAGCCGGGCCCGGTCAGCGGCCCGAGGTTCCACAACGTCGGCTGCTCGACGGTGCACCAGTCCGGGTCGAACAGGGTGTGCGCCCACGGGTCGAACGCGGGGTGGGCCCACCCGGGGCTCTGCCCTTCGAACGGACCGTAGTGCACGACGATCTGCTGGGAGTTGCCCGAGAACGCCACGTCGGTCCAGCCGTCGCCGTCGGCGTCGAACCCGCCGACGGGGGAATAGGAGATGGGCGACACGATGCGGGCGGCCGCGTCTGCGCAGGTTCGGTGCTCCTCGAACGGGCCGTGGAACAGGTGACCGCCAATCCACAGGTCGGCGAAGCCGTCCCGGTTGACGTCGCCGGCCGGGGCGGGGCCGCCGACGTCGCACTCGACCTCGCCCGAGGCGATGTCACGCCACGACGCGGTCCCGCGGCGGCCCAGAGGCCCCGAGACCGCGTAGCTCGCGTTCGGCTCACCCGGCCCGACGTAGAGACGGAACACGAGGTGATCAGGTCCGACGCCGCCGAAACCCTCGAGGACGGACATCATCGCGCCAATCGAGAGTTCTCCCTCACCGACGATGGTGAGCGACGGAGGCAACGGAACCCGCGGCGGGGCGCCCGTGTCACCGGTGTGGGTTGGCGCTGTGGTGTCGCCGGTGTCGCCGGTATCGGCAGTGTGTCCAGTGTCACCGGTGTCTGCAGCGGTCTCTCGCGAACTCGGGGTGGACACAGTGGTGTCGGTGACGTTCAGCGACGGTCCCGAGTCCAGCGCGGGCTCCGTTCCAGGAGGGCGGGGCCGCTCCGCCTCCGGCGCGCCGCCGCACGCGAACAGGAGCGCTAGCGGCGCCATGGCCAAGCCGGTCACAGGCAGGCCGGGTAGGGCCGGGTGACCCAGAACACGCCACCAGTGGTGGACTCCTCGATCTTGGCAGTGTCGGACGACACGACGGCCACGTGAATCCGCTGGTTGGTCCGATCGAGCACGATGTGCGGTCGCCCGTACTCCATGCCAACAGTGTGACCGGACAGCGCGGGCGCGAACACGGTGATTGGCGCCGTCCACGTGTCCCCTGAATCACAGCTGTGCATTACGCGCACGCGATCCTCGCCTGGGCCAAGAGTCGGATCGTCGGAGAACGCGATCACCTGGAGCGCTCCGTCCGACATGATCTCAGGATGCTGAACACTCCGCGCGGGTCCGTGCAGCGTGCTCACGACCCAGCTCGCCGGGTCCTCGCAGTCATCAGCGAGCAGGTCGCACTTGGCGTAGCGGAGCAGGCTCGGGTCGGTCCCCGAGACAGGCCACTCCCGCCACACCTGAGCGAGGAGGCCGTCTGTCGTGCGCTCGTTGGAGGGCCAGTTCACCTTGTTGTTCAGGTGGAGCACTGGGTCCATGAACACGCTGGGCTCACCCACCCGATCGATGAACCGGCTTCGGATCGAGTGCACCTCGGTTCCGGGGTCTTCCATGTGGTGGGCGACTACGCGGTCATTCACGCTCGGCTCGGCGTTCGGCACGAACTGGAACCACAGGTGGTCCTGATTGTTGTCGCCCAGGTTGGGCAGGATCGAGGTGGACCATGCGCCGCCGTGAGGTCGTGACCCGCACGCGATATCACACACGCCGCTGGCGGGTTCGACCGTGAAGCAGGTTCACAGGCGCCCATTTCGAATCTCCGAGTACGATACGCCGCGTTTGATGCACGACGCCAGGCCCAGCCCCGGGGTGTTCTGCTGGATTACGTTGGTCTCCACGAAGCCCACGGACGTATTCCACACGGTCTCGGCGATTCCGTTGCCCTTGTGCCGGACGGAACCGAAGGGTTCCTCCCAGGCCGGGGTGCCGTTGCCGTCGCAGTCGGGTTCGACCAGGAGGCGGTGCACGAGGCGGAGCTCCCGGCCGAGAGGGCCTGCGCGTAGCGCCATGCTCGGCAGGAGCGCCACGTCGTTCGCGCTCGTCGCGATCACGACCGGGCCACTCGGGGTGAGGGGGTGCAAGGAGGGGGTGTCACACGCTGGCTGGAGGGGGTCACAGGTGAAGCCCACCAGTCGGAGGTCGTGCGGTTTGCGCGGTTGAACGCTGAGGCGCTCCCGGGTCTCAACCGCAATGAACACCTCGCCGCTGGGTCCGTGTTGGCGCATCGCCAGCCCTATGGGCACATCATCCAGTGCCGCCGTGTACACGGTCTTCAGCGCCCAAGGCGCGGGCGCGGACTGGGCACGGGCGTCAGTGCCTAGAAGGAAGAGAGAGAGAGAGAGAGAGAGAGAGCATCGGACCTCCTGAGGCAGGTTCGCACAGGCCCGCACGCACCGTCAACGCTCGCATGTGATCCACCGTCCGGCGAGGCGCGACACCGCGACACCGCGTCTGCGGGGCCTCGGGGACGACGTGGTGATGGTGTCGTACGGCGTCTCGCAGAATGCTCGCGTGCCGTCGCCGCTGCCAAGGTCGCCACGGGCGCGCCCGGGCTCCACGACAGCTGCACGGTGCCCGCGCTGGAGGTGCTGGGCGACGTAGACGGCGACGGCCTGGCCGACCTCGCCATGGGGTGCCCCGACAACGGCTCGGCCTATCCGCTGGGCGGCCTGGTCATGGTGCTCGCCGGGGACCGCGCGGCCCCGCTGGCGCTCGACGCCGCCATCGGCCATATCGAGGGGTCTGCCGCGGACCAGAACCTGGGAGGCTCGCTGGCGACAGGACGGGCCGTCGAGTGCGACCACCTGGAGTGCCAGTTCGTGCCTCGGGTTTCCTCCGTCGTCCAGGAGGGTTTTGATGCCCGCGCAGCCCGGTCGACGACACGCTGCTCGCGCCGCGCCCGGTCAGAACCGGTTGCACTTCACGTCATTGATCTGCTCGGACCGGGTGACGCCGTTGTACCCGGTCACGTCGCCGCCACCTGTTGGGTGCGCCAGGACCTGGTCGACATGGTCTCGTGGGCCGACAATTGCGCAGTCCTCGTAGTTGCCGTCGGTGTCGTAGGCGCGAATGGCGTAGACCATGCGGGCTCCGTCGTGCTCACCGCAGATGAATGCCGACGACAGCCCGGAGACCCACGGCGATTCGTCCAGCAGGTGCCAGGCGAAGTCGTCGCCCGCCCTACCCGCGGTGGGAGGCTCGACCAGCACGTGCTCCTCGTCCCAGCCAGCCGCCCCCGGCAGGACATCCCAGAAGTTGATGACTGCGTCGCCGATCTGGAAGTTGGTCTCGACCCGCACGCGAAGCGTAGTGGGATCGGGGCAGTCGACCTGATAGATGCTCCGGATGGTGTCGTCGGGGTCGGTGGTCGTGGGGCCGGTGTCAAGCGGAGGCGCGGTATCGACGATGCCGGCTCCGGTGTCCGACGCGGAGTCCGCGCCGGTCGGGGTCGTAGTGCCCGTACCGGTCGGCGTGCTCACGCCTGTGGGCGTGCTCCCGCCTGTCGGCGTGCCCGTGCCCGTCGGCGTGCTGCCGCCTGTGGGCGTTTCTGAGGATGGGGTGCTGCGCAGCAGCGCGTCAGCGGTGTCTACTTTGCTCTCCGAGCCGCAACCGAGGACCACCAGCAGCAGAAGGTACATCACGGCTCCCTCCCCGACCCGGGGACGATACCACTACCTGTCGACCACGGTGTACACATGCACCGCATGCACCGCCGCTGGGGTGCCGGTCCAGACCTGGCCGGACAGGCAGCGGACGAGCGGCCCGGGCCCCTGCCAGCTCCAGACCCCGTCCCAGGTGCGGGTGAGCTCGGCCTCCGTACCGGCTGCGCAGGTGCGGAGGGTCGCCAACACCTCGGTCCACCAGCACGAGGGCTCCAGGATGCCCTTCTCCACCAGGAGACTCTCCGCCACCGCGGCCTCCGGGTGCAGGCCGCAGACCGCGGATGGAGACGCTGGGTGGCGATGGAGGGCCGTGGTCGCCGCCTTCCAGGAACCCGCCTCGATCCTGCCGAGCACCACCCCAGTGGACAGAGAACGCCGAAAGAACGCGGGAGCGCTGTCCAGGTGTGCATCCAGGGTGTCGAGTGCAGCCGGTCCTGGTTTGAAGCCGTCCTCGAGCGCCAGCGCCAGGCCGCAGGCGATGAGGTTGTCACGAGCCACATCCTGGATGCGCCCACCTTCGTCGAAGCCGTGCAGGTCGAGCAGCGCTGCGGCGTGATGCCACGCGCCGGCCGGGTCGTGCGCCGCCCCTGGCTGGCCCAGGGCATCCACCAAGTAGCTGTGCGCGAGGGAGGCGATGGGCGCGTCGGGCCAGGTGGCGAGCACCTGCAGCGCCGCGTCGCGCGGCGGTCGAAGATCGGGGTGAGCCCCGGTGTCGCCGAGGGTGGCGCGCAGTCGCTCTGCGCGGAGCGTCGTCGCGGCCCACGCAGGGTCGCGCAGCATCTGGGGAGCGCCCACCACAAATCCGGCCTCCTCCGCCTGCCGGGAGAGCTCGGTCCAGCGCCGGTGGATCGCCGTGTCGGAGCGCCATCGCCACCGACGAATCTGCAGCCCTCGCACCAGACGAGGCCCGGGCTTGGGGAGGTGATCGACCTCGATCCCCACGGAGGGCAGGCTGGCGGGCACTACGGAGCAGCTCAGGTGGAGCCCACCGACCTCCCGGGGCGTATCCAGCATGAGCGTGGCGCTGGTCGAGCTGGCAGCCGCCGTCTCCGTGTGCAGCAGGATGCACACACAGCAAGCCACGATGCGCATCCAGAGCCCCCTCTGCCGCAGGGAGTGTTGCACACCGCACTCTACTGCACCGGCGCACGCTGGCGTTCTCGCCCGCCGGCGCCCGTTCCAGCGCTACACAGGTGATGTACTGTCCCAGCGCAGCCTCGCCACCGCCGACCCTCGCCTCCGCCGGAGCCGTGTTGATGTCCGATTCCAACCCCGGCTTCCCGTTCAAGTTCGGCCACGTCGCCGTGCACGAAGACCGGGTCGAGCTCGAGAACCGCGGTGTACGGGGCGGAGTGTCGCGGGTGGTGGTGGGCAACTCCTCGGCGCGGGCGCGGGTGGTGCAGCTCGTCCTGGTGCTGTTCTGCGGGTGGATGGTCTGGTCCTCCGCCAACAACGGGCAGGTCCCGCTGGCGCTGCTCTACGGCGCCCTTGGGGTGTGGCTGGTGTACTGGAACGTTCGCAACGCGCGCTTCTCACTGGCCGCGGTGCTCCGGCGGGACCAGGTGAGCCGGGTGCGGGCGGAGCGAGGCCTTCGGTTCATGACGGTGGACCGGCTGATGTTCCACTTCGACCAGGACGGTCGCGAGCGGGTGCGCATGGTGGTGCTCCCGACCGTGCTGCAGGGCGGCTCGCCGGAGTCGCTGCCCCAGGCCGTGGCCGTGCTGCGGGGGGCGGGCTGGACGGTCGAGGACTGACCGGGGTTCTCTGGCCGATGGATGCCCGCCCCAACGCGGACTGGGGTGCTGGCGTGTGGAAGACCTTCCGCGAGGAGTGCCTGCGTGCGCCGTGGGTGCCGACCTATGCCGACCACACCCCCGGCCATGCAGTGCTCGATCGGGTCACCGTGCCGGAGTGGCTCGACCGCATCCTCCCCGGCGGGGCCGAATCCAGCGAGAAGTCCGCTAGCGACCCACCCGAGGTACGAGGGGTAAACTCGCGAAAGGACGACGAGCGGCTGACCGCCGTAGGCCTGATTCGAAGCTCGGTAAGCTGCTCCAGCAGAACTGCATCGCCGAGTATGGGAACGACCCTGAAGTTAAGCCGGCGTTGAACCTCATCTGTTTGCTAGCCTGAAATCCGAAGGACGGCCTCGAGCCGCTCACCGGCGGCGACGAGATGTGGCACATCGTCGGCGGCAACCCGCAGCTCCCGCATGCAATGCTCGACCAGCTCCGGCCCGGTGGATTCCTCCCCGATTCCGCCTTGCTGGCCATCCGCGGGCCCGCGAAGGGGCCGTATACGCTGTCGTTCGTGAATGGCCCGAACGTGTTGGTGGACAAGCTCGTGCTCGCGCTGCCATTCACCAAGCTGCGGGATTTGGAGATCGATCCCGCATCAGGGACAGCTTCCGTCCACAGAAGCAGCTCGCTATCAACACCTGGCAGCTGGGCACGAATGCAAAGCTCCACCTGCACTGCAGCCGCCGACCTGGGCCGACACGGTGCCGGTCGGTGGTGTGCCCTACCGGGTGAACGGCACCAGCTACTCCGAGCCCAACCCCGACACCGGGTTCGGGCTGCTGTGGGATGGCACCGCCGCCTCCCCGAAGGCCGAGGGCACCCTGGTGCAGTTCGTCGGTGGGGTGCTCGGCACCCGCTACCTCCCGGCACTCGGCAACGATGCGGCGTTCGGTGAGGCCGATCCAGCGGACGTCGCGCGCACCCTCGCCCTCGCCGAGGCGGTGTTCCCGGGCACCACCGCCGCCTTCGACGGGCGGGCGCTGGTGTCGCGCTGGCATGCCGCGGACTGGGTGCGGGGTGCCTACACCTGCCCCGGGCTCGGCCACTACACCACGATGTTCGGCGCCCTCGGGCTGCCGGAGGGCAACATCCACTTCTGCGGCGAGCACACCGATGAGGAGTACTTCGGGTTCATGGAGGGGGCGGTGAACTCGGGCGAGCGGGTGGCGCGGGAGATTCGCCGGGGGTGAGGGCTCCAGTGGGGTCCTGCGGCGCCCGGAGCCGCGCGAGCAGCACCCACCACCCGACACAGCCGACCGCCATCACCGCCGCCAGCACGCCCCACGCGCTCGCAGCGCCCAGCGCGTCCACCAGGAACCCCATGCCGACCGCCGGAAAGCCAAACCCGAGGTATGCGGCGACAAAGTAGCCGCTCACCGCACGTGTCCGCGACCCGGGTAGGCCGCTCACATGGGCCAGTCCGCCGACGTAGCCGTAGCCGTGGCTTGCGGTGCCGACGACAGCGATGCCGGCCACCATTCCGGCCGGCGAGCCCAACCATGCGGCGAGGGCGACCGTGGCGGTGCCCAGCGGGAGCACCCCGGCGCCCACCCGCATCGCCCCCACGGCCGTGAGCCGCCGCGCGTGCACCTGGGCGAGAACACCGGCGCCGAGCATCGTGGCGAGGGTGGGCCCGGCCCAGGCGTCGGCGCCGAGGGTGCGCAGGGTGAGGGGCACCACCGCGACAACGATGCCGGCGACCGACCAGCCCAGCGCGATGCCGAGCAGGGCGGGCGCGCTCCCCGCCGGGAACGAGGGCCGCCGCACCAGCGGACCGGCCACCTTCGGAACGGCATCCCGCAGCCCCCACACGCCCACCAGCGCCACGCCGGTGAGCAGCGCCCACGCCAGGTAGGCGCCCGGCGGCCGTGCCGGATCCATCGTTCGCCACGCCGCCGTCGCGAGCGCCCCGAGGCCGAAGCCCGCTGCGGAGGCCAGCGCCGTGATCCCGGCCGCCCGGTCCGAGCTGCTCCCCGGCAGCTCCGCGAGCCAGGCTGTGCCCGCACCCATCACCAGCGCCACGCCGATGCCCTGGAGCCACCGCGCCACCGCGAGGGACTCCAGCGCGGGCCCCCACCAGGTACCGAGGCTCGCTGCCAGCGCACACACCAGGGCTGCCAGCACCGTCGCCCGCCGGCCAACCCGGTCCGACACGCCCCCGAACAGGATCAGCGTGGGCAGCAGGGCCGCCACATACCCGGCGAGCACCGCAGACAGCGCGCCGCTGCCGATCCCCGCCTCCTCCGCGATCAGCCCATACAGCGGCAGCTGGAGGTTCACGGCCCCGGTGACGAGCACGATGGCCAGGCCGATCAGGACCGCTGCGCGACGGGGCATGGGGTTCCGGGGAGGCGGGCGCGAACACATAGCCAGGACCGGCCGCGAGCCTGGCGTCAGTCGGTCCTGGCGCGCCCCGTCCGGGCCGAGCGCGGTGGGCCGTCCCGATTCCGGTGCCCCCTCACTCGCACGGACACATGCGCACGTCGGCGTCGCGCTCCACCCACTCGCACGACCAGCCGCCCCAGTTGTGGTCGCGGTATACGCAGCTCGAGCTGTCGGTGGGCAGACCGTCCGCGTCGGTGTTCGACAGCCGCGGTCCGTCGCCATCGGCGTCCAGCGGCAGGTCTGGGAAGAACCGGGAGCAGATGTTGTCGTCGGCGGTCTCAGAGAAGTCGTCCGCGACCAGGTCGGCGCAGCCGCGCCCGATAGTCTCGCACACGCCGAGGCAGTTGCTGCCCCGCGGCCCCAACAGCCAGCGGTAGGCGCCGAACTCGATGCCCGTGACCGTGCAGCTGCCGTCGTCGACCGTGGCCTCCGGGTCGTACTCCGGCGCCTCCGGATCGGTGCAGCCGAGGATGTATTCCACCGCCACCCAGGTCTCCGCGGTCCACGAGCTGGACGCCACGTAGCCGAAGCCACCGAGGCGCCAGGCCTGCAGCGACACCTCGGTCTCGGGGCGCACCGGGAACTCCACGAGGAACTCGGCCCGCCCGTCTTCGGCGGCGAACACCGTGTCGATCAGGCGGGGCTCGCGCACGTCGATGCAGTTCACACCGCCCAGACCGAAGCACGGCCCCTCGCCGAGGCCCCGGATGCCGCCGAGGAGCACGAGCTGGTCACCCGCGTCGATGAACGGATGCTCCAGCACGATGGAGGTCTCCCAGCCCGCGGCGAACAGCGCCTCCACCTGCATGTGCAGCTCCTCCTCCGGCGGCGGGAGGGGGGCTGTGGAGGGAGCCTGTGCCGTGGACGGTGTGGACGGGGTGGGCGCGCTGGCGGAACACGCCAGCCCGAGGAGACAGAGCACTGCGATGCGCACGAGGACCTCCGGACGTGCACCCTGTACAGGGGTGGGCGGATCGGTTGGTCAGGATGCTGCTATGGTCTGGTCCAGGATACGGCTCACGCATGACGTCGCGCCCGCTCACATCGCAGGAAGCCATCGCCCCGGCGCGGGCCGCGGTCCGGCGGCACGTGCCCCGGGATCGCAGTCTCGCGGACAAGCTGATCGCTGAGCGACGCAAGGAAGTCGAAGCCCAAGCGACTCGCACGTAGTCAGTCCAGGTGCACCCGCAGGTCGCTCACCCGGAGCTCGAGGGCCTCGATGCCGTCGGCGCCGGAGGAGAACACCCGGTCGCCCAGCATCTTCGAGTAGGCGGGGGCCTTGCGGTTGCCGGGCGACAGCCGGATCCACAGCGTGCCTTTGTGGGCCTTGTACCGGGTGGATTCGAGGAGCACCGTGCCGCTGTAGTCCCAGCCGAAGCCGAGGAAGTCGAACGGCTCGCCGAGGGCCTGGTGCAGGGCGTGCAGATCGCTGCCGATGCCGACCCCGTGCACCTGCCATGCCTCGCCGATGTCTTGGACCTTCTCGGCGCCGTCCCGGGCGTTGGTGGCGAACACCACCGAGAACTGTCTCCCCTGGGGGAGCGGGACCACGAGCCCAGGCACGGTGTGGCCTTCGCCCACGTCGATGTCGGTGTCGACCAGAGCCACGTCGGGGAACAGGCGCGCGATCTCGGCCCGTGACATCCCGCCTCGGACCGGCCCGAAGCGCTCGCCGGGGACGATGTCGGTCTGCAGGGCGGGGACGGCGTCGGCGGGCTCGGAGGGCGTGCTGGGCTCGGCAGCGGGCGCCAGAGCCATCGGCGGCGGAGCGGCGGGAGGCAGCGGTGTCGGGGCGGAGAGACACCCGAGGATGAGCAGGACTGTGGGCATGGGAGTCGTGTATGCCGCGTGCTCTGGGGCGATCAACAAGCCTGTGCCGCGGTCACGTTGCCGCGGCGAGCTGTGCAACACTCACCCCGCCACTGGAGGTCCGATGTCTGCTACCCGCCACACAGTTGTGCGCCAGACCGTTATCGCGTTGTTGCTCCTCGTCGCCCCGGCCGCCGCCATGGCGGCCGCCCCGTCTTCGGGTCCGCCGCCCCTCTTGACGCTCGATGACTACGACTGGACCTGCCCGGACAGGACGTGCGACGAGTCGTCGTGCATCGTGTCCACCACCGAGCCGTCCGAGAACAACCGGTCGGCGGCCTACCCGAACGCCCCGACAGTCACAATGGGCATGTACAACCAGATGCCCGAGGAGGAGGGGAAGAAGGCCGGTGATCCCGACGCGATGGTGCTCGGCTACGATCTGAACCAAGACTGCTTCGGCTGGTCACGCACCGTGGATGATGCGACGGCGGGCAATCTGAGCAAGTACGAATGCCAGCGCGACAACTCTGCCTCGTGCTTCATCTGCTACCGGGACGCCCTCTGCTTCCGAGAGTTCACCGGCACGCTGACCTGCAACACCCAGGACCCCTGGGGCGCCATGGCGATCAACTCGACCGACAAGCTCTTCGTGTTCGACAAGGCCCAGAGCGATGGTGGCGGCAACGCCTACACCCGCCTCATCGAGAAGAACAAGGACTGCCCCGCGCGCCCAAAGGGCTACGACATCCACAGCTGCGCTGAGGAGCTCGCCCTGACTTGCGACCGCAAGATGCAGTGGACGCTGCAGGATCCCGACGCAGAGTAGGCGACCGCGTGAGGCGGGCCTCGCCTCGACGCTGCGGGCGGTCAGCTGGGGCCTTGGCCCTTCGAATAGTCACCCGCCGCCTTGGATGCGGTCGTATGGCCTCACCGCCGCGCACACACCAACCGCAGCCCGGCATCGAATGAATCCAGCGCACGAAGGTGACCATGGCGGGCGTCCCACGCCCCGCCGCGAGGTCGCGCTTCACCGCGGAGACCACGCGGTCGACCACGACAGGGGTGCGTCGCGCGAACCCGGAGGTGGCGGCGCGGGCCTCTGCCTCCAACACCCGCTCGGGATGGGGCCAGAACGACATCAACGTGTGGTCGGGGGTGTGGCGACCGATGGGCACCACGACTTCCGCGACGACCGGGTGGACGCGGGCGAGGTGGGTCCAGGACACAGCGTCACCGCGCTGTACGAGCTCGAGCTGCTCGTCGACAGCGGAGAGCGCCTCGGCGAGGTGCGCCTGCGCTGGGAGCGCCCTGTGGTCCGACACCGACGCCAGCGAGCGCACAATCCCCATCCACAGCGCCGGCGCGCTGCACGACTTCGAGGCCGCATCCGCCGACACCCAGATCGCCGTCGCCGCAGCCGCGCTCGCCGAGAAGCTGCGGTCCACACCGGAGGCTGACGGCTGGTCCTGGGGCCGCATCCAGGCCATCGTCCGCGGCGCGCATCGGGGCAGCCTGGAGGATGATGAGCTGGTGGAGCTCGTGGGGCGTGCTCAGGCCACGGCGGAGCGTCACGCGCGGCGGTGAGAGTGGGGGCCCGCCGAGCCCCGTCCGTCCGTTCGGGCCTCTGTGCTTCCATTGTGTGTCTCCGTGGTGGATACTTTCGATCCTCCCCGGTCGTGTCGGTCAACATCGAAGTCGTCGCTTCGGCCGCCGTCATCCAGGCTCGGGGTGCAGCACGAGCTCGACCGGGGCGTTCCGACGGGTGATCGTTAACCGGAGCTCGCCGCCGTAGATATAGTCAACGAAGGCCTCGAAAGCCGCCTCCGCCGAGACCATGGCGCGGCCGTTGACGGCCTGCACGACGTCGCCATTCCTGAGGCCGCAGGTGTCGAGGACGTGCCCACACGCCGGATGGCCGACAGGCGATACCCGTCGTACTGCCCCCCAGCGTCGCGGTGCAGCATGGCGCGGGCCTCCGTGGACAGCGTCTCGGTGTCGAGGCCTCTGGGCACGGTGTAGCCGCCGTCTGTGCGCTCGGTGCACACGGGCCCCGACTCCTTCGGGGCGGGCGCGGGCCGTGGGCGGGCCTCCAGCGCGGCCACCCGCTCTCGCATGACCTCCACATCGGTGCCCAGCGCGGCCACCTCCCGCCACATCGCAGCGCTCTCGGCCCGTAGCTCGCGGATCGCATCGTCTTGGCTGGACGGGCTGGGAGCACACGCGAAGAGGCACAGGAGAATCAGCATGGAGACACCATGGTCGGTCATCAGGCTACTCCCTGGGGTGATGTGCAACGTCTACTGCGGCGTCGTCTCGTGTGAGCTGTACCCACCCGCCCACGACGCGAATCGCCGTTCCTACACGTCCCACGTCATCCGCTGGTGCGGCCCGCGGTCCTGGAGCACGAACACCGGCCCCACCGCCACCCACCCCATCCGGGCGTAGAACGGCACTGCCGCCAACCGGGCATTGCACCACATCGGCCGGTCCACCTCGGCGACCACGACCCGGAGCAGGGCGGCCCCGACCCCGGCGCCCTGGTGCTCCGGCGCGACGGCCATCGCGCGCAGGGCGTGGCCTCGGAGCTGCATCACGCTGGCACAGCCCACCACGGTCTCGCCCAGCAGGGCCGCCCAGTGGCGGGTGGTGGTCGCCCGGTCGCCAGACACGGTGCGCACCGTGTGGGTGGCGTCGGAGAGCACCCGGTCGCGCAGGGCGGTGATGCGGTGGCGCTCCACCCGCTCGATGCGCAGCTCAGGCACGGACGCCGGCTCGGATGTGGCGCGTCATGGCCAGGGCGAAGGCGAGGCGTCGACCCGCACGACCCGTCACCTCGAGGTCCGGCGGGTCGAGGCCGAGTCCCTGCACCAGCGGCTCCAGCTCCGGCACCCGGGTCTTGCAGATGTTCGCCCACACGCCCTTGAGCAGCACGCACCGGGTGCCCCCCAGCCCAGCCTCGAGCCAGCGGAAGGTGCGCACATTCCACGACACGACCACCGGCGCCGGTCCCGCCCCTGCATGGCAGAAGGCGCGGAAGTCGGCGAGCACCGTGGCCCGGTCGTCCGCCTCCCCCAAGGCCTCGGCATGCAGCTCCATCTGGGCCGCCACGTAGGCGTCCGGCGGTCGGTCCGAGCGGATCAGGCGGTCGAACACCCGGCTTCCGTCGAGGGTCACGGCGGACAGGCGGATGGGCGGGCCGGGCTGGGTCGATTGCCGCCAGCGGGGCTCGGCCTCGGTGTACGCCACGACGATCCGGGCGTCTGCGCCTCGGAGGACCGCGGGCACTGGCTGGGCGGGGATCTTCCGCTGGGGCGACCGTCGGGGGTGGATGGAGGGGCGGCTGGCCGCTTCGATCTGAGCGTCGATCATCGCGTCGAAGGCGGCGAGGAGCGCATCGGTGCCCTCGAGCCCGGGCTGCAGGCAGCGCAGGGCGGCGACCACCGACTCCACGGTGGACAGGCACTCGGCCCGGGGCTCGGTGCGGATCCGGTAGTTGCTCCCGACCTCAGGCGATAGGCGGTAGTGGGGGAGCGACGCGATCCAGGCGTTGTCCCGGTACAAGCGGTGGGCCTGGGACCAGGTGCCGTCGATCACCACCAGGTGGCTGGGGCGGTCCTCGGGGGCGAGCTCGGTGAGCTCGCGGGCCTCGGGTGAGGGGTAGAGCAGGCCGGCGCCTGGGGGCAGCGCTACCGGTGGCGCCACAGCGCTGCCGGCCCGCAGACCGAGCACGTGCACCCGCACCGACTGCAGTCCCAGCCGGAGGAGTCGGGCGGTGCCCAGGGCGTGGCGGCGCTCGGCGGGGTGCTGCAGCACCTGCACGCCGACGGCGTTGGGGATCGGGCTGAGGTGGCTACACAAGCACATCGGCGCCGGCTTGTCGCACCGGTAGCAGTACGGCCGTGGCTGGTCGGGGCCGCGGTTGCGCGCGGCGCGGCTGTCGGACACGGCGCCTCCTGCGAACCCGGGGTGAGGACGAGCGGCCCGTAACAGGTTGCCCAGGCGGCCCCGGGAGGGAGCGTCATCGGCCTGCGCACACACGCCACACGGTGCCACATCGCACCACACCCTTGCGAGCTGCGCGGGGTGACTGTGCGGCATGCCCGGAAGGGCTCGGAGGTCACCGACATGCAGCGCACCCGATCCGTCTTCGCCCTCGCACTCCTCGTCGCAGCCGGTCCGGCCAGCGCCGAGCCGTGGAGCTTCGATGTGACCGACCACCCGTCCACCATGGAAGTGGTGGGCGACTTCGACAACGATGGCGAGCGTGACGACCGGGTCGTCGGCTTGCCGAACCACGATGGCTGGCGCGGAATGGTCGCCATCTTCTTCGACGAAGGCACCCCCGGCACCCAGGTGGCCGGCAACCGCGGCAGCTATGACAGCGCGCTCGAGGCGTATGACGCGGCCAATGTGTACACGATCGAGCTGGATGACCCGTGGTTCACCGGCTGGGGCATGTCGTCGATGCCGTGGTCCTACATGGGCACGGCGCTCACCGTGGGCGACTTCGACGGTGATGGCCGCGACGACCTCGCCATCGGCGTCCCTCGGGGGGAGTTCGGCGGGAGTCGGCCGAACACCGGCTTCGTGGCGGTGATCTACGGAGACCGCCTCGCCGACGCAATGTCCGGGCCAGCGCGCCATCCCCTCGCCGAGATCTGGACCCAGGACAGCTACGGCGTGGCCGACGAGGCCGAGGAGGGCGACCAGTTCGGCGAGGTGCTCGCAGCGGGCGACCTGAACTGCGACGGCGTGGACGACCTCGCCGTGGGTGTGCCACAGGAAGACGTTGGAGCGATCGTGGACGCCGGCGGCGTGCACGTGCTGTACGGGACCGAGGATGGCCTGCGGAGCGAGGGTGACAGCTGGTTCACCCAGGATTCGCCCGGAATCTCAGATGCTTCTGGCGTGGGGGACCACTTCGGCGCGGCGCTGACCGTCGCCCAGCTGAGCAACGCCCACTACGAGGGCCTGCGCATGTGCCCCTCGCTCGTCATCGGCGTTCCCGGCGAGGATGTCGCCGTGCTCGACGCGGCGGCCTTCGACGCCGGAGCGGTGCATGTGCTGTTCGGGCAGACCTACTCCTCCGGTGGCGGTCCGGCCTGGTTCGGCGGCTTCGACCCCATCGGCACCGCCGGCGAAGGGTTCCTCCACCAGGGGCTTCCCGGCGTGCTCTCCGAGCCGGAGCCGAAGGACCAGTTCGGTGCCAGCCTCGGTCGGAAGTCCCAGGCGGATGGCCTGGACACGCTGTGGGTCGGTGTTCCCGGTGAGGACGGATGGAGCGCTCACGGGGGTGCCGTGGCCACCTTCGCCAGCGAGGCGTCGGGCCTGACCGGCGCTCACGCGATGGACGGATCACGGATTCGGCCCGACATCCTGGAGGCCGAGGCAGGCCGGTGGGTGGAGCTCGAGGACGACATCGGCAAGTGGTACCAGTACGTGCCCGAGGGCTACAGTGCAGGCGCGCTGGACCTGTTCGTGGTGGCCCATGGCACCAACGGAAAGTGGATCGACGGGTCGTATTCCGCGGACCAGGCCCTCACTCCAGGTCGGGCGAACGCGGGGTCCTATGCCCGCTATGATGGGTGGGTCCAGCTCGCCGACCAGCTCGGCATGGTCATCCTCGTGCCCCAGTTCGACAACCACAACTTCGGGAACAGCGGGTACGCCGCGTTGGGCGCTGACAGCCCGCTGGCCGGGTACCGGGGCCTCGACGGCGTGGACATGCGGGCCGACCACTGGCTGCTCCGCATCGTGGACCGGTATGTCGAGGGCGGCGTGGGTGACCCGACCTTCGACCTGTTCGGCCACTCAGCCGGCGCCCAGTTCGCGAACCGGTTCCTCGCGATGAACCCCACGCGCCTCGACGGTGTGATCATCGAGTCGTCGAAGAACTTCACCACGCCCCCCGCGCCGGATGACGAGGAAGATCTGCTGGAGTGGCACTTCGGGTTCGGCGACCGGGAGACCCCGGCCGACGGTGCCTGGCATGGCTGGAGCTTCGAGCCCGACCTCGCCACCTGGGCGGCCGAGGTGCCCGGAGTCCAGGTGCGCGTGGTGGTGGGCGAGCTCGAGGCGGATCCGGATGCGATTGACCATATCGAGCGTGCGAACACCTGGATCGCCGCGGTGTCGGCCTACACCGGCTCCACCCCGCCCCTGTGCATCGTTGGCGGTGCGAAGCACGCCTCCGCGGAGGAGTACCGCACCGCGCTGATCCAGCGGTTCCCCTGGCTGCTGTTCGACGCCTACTGGGCCCCGTATGACAACTGCGTGGACCCGGCGGACGTGGACTTCTGATCGGCGCCTCAGCGGGCGGCGGCCACCGCCTCGAGGGCGGCCTGGACCACCGGGTGCAGGGGGCCTTCCGGACGGACACCCAGGGTGTCTGCCAGCCTCCGGGCGCGCTCTGCGTGCTCGGGGGCGACCGCCGTCCCGGGCTCCAGGCGTGCGATGGAGGCGAGGGCCCACGCGACGCCGTACGGGTCGCCCACCCCGTCGAGGATCTGCAGCGCTTCGTTCAGATCGGCGAGCGCGCCAGCGGTGTCGCCCAGCGCCTCCCGCACGCGGGCCCGGAGCACCAGGGTGCTGCCGAGGTCTTCCCGGTGGCCGGAGGCGCGTTGGCGCAGGATGGCGGCGTCGATGCGGCGGGACTCCACGGGCGGCACGAGTGCTATCATGGCGCTAGTGATAGCCGCGAACCTCGGGTTTCGGAGATCTTCGTGCTCGGCGAGGGCGCGGAGTAGCATCCGGCGCGCCCGCTCCGGATCACCGTGCTCCAGCTCGAGCCACCCGAGGCTGGTCTGCACCCGCGCGTCGAGCAACCGGTTTCCATTGTCGGCGGCGAGGGTGCTCGCCAGCGCCAGCTCGCGGCGCGACTCGGCGAGCCGCCCCTGTTCTCCGAGGATCAACCCGAGGTTCTGCCGGGCGACGCTCTCCAGCACGGGCAGGTGCATCGCCATTGCGCGCTCGGAGGCGCGCTGCAGATCGGTCACCGCGTCGTCGTACCGGCCGAGTGACCGGGAGAGCACGGCACGGTTCAGGCGGCAGATCGCCTCCTGGCCGGGATCGTCGAGCAGGGCGAGGGTGTCGAGTGCTGCCTGGTAGGCGACCTCGGCGTCGGCGGGGCGGCCGAGGTGGCGGAGGCGGCCCGCGAGCGCGGTGCGCAGGCGCACCTCGAGGGTGCGGTCGCCGCCGGCGCGGGCGAGGTCGGCGCCCTTGGCGTAGGCGGTGGCAGCTCCGAGGGGATCGCCGGTCTGGTTGCACAGCAGAGCCCGCATGCCCTCGGCATTGGCCAGCGAGGTGGGATCGCCAGCCCGCTCGCACCACAGGATGGCGCGCTCGGCGGCGTCTTGGGTGCGCGCAGCGTCCTGGACCACGAGCGCGATGGCGGCGGTGGTCCAGGTCCGGCCCCCCACAAGCGCGGAGGGGGGCTCGGCGGCCGCGATCCGGTCGGCCAGGGAGGTTCCGTGCTTGCCGAGGCCGATCAGCCGTCCCAGCATCAGGCGGGCTCGGGCGAGCGACCACAGGCGGGGATCATCGGCGGGAACGACGGCGGCGGCGGCCTCGATCGCGGCCACGTCGTGGCGGAGCTCGGCCAGTCCGTCGTTGTCGAGGTGGATGGTGTCGACCCGGTGCGCCAGGTGGGTGGCGAGGGCGTCGAGTGCTGTGGCCTCCACCTCCGGCGTCAGGTGCTCCCGGGCGAAGGCGCGCACCAGGGCATAGGGCCGGAGCCGGGGGGCGGCCCCTGAAGTGATCCGCTCCAGCAGGTGCAGGTCCAGCAGCTCCTGGGCGCCGTCGAGGCCGGCCATGCCGCAGACCGCCTCCAGCAGGTCGAGGTCGGCCGCGCCGGGGAGGGCGCTGCACAGCACGAGCACCCGGCGGGCCGTGTCGGAGAGGAGGTCCCAGCTCTGATTCACCGTCGCCCGCCACGAGTCGCCGGAGCGCTGGAGCAGCCCGAGGTCGGCGGTGAGGCGGTGGAGGATGGCGGGGATCGACAGCAACGCCACCCGGGCTGCCGCGAGCTCGATGGGCAGCGGCAGGTGGTCGAGCGCGTCGAGCAGGGCGTCCAGCTCTGCCGGGTCGGCGGACCAGCCGGGCCGGGCCTGGGTGGCGCGGTCGGTGAACAGGGCGCGGGCGGCCTCGGGCGAGAGCGCGCCCACGGCGAACGAGACGGCGTCGGGAACGGGCGGGGCGCGTCGGCCGACCAGGACGATCGCGAGCTGGGGGTGGGCGCGGAGCCAGTCCCCGATGGGGGCGCTGTCGGCGAGGGCCTCCACGCCATCGAGCAGGAGGCGGCAAGGGGCGCCGGAGAACGCCTGCGCTGGCCGGGCGCCGCCGGAGGCTCCGCGCACCTCGCGGGTCACGCGGTCGATCAGGGCGGCTGCGTCGGTGATGCCGTCCACCTCCACCCGCCACGCTCGGGCAGCGTCGGCTGTGAGCTCGCGGGCAAGGCGGGACTTGCCCGCGCCGGCGGGGCCGACGATCCGAAGCACCCGTGCCCCCCCGGCGAGGGCGTCCAGCATGGACTCGAGGAGGGCGTCGCGCCCCACGAGGCCGCTGGTTCGGGCGCGCAGGGGGCGTGGAGCGGTGGTCGGCGGTTGGGTGAGGGCGTAGCCGACGCCGCGCACGGTCACGAGGTGCTGGGGGTCGGCGGGGTCGGCCTCGAGCTTGAGGCGCAGCCGGCGCACGAGGTCGGTGAGGCCGCGGCCATGCCCCGACCCGCCGGTGCGACGCTGAAGTGTCGTGCGGTCCACCGGCTCTCCGCCGGCGCGGACCAGCTCCTGGAGCAGGCGCACCTCAGCGGTGGTGAGGGGCAGGGTGCCGGCAGGGCCCGAGAGCTCGGCGCGGTCGAGGTCAAGGCGCACTTCACCCCACACGAGCGGAGCGCTGGCGGGGGCCTCGGGCGTGGGGACAGCGGCGTCGGGCCTGTCCACCACGAGTCGGTAGCCGACGCCGTGCGCCGTGAGGAGGAATCGCGGGGCGCTCGGGTCGTCCTCCAGCTTCGGTCGCAGCCGCTTGACCAGGTCGTCGGCGGCGCGGGAGACCACGCTGGCACTCCATCCCCACACCTCGGTGAGCAGCTCGCCGCGGCTCACGGGCACGCCGTCTTTCGCGGCGAGGTACGCCAGGACTGCGCGCTCGCGCTCGGAGAGACGCATCATGCGGCCGTCGGCGCGGCGCACCTGGCTGCGCCTGAGGTCGACCCGCGTGGGGCCCAGGAGGAGGGTATCGGCGGTGGTGGCCATGGGTCGATGTACCACCTTGGGAGGTGGCGCGAGCGGCCTACAGAGCCACCTCGACCAGTCCGCGCCAGGCGGAGTGGTGGTCAAAGTCGATGGGCAACGGGCTGTAGGTCGGGCGGGCGACCTCGACTCACCCGCGCGGGGGCAGCGCCAGATCCGCTCGCTGCGCCAGCCGGTCCACGAACGCCATGAGGTTGTCGTGGCCCCGCACAGCGGCGGTCAGTGGGTTGTCCGACCGGGTGTAGGACGCGTGTATCACCGGCGCCCACACCGCACAGTCCACGCTGTGCGGCGCGTCTCCCAGGAACCAGTCTCCATCGCCGAGGGCGTCCGCCAGCGCGTCCACCACCGCCACGCCGCGGGTGTAGATGTCGGCCTGCTCGGTCCATCCGTGCTCGGCGCAGCGCTTCACCTGGGACCGCTTGATCACGGGGATCAGCACCGGGCGCAGGAGCCAGGGCACGATCGGACGCACCGCCGCCACCTGGTGTGTCCACCCGGCGGGGTCGCCGAAGCGGCTGTAGAGGAGGGGCCAATACAGCTGGTCCTCCGCAAGCTCTCGCAGGGTCTCGCCGCGCTCCCGGGCCGTGTCGTCCAGCGCGCCGTCGAGCCCCGGACCGGCCTGCTCCAGAGCATCGACCACCGCGGTGGAGGTGGAGAGCATCGAGCCATCCGGCATCTTCGCGTACGGCATCGTTCCCGACGGCGCCTTGAATTTGTCGCCCGTGGCGGTCTCGTAGGCGTGTCCGGTGAGCCGGAGGTAGGCCTCGAGCTTCGCGCAGAACGGGCTCACGCTGACCGGCAGGTCGAACGCGGGCGGCAGCTGGTACACGGTGATCATCGGAAGTCTCCGCTGGGACCCGGTCATACCACCTGCTGGCAGGCCCCGAAGGCAGTCCGGCCAGCGCGGGTGCGGTTAGGAGGGTGGGGAGCCAAACACCCCGTGATCGAACCCACCGTGGCCATATGTCCAACGCAGATGATCGGCGCCGGACTGGGCATCCGGCTGCTGGCGCTGGTGGTCGACCCGAGCGGCGACGAGGCCTACCGGGTGGCGTTCCGCACTGCACCCACGGGCCCGTTCGTCGCTGGCGTCCTGCGGCATGCGCATGGGGAGACCTGGGACCTCATCGAGGACGGGGCGAGCGACTCCACCCGACTGGCCTGGGCCTCGCCCGACGCGGTGTTCGCCTTGGCCATGGGGGATGGCGCGATGGAGCTCGCGGGGTTGGGTGAGGCTGCTCCGCACTGGCCAGTCGCGATCCTGAACCGCTTGGCCACGCGACAGCTGTCCGGGCCTGGCACCGTGGCCTTCGACGCGGGCTGGTTCCTGACCGAGCTCGCCACATCGCCGCTCGACCGACCCCTCCTGCTGCCCGACGCCGCCGCGAAGCTCGGGCTGACGGGGCTCGAGCGCGCCACCGTCATGCTCGACGCCGCGGTCGCGACCGGTGGGGGGCTGGCCGAGCTGCTGGTGCGGGCCCTGGACGCAGACCTGCAGATCGACGACTCGCTGGCCTGGGGTGGCGACGGCAGGTTGATCGGCGAGTTCCACGATGGCGAACTGGCTCAGCTCGGGGTCGACATCGACGAGGGGTGCCACGCGGTCCTCGGCACCGGCCCGCTGCAGGTGGTGTTCCCAGCCCACGACGCCCTGGGGCTCGGGCTCGGGCCGCTGCTGCCCAGCGGCGGGGAGGCGGGGGTCGACTCGGCGGGCATGGGGTGTGTCGTGGGCGAGGTGGACGCGGGTGGGGTGGCCGAGCGGGCGGGAGTGATGCCCGGGATGGCGCTGACCCACCTGTCGGATCCGCCGCTGGGGCTGCCGCCTCGCGGGCCAGGGGCCGTGTCCTTCGAGGGGGTGCTCGACGCCATCGACGCCCGCCGGGCCGCGGGTGGTCCCCTCAGCATCACCTTCGACACCGCGGCGCCGGTCACCCACCTGTATGCGGTGGAGATGCCCGCGGCTGCGGCCCTCGATGCGCTGTCCGCTGCGGTCGACGGGTCGCGGGCAGGGTCACCCGATGCCGGCGTGGGCGCCTCGCTCGACGCGCTCTGTGGCCCGGTGCTGGTGTGGCGTGAACCCACCCCGCGCTTGTTCCTCGGCGAGGCCGGCTCGGTCACCTGCGCGCACTCCGACATGTGCCCCCAGGTGCAGCTGGCCCATGCTCTGGTCGGCACCAAGCTGCTGGGTGTCGCCTCGCATGCCGCCACGCCACGCCTGCGCGCCGAGCACGCCCCAGACGACGACGGAGACGGCCTCGAGCACGACCCGACCCGTGTGCCGACCGACCGACCGCTGACCGTGCGCCAGTCTCGACTGCTGGAAGACCCGGAGCTGACCGTGGCGGTGCTGCGGGCCGGAGACCTCGCGGTGTTCGACTCCGGCGCGCTGCACTTCGCGTCCAACGGAGCCGAGGCGATCAGCGGCGCGCTGTACCACGGGCTGATCACCCCAGCGGCGGTGCCGAGGCTTCGGCAGGCCGCGGCTGCGTGCTCGGAATCAAGGGATGAACCGGGTGATGCCTACAGCGGCCACCTGTTCGCGCCCGAGCTTCTCCGCCTCGTGGAACACCGGCTGGCGGCATCCGGGAAGCGGTGATCGGGCCGACGTGGTCTGAGCGTCGCCCAGGCCGCTCAGGACGCGCCGTCGCTCGGGTCCTGCTTCAGCGCGGCCACCGCCACCTCAGCCGCGTTCGCCTTGGCCACCTTCATCTTGCCGCGGTGCGGCTTCCCCGTGAACGAGCGCTCGTCCGGCAGCGTCACCGTGGCCGCGAATGTCCGGGCATTGTCAGGGCCTTCTTGGACAACCGCCCAGGCGCTCTTGTCCAGGCTCCGCCCCCAACGCTTCTGGACGATCCGGTTCAGCTGTGACATCGGGTCGGCCAGGCCGCCGCCGTCCGCCGTCGCTTCGGGGAGCACCTCCGGCCACCGGCCTTCGAAGCACGCGTTGATCAGCGCCTCGGCGCCCACCGCTCCGCCGGCGAGGAATGCGGCTCCGACCAGCGCCTCCACGTGATCCGCCAGCGCCCGGTCCGTCGCGGCCTGGGCCTGCTCGCTCTCCCCCTTGCCCATGCGCACGCCGTTCGGCAGCCCGAGCGCGCGGCCCACCTCGGCCAGGAGCGGCTCACCGATGAGTCGGGCGCGGGAGATGTCCAGCCGGCCGGGCTCGGCGAACGGGAACCGGTGCCACAGGCCCTGCGCCACCACCAGGTTCAGCACGCGATCGCCAAGCCACTCCAGCGGCTCGTGGTGGCGGCCGCCCGGTTGTTTCTTCTCCAGCAGGTACGCTCGGCGGGTGAGCGCGGCCGCGAACAACGCGTCCGACCCCTCCGCGGTCCAGTGGTGTCGCAGGCGCTCGATGACGGCGGGCAGATCGGTCATGAGTGACCTCCATCCGACGACGGTACCACCGACAGTCCGCCCGCGCGGCGCGCCCACCTCCGCCCACGCCCATACCGGCGGTCCACGGTGCGGCTCGGTCGTGGTAGATGCGCGGCCCAGGAGCCCCATGTCCGCCGCCGCGCATCACGTCCCCGGAATCGACGTCTGGCGCGGCATCTCGGTGCTGCTGGTGGTGCTGCACCACGTGGCCATCCGGATGCCGCTCACCAAGTCCGCTGCCGCCGACTGGCTGCCGAAACGCCTGATGCTGGCGCTCGACTGGAACGGCTACGAGGCCGTGATGGTGTTCTTCGTGATCTCGGGGTTCCTGATCACCCAGCACACCCTCCGGCGCGACGGCAGTCCGGCCTCGGTCGATCTGCGCGGGTTCTGGGCCCGTCGCGTAGCCCGCATCGCGCCTCCGCTGTTGCTCCTGGTGGCCGTGCTCTCGGTGCTCCACCTGCTCAGCGTGCCGCACCACACCATCGACCTGGAGCGACAGTCCCTGGCTGGCGCTGTCGTGTCCGCGCTCACGCTGTGGCTCAACGTGTACGAGGGGCGCAGCGGCTACCTCCCCGGCGGCTGGGATGTGCTGTGGTCGTTGTCCATCGAAGAGGTGTTCTACCTGGGCTTTCCGCTGCTGCTCCTGGCCACCCGGCGCGCCCGCACCCTCGCCCTGGTGCTGATCCCCTTCGCGCTGCTCCTGCCGGTGTTCCACGGGGGCTGGTCGATCCCGGCGAACCGATGGCTACGCGCCCGCCTGCTCAGCCGCGCTCCCACCCCCGGCTGAGCAGCTCACCGTCCACCGGTCGACCGCTGTGCTGCGCCCCCCACACCGTGGCGCATTCGACCCCCGTCCGACCGCGGCGCCGGCCACACCCCATTCCCGGGGTCAGGACGGTAGGTGTTACATCAACTCTTGCGCGCGGGTTCTCAGGATTCCCGGCGATCACCGCATCAAGACAGAGTGTCGATGTTCACCTGCGGCATGCTGTGGAACCTGCGACGTCGGGTGACAGCGCGAGCCCCGCTCGGTGTCCCACGGGTCCTTCGACGGAGCACCCCATGACGTTCCTGCTGTTCTTGACCGCCTGCATCGTGCACCAGGGCAACGGAGATGCCGCGCAGCAGCGCCGCTCAGTGGCGCCCTTCGACGCCGTGCACGCCACGAGCAACGTAGACGTGGACATCGCCGTCGGTGGAGGCAACAGCGGCGGGCTCGTCGATGCCAGCGAAGCCGACTCCGTGACCGTTCGGTGCGACAGCAACCTCCTCGGCGACATCATCACCGAGGTTCGTGGCACCACCCTGGTGGTGCGCACCCGGCAGAACGTGAGCTTGTCCCCCCGCACACCCTGCGTGGTGGAGGCACACCCGGCCTCGCTGGTGGAGATCGAGGCGACGGGCTCGGGCGACATGCTGGCCTGGAGGGCGGTGGACCTGGCGCGCGTGGTGACCAGCGGCTCGGGCGACGTGGACGTGAGCGGCGTGGACGCGCCGGCGCTCGAGGTGCGCACCAGCGGTTCGGGCGACGTGTCGCTGGACGGCGCCGTGCGCGACCTGTCCCTCACCACCACCGGCTCGGGCGATGTGCACGCCCGCGGTCTGACCGCCGCGGACGGCGACCTGCGAAGCACGGGCTCGGGCGACATCGACGCCACCGTCACCGGCCGGATCGACGTGTCGAGCTCGGGCTCGGGCGACATCATGGTCTGGGGCTCACCCGTGGTCGGGCGACGGTCGAGCACGGGCTCGGGCGACATCACCCTGCGGTAGCCGCTGTCATCCCGCGGGGGCTGAACGAGGAGTACACTCCCGCCAGCAACCCCGGGGAGTCACCGATGCTCATCCTTGCGCTGTCGATGTCCGCCTACGCCGTCCCCCCCGCCCTCAGCATGGAGGGCTTCTGCCCTGGCCCGGTCGATATCCAGGCCTCGGAGGGCACGCCCGACGGCATGGCCGCGCTGGTCTGGGCTGACGGCCCCGGCTCGTTCACCCTCGCCTCCGGCCCCTGCCCCGGCCTCGAGATCCCGCTGGACTCGCCGAGCAAGTGGTTCTTCCGGTTCGGGCCCGACGGCACCCGCGACTTCATGCCCACCATCCCAGAAGGCCCGTGCGACAAGTCGTATGCGGTGGTCGACCTGGTCTCGTGCACGGTGAGCCCGGTCACCACCATCCTGCCGCCGGTCGTGGGCGGGCTGTCGAACGAGTTCTCCATCACCACGGCGGTGGACAGCTCGTACTCGGTGATGGAGGTCCGCGGGATGGCCGACGGGCGCACCGCCGTGGCCTGGGGCACCTCGGCCGGAGCCCAGCTGGCCATCGTGGGGGCGGATGGCACCGTGCATGACGCGTGGAGCTACCCGGAGCTGGCCCGCGCCGCCGGCATGGACGTGACCGCTGACGGTGGCTTCATCCTCGCTGGCGAGGCCGAGTACTTCAACAACCCGACGCTGCTCAAGGTGGACGCCGCCGGCAACCCGGAGTGGGCCACCACCGCCGACGAAGGCTACCCGGAGCAGGGCTACTACGCGGTGCGCGAGCTCGAGGACGGCCGGTTCGCCGTGGGTGGCATCTTCGACGCCATGTACGACGCCGCTGGCAACCTCGAGTGGCAGAAGATCCAGATCGGCGGCGGCGGCAACGTGAACTCGGTGGAGGCGTTCGCCAACGGCGACCTGCTCATCGCGGGCGAGGGCTCGTCCGGCGTGCCGGCCGACACCTACAACTGGGTCGTCAACCGCGTGACCACCGACGGCGTGGTGGTGTGGAGCCGGGCGCTGGGCGGTGACGGATACGACTGGGCCGGCGGGGCCACCGAGGCCGCAGACGGGGGCGTCTTCCTCACGGGCTGGACCGGCTCGGTGGGCATCAGCGGCGGCAACGACTGCGGCGTGGTGAAGCTCGACTCCGTCGGCGACCTGGCCTGGGCCATCGGGCTCGGCGACCTGGGCGGCACCGCGACCAGCTGCTACCGCAACCACTCCACGGCCGACGGCGGCGTCGTGGTTGTGGGCGGGTATGGAGACGCCATGTTCCTCGCCAAGGTGGACGCCGCGGGCACCCTCGAGTGGGCCCGCAGCTACGCCGACGCCATCGGCTACGCGCTGGACGCCACGGCCGACGGCGGGTTCGTCGCGGTGGGGAAGACCGGCGCCAGCGACGTGCTCGTGGTGCACACCGACGCCGAGGGGCGGTCGGGGTGTGAGGCGGACATTCCGTTCACGGTGGCCGACGCGCTCATCGAGATCGCCCCGAATGGCACCGATGGCGGGAGCTCGCCAGCGATCAGCCCGCGGGCGGTGACCGCCGATGCGGTCGGGGCGGAGATCGTCGGTGAGTGTGCGCTGTAGGGAGCTGCTCTGCGGTGGGCGGCGTGGTGGTGTCGCCGGAGGCCTCCGCGGGTGCGCGGGGGGGGCCGCCTCGAACGCGACACACCAGCGGCGGGGGCCGTGCTAAGGTCCGCGCCGAGACGGGTGTTCCTCTGGCAATTGGATGCCGTTGGGCCGCGCCGCGAGGGAGTCGCAGTGCGCACCACCCAGCCGTGGAGTCTGGTCCTTCTGTCGTTGGTTGCCCTCGGCTGCGGAGGCAAGGACGACGGGGACTCTGGCTCGGCGCCCACCACCGATGCGGACACGGACACGGACACCGATTCGGACACCGACGCGGACACCGACACCGACACCGACACCGACACCGACACCGACACCGACACCGAGCCCGTGGGGGATTGCGCGGACTTCGACCCTCTCCGCCGGGCGTTCTTCGGCGAAACCCACGTGCACACGAGCTGGTCGTTCGACTCCTACGCCATCGGCAACACCGCGAACGACCCCGAGACCGCCTACCAGTTCGCCAAGGGCGAGGCGGTTCCCAAGCCCCCGTTCGAGGATGACGGTGTCACGCCCGTCGGCGGCCGCATGGTCCAGCTCCGGGCGGCGCTCGACTTTGCGGCGGTCACCGACCACGCCGAGTTCTTCGCAGAGACCGACTACTGCGTCACGCCGCCGTCGCCGGGCTTCGAGTGCCCAGTCCGCGATGTCGACACCGAGCACATCTATTGCACCGCGGAGTGCCGGCTGTTCCGAACGACAGGGTTCGTCGACGAGTTGAGTGGCATCGACCTGAGCTTCGTCGAATGGTCTGCGCAGGTGGCCGAGACGCCTCCCCTACGCAATCCGGCGATCTGTGACGAGGCCGAGAATGGGGTCAGCGAGCCGATCGACTGCGTCGGCCACGCAAAGGACGTGTGGGAGGTGAGCCAGGAGATCACGGAGGCGGCGAACGACCCGTGCACCTTCACCGCCTTTCATGGCTACGAGTGGACACGCTCGGAGGGCGACGCGAGCGCAGGTGTACACAGGAACATCATCTTCCGGGGCTCCGAGGTGGTGGATTCGCCGGTGAGCACCTTCGAGGCTTGGGACCAGTACGACATGCTGGCCGAGACCCGCGACGCCTGCGAGGCGGTGAGCGATTGCCAGTTCCTCGCCATCCCGCACAACCCGAACTTCAGCTACGGCCTGATGTTCCAGGTCGAAGATGCCGAAGACGGCACCGTGCTCACCGCCGAGGGCGCCCAGCTGCGCGCTGACTTCGAGCCGCTGATCGAGGTGTTCCAGGTCAAGGGCGGGAGCGAGTGTCGCAACGGCTTCCAGTACTTCTCCGCGGAATACGACGAGTTCTGCGACTTCGAGATCATTCAGCCCACCACGCTGTGCCACCTGCCGGAGGCCGACCCCGACAACTGTCTGTTGGAGTGCGACCCCGAGCGCCCGAACACCGCGCGCAACGAGACGGAAGACGCCGAGGCCATCCCCGGGTGCGCGGCCTCCACCGACTTCGTGCGCAACGCGCTGAAAGAGGGGCTGGTGCAGCAGGAGCGGCTGGGCCTGAACCCGTTCAAGTACGGATTCGTCGGCGGCACCGACAACCACAACGGCACCCCGTCCGGCGTGGAGGAGGAGATCTTCCGGGGCAGCCACGGCGAGCTCGACAACGACGCCGTGGAGCAGGTCGACCGCGAGGGCGGCGTGCTGGCGAATGTCGAGAACCCCGGCGGTCTCTCCGCAGTCTGGGCCGAGGAGAACACCCGCGCGAGCCTGTTCGACGCCATGATGCGCAAGGAGACCTACGCCACCAGCGGCACCCGCATCGTGCATCGGTTCTTCGGCGGCTGGGACTACCCGGCCGACCTGTGCGACGACCCCGATCTGGTCCAGAAGGGCTACGACGGCGGCGTGTCGATGGGCGGAACGCTCCCGGGCACCGGCGATGCGCCCACCTTCGTGGCCTGGGCCTCTCGGGCGGCAGACCTGACAGACGCCGACGGCACGAGCTGGCCGGGCACGCCGTTGCAGCGCATCCAGATCATCAAGGTGTGGACGGATGACGCCGGCGAGGCCCACGAGCAGGTGTACGACATCACGCCCGACCCCGACAATGGTGCGTCGGTCGACACCGAGACCTGCGAGCTCACCAGCGCGGGCTCCGACGAGCTGTGCGCGGTGTGGACCGACCCCGACTTCGACGCTGGTGAGCGGGCGTCGTACTACACCCGCGTGCTCGAAGATCCCACGTGCCGGTGGACCCAGCACATCTGCAACGAGAGCGCGGGGGAGTGGTCCTGCGACGACCCCGACAGCCCCGAGTACTGGGAGGGCTGCTGCCTGCCCGACGCGCCGAAGACCGTTCAGGAGCGGGCGTGGGCCTCTCCCATCTGGTACGACCCGAGCTGACGTATGGCCTCGCAAGACAAGCGCTGGTGGCGCGAGCCGTTGGTGCACTTCGTAGGGATCGGTGCCGTGTTGTTCGCGGCCGATCTCGTCTTGAATCCCCCACCGGTCGACTCTGGCGTCCCCACCATCGAGGTGACGCAGGAGCTGGTGGATGCGCTGGGCATGGCGTGGGATGACAAGACCGGCCGCCCGCTGTCCGAGGCCGAGCAGCGGGCGGTGCTCGACAGCTGGATCCGCAGCGAGGCCCTGTACCGCGAGGCGGTGCGCCTGGGGCTCGACCGGGGCGACACCATCGTGCGCCGGCGGCTGGTGCAGAAGATGGAGTTTCTCCTCGAGGGATCGCTGCGGCCGCGCGACCCCGACGAGGGGGAGCTGGAGGCCTGGTTCGACGAGCACGCGGGCGACTACACGCTGCCCGCCCGCACGAGCTTCGTGCACCAGTACTACAGCCGCTCCCGTCGCGGTGACGGCACGGATGCCGCCGCCTCAGCCGCCCTCGAGCAGCTCGTGGGCGCAGGTCCGCAGCCCGGTCCGGCGAGCGGATCGGCCGACCCGTTCATGGGTCCAAAGGCGCAGTCCGGCGTGACCGAGCGGCAGATCGAGCGTGAGTTCGGCAGCGCATTCGCGGCGTCGGTCATCGACCAGGCGCCGGGAAGCTGGATGGGGCCCGTTCGCTCCAGCTACGGCTCCCACCTCGTGTACGTGACCGACCGACAGCGCGAGCGCCCGGCGTCGCTCGACGAGCAGCGAGCCGAGGCGCTGGCAGCGTGGAGGGCCGAAGACCTCGAGGTCCAGCTTCGGGAGCAGGTGGACGGCATCGTGACCCGGTACTCGGTCGAGGGATCATGACCGCGCTGCTCGGGTTGCTGCTGTTGGCGCCGGCGTGGGGGCACTCGATGTGGCCCGCGTCGTTGACCTTGGTGGAGGCGCCGGGCGGGCTGGTGAGCGTGAGCTGGGAAGTGCCCGTGCGCGGTGGACGACCCCTGCCCATCCACCCGGTATTGCCCGCCCACTGCGAACCCACCGGCGCGCCGTGGTTCAGTCAGAACAGCACTGTGCGGCAGGTGGAGCGGCAGGTCGACTGTGGCGAGCAGGGGATCGAGGGCGCGCAGATCGGCGTGGAAGGGTTGGCGCGCACCCAGAGCGATGTGCTGCTCGTGATCGAGCATGCGGACGGCCGCACCACGAGCGACGTGCTCCGGTTCGACCACTCCAGCATGGTGGTGCCCAGGCCTGGCGCCGAGGTGCCGACCGCGGGCCGGTACTTCGCGATCGGGGTCGAGCACATCGGGTCGGGCGTCGACCATGTGCTCTTCGTCATCGGGCTCGTGCTGATCGCGGGGGTTCGCTGGAGCTTGCTGCTGAAGACGGTCACCGCGTTCACCGTCGCCCACAGCGCTACGCTCGCCCTCAGCACGCTGGGCTGGGTCCGGTTCCCGAGCGCGAGCGTGGAGGCGGTGATCGCGCTCAGCATCCTGTTGCTCGCGGTGGAGGCGACCCGCCCCCGCGAGGCGTCGCTGACCGCCCGCTACCCGTGGGCCGTGGCGGGGGGATGTGGGCTCATCCACGGCCTCGGCTTCGCGGGGGCGCTCGCGAAGCTCGGCCTGCCCCAGGGGCATGTGCCGCTGGCGCTGCTCAACTTCAACCTCGGCGTCGAGGCGGGCCAGCTGGTCGTGGTCGCCGGGGCCCTGGTGGCGCTGGCCATCGCGCGCCGCCTGCAGCTGCCGACCGCCGTTCGACTGGTGCCGGTGTATGTGGTCGGGTCTGTGGCGGCCTACTGGTTCATCCAGCGCGCAGTGTCGATCGTCGGCGTGTAACGAGCGTTATCTGGCGCACGGGCTGGGTGGTGCAGACCGGCGATGATCGCCGGTCTTGGTAGGCGTGCAGACCGGCGATGATCGCCGGTCTCGGTGGGGGGCGCTGACCGGCGATGATCGCCGGTCTTGGTAGGCGTGCAGACCGGCGATGATCGCCGGTCTCGAACAGCCCACTCCCAGCGAGCCCCAGACCTACGCCCCGCGCACCACTCCGGCCACGAACGCGTCGAGCTGGGGTCCCACCATCGCGCCGGCCTGGCTGTGCGCGAGGGTGCCGCCGCGCCACACGGCGAACGTCGGGATGCCACGCACGCCGATCCGACCGGCGGTGGTGCTGTGCTGCTCGGTGTTCACCTTCGCCACGAACACCCCGCCCGCGTTCGCCCGCGCAGCGCGGTCCAGATGCGGGGCCACCGTGCGACACGGTCCACACCACGGCGCCCAGAAGTCCACCAGCACGGGCACTGGAGACTTGGCGACGATGCGGTCCAGCTCGGTGTCGGACACCTCCACCGGAGCACCCGACGTGTCGAGCGCAACAGAACACCGCCCGCACTTCGGCCCCGACCGGCCCGCAGCCACTCGATTCCATGCGCCGCAGGACGCACACCGGAACGCACCCATGGAGACCTCCTCCCCAAGCCTGCGCACCCATGCCCTCCAAGGCAACCGGGTCCGCAGCCGGGGTCAGGACGCTATCTATTACACCTTGGCTCTGGAGCCGCCAACAGAGTTATCTGCGTTTGAACAACACAGTTGATGTTGCGGGTTGCGTCCCGACCCCGCTTTGCGGCTCGCCCGTTGCGACGGCTCGGCGGCGGACCTGCCCTCGCTCCGCCAGGCCGCGCTGGCCTACAGCTCGATGGGCACCGGCTTGGCCGCGTCGGGGTCGGGGTCGGGGAAGGTGGTCACCTGCTCGCAGGTGGTGCCGAGTGCCACCTGGCGGTAGGCGAACCGGCCGATCATCGTCTCGTCCGTCTCGCGGGGCAGCAGCCGCAGGCAGATGCCCTTCGCCGAGTGGTTGGTCTGGATCACCCGCACCTTGATGTCGCCGGCGAGGGCGACACCGGTGGTCGGTGCGCCGCGGGCCGCGCTCGTCGCCACGCTCTCCACGTGCAGCTCGCCCTTCCCGCAGATCGGCGCCTTGACGTTCACCGTGATGCCCGCCTCGCCGTCCGCGTCGTGGTCGTCAGCGTTCCACCCGCTGGGCCACGGGCCGGCCAGCCACTGGTCGCCGCTCGCCACGAAGTGGATGGTTGAGAGCGGCATCGCCGCGGGAGCGTGCTCGGCCAGGTGCAGCTGTGCGCCAGCGGTGCGCGCGAAGTGCACCCCGCAGGTGCGTTGGGACAGGAGCCAGCCGCCGTCCACCCGCCACACATCGGCCAGCGCGTTGGTGTCGGTGCGGAACTGGACCGTGCCCAGGATCGGCACCTTGCGCTCTCCGAGCACGGCGACCGTTCCCGCCCAGAGGGCGTCCGGGGCGCGGGCGGGCAGCGCAGGTGTGACGGCGAGCGCGGGGGGGGCGGCCAGGGCGGCCGCAGCGAGCAACGTGAGCATGATGGCGGGCCCCTATCATGGCGCCGGGCGATGCCTCACCCCACGGGCGCTCCCTGCTCGACGCTGCCCACCCCGTCCCCATTCGACCGCACCGCGTCGGAGGGCGGTCGAGCCGGCCACAGCGTGGCGTGAGTCGGCTAAGCTCGGGGGGTGGAGGTCCCGATGCGCCTGCTGCCGCTGCTCCTGATCCTCGCCGCGTGCGAGTCGTCCGGTCCCAAGGACGATGCGCCGCCCGCCGAGATCTGTGACAACCTCGAGGACGACGACCTCGACGAGCTCGCAGACTGCGCCGACCCCGACTGCGCGGCGGTCTGCGGCGAGGTGTGCACCAACGGCACCGATGACGATCTCGACGGCCTGATCGACTGCCTCGACGACGACTGCGACGGCCTGTGTCCGGAGAACTGTGGCGACGGGCGCGACAACGACGCCGACGGCGCCATCGACTGCGATGACCGGGACTGCTTCGGCAGCTGTCCCGAGGTCTGCGGCGATGGGTTCGACAACGACGGCGACGGCAAGGTGGACTGCCTCGACGAAGAGTGCGTCGACCCGAGCTGCGCCGAAGTGTGCACCGATGGCCGCGACAACGACGCGGACGGCCTGGTGGACTGCGACGATGACGACTGCAACGACCCCGCCTGCGACGAGATCTGCATCGACGGGCGCGACAACGACGCCGATGGCCGCATCGACTGCGACGACAGCGACTGCGACGGCGACTGCCCCGAGGTGTGCAACGACGGCCGCGACAACGACGCCGATGGCCGGGTGGACTGCGACGACGAGGAGTGTGAGGCGGAGTGCGATGCGGACGGTGATGGCTTCTTCAACGCCGACTATGGCGGCGACGACTGCGACGACGCCAACCCCGAGGTGAACCCCAGCCGGCCAGAGATCTGCAACGGCATGGAGTCGTGGGACGACGACTGCGACGGCCTCGTAGACGAAGACGACCCCGACATCGACGTGTTCAGCCTGACGGCGTGGACCGCGGATGCGGACGGAGACGGGTTCGGCACCGACGCGGCGCTGGAGATCCTGTTCGCCTGCCAGCGCCCGGACGGCGCCGGCCTCGCGAACACCGACTGCGACGACACCCGCGCCGACATCAACCCCGACATGCCGGAGATCTGCAACCCGGACGAGCCGGTGGATGATGACTGCGATGGGCTGATCGACGACGCCGACCCCGACGTGTCGGAGGACAGCTACCTCGAGTGGTACGCCGACCGGGACGACGACGGGTTCGGCTCCGGCGTGGACTTCGAGTACGCCTGCAGCCGCCCCGACGGCACCGCACCCTCCGACGATGACTGCGACGACGCCGACCCCACCGTGGGCCCGCCGAGCCTGTGGTACCCCGACGGCGACCGCGACGGCTGGGGGGCGGGCGAGCCGGTCGACCCCACGCCCACCTGCGATCCGCCAGGCCCTGGCCTCCGCCCCGAGTGGGTGGGCCTGGACTGCGATGACGGCGACCCCGGCATCCACCCGACGGCCGAGGAGATCTGCGAAGACGGCGTGGACCAGGACTGCGACGGCGCCGACGTGTCGTGCGTGGACTACGACGACTACTGGCTGTTCGCGAACTACGAAGGAACGCCGACTTTCTTCGACGGTGCCACCCAGTACAACGGCGACTCGAACTGCGTGGAGACCTGCGCCTGGGAGGGCCTGCGGGCGGTGGGCGCCCGGTTCATCTGCAACCACTGGGACGGCGGCGCCAGCGAGGGCTGCGACCCGAGCAACGACGGCGAGTACGGCACCGCGAACTGCGGCTGGATGGTGCGCGACGGCGTGGAGCTGACCGAGAACGGCAACTCGGAGGACTGCGCCTATGGCAGCCCCGGCGGGATCATGGACTGCGTCACCGGCACCTGCACCGAGCCGGTCACCTGGCACGCCGTGTCGTGTCAGTGCCGCCCGTGAGTCGCTGAGCACAGACGCCGCCCGACCTCTCGGTCGGACGGCGCCTGGAACGCAGCCGGTGAGGGCTTAGTTCAAGCAGGAGCAGTTGGCGTGGCAGGCCACGTGGGTCCACGCGGGGTCGGGCGCGCCGCCGTTGGCGCCCCAGTTGGTGTTGTTGTCGATGGAGGAGCACTCCACCTCGACCCAGGTGCCGCCATCGGCCTTGGACGGCCAGAAGAACATGCCGATGTCGTTGCCGCTGTGGGTGGAACCCGCGGCGTCGTACCCGCCGTGGGGCGCACAGACCACGTCGCAGGACTGGTCCACCTCGCCGGTGTACCAGCAGCCGCCGAGCACCGGGTCGACGTAGCCGCCGCACTCACCGTCGGTGAGGGTGATCTCGACCACGGTGGACACCCGGCCCGGGTCGCCCGGGCGAGCGGCCTCGAGCCACACGGTGGTGCCGACGGGCAGCGGGATGGACAGGGACACCGTGGCGTTGCCGCCGCCGTCGGTGCGCGCCATCGTGACCACCTTGATCGGCGACGCGATCTCGAGACACTCGCCGCCGAGGGGCGGCGCGCAGGTGAGGCCCGGGCCGCGGAGAGTGCCGACGATGGCGAACTCGGTCAGCGGCTCCAAGCCGCCGACGTACAGGTTGCTCGGCATGCCGGCGATCCACACAGGGTCTGCGCTCAGGTCGAATGACGGCGGGGCGAGGGGCGTGTTCGCCTCGACCTCTCCATCCCAGCCGATGGCGGAGGCGGGAACGGTGGCGTCGAACTCCACGCGGGTGTCTTCGGCGGGGGCGCCGAGCTGACAGGCGGCGAGAGCGAGGAGCGGGAACATGCGCATGATGGACTCCAGTGGGTACAGATGGTGACAGAGAGTACCAGACCGCGCCATCACGCGCATCACCAGCTACGCTGGTCGCAACCGGAGGCACTGATGGACCGCGTGTTCCTGATCCTGGCGCTGTGCGCATGCGCTGGCGGCGCGAAGTCAGACAGCAACCCCGCCGGCGGCGCGGGCCGCACGGACCCGGCCTGTG
>JBLFXJ010000035.1:0-36359 GCA_047609825.1 Myxococcota bacterium
CAACGACCCAACCAGGGTCACTAAACTTCGCCGAGGTGTGTCTCACTTCCTTGACACGTTCCGGGGTCCGCGCGAGTGCCTGACCCCGCGCGGACCCGAGTCCGCGGCGGGGTCTGGCACTGCGGCGGACCTTGGTTGGGCAGCCGGTTCTGGCCCAGGACCAGTGTTGAGCCAACCTGGACCTGAACCAGGACCAGAGCTGGCCTGGAGGAGCCGCGCGGGGAACCATCGTGGTGGCCGGGCTCGCCGGGGATGCGCTCGAAGAAGCGGATGACGAGGGCATTCGCATCGTGGCCGCGTGGAGGTGGCTGCTCGAGGAGTGAGCGTGGTCACGATTCGAACGGTCCGGGAGGTCAGACCGCTGCAGCGCATCAGGCCGCCGGAGCGCGCCCGCGGCGGTCGGGGTAAGGCGACTTGGGGGCACCGTGGCGTTTCGCACCTACCCGAAGATGGGGCGCTCCGTGGCCCACGACGCCACCGGCGGTACCTGGGTCGCGACGGAGAAGATCCACGGCGCGCAGCTCGTGGCAGCGGTCATCGGGGGCGAGGTCCGCTTTGGCAAGCGGAAGGACTGGCTCGGCGACGCCCCGTTCTTCGGCTGGCAGCTCCTCGCGCCCGGGCTGATCGAGCCTCTCCGCGGCGTCGCGCGAGCGCTCGGCGCTGCGGAGGTGTGGGTGTACGGCGAGCTGTACGGCGGCGCCTACCCCCACCCCGACGTGGCCGCCGTCCCCGGCTTGCAGGCCGTGCAGACCGGCGTGTGGTACGCGCCCGACCTGCGCTGGTCGCCCTTCGACCTGCTCGTCGCCTCGGGGCCGGACGACCCGGGCGAGCTGCTCGCATTCCATGAGATCGAGGCCCTGGCCGCCGGCGTCGGACTGCACACGGCGCCCGTGGTCGGCCGCGGTCCGCGTGCGGCGATGGGCGGGCTGCCGGTGTCCTTCGCCACCCGCGTCCCGGCACTGCACGGTCTGCCTGCGATCGGTGACAACCTCGCCGAGGGCCTCGTCATCAAGCCCGATGCGCGGGCACGGGCCGGCCAGCGTCCAGTGTACAAGCGCAAGATCGAGGCGTTCGAGGAGGCCCGGTTCGGCGAGGCCGAGCGCTGGAACCCCGGTGAGCTCGACGCCGCGGCTCTCCGGCTCTGGATCGACCGTCTGGTCAATGGGGCCCGCCTGGCCAGCGCCCGCTCGAAGGTCGGTGAGTCGGCCGATGCCGTGGTCGAAGAGGTCGCCCTCGACGTGGCGATGGACCTGGAGGAGGTGTTCGGCGACGCCTGGGCCAGATCCGACCAGGAGGCGCTCCTGGCGTACGCTCGGGAGCGGGCCGCGGCCGCGCTGGCGGGCGAGGAGTGAGTCGTCCACGGCGGTGATCGAGCAGACCCGGGTCCGGGCGGGGTCTGGCACCGAGGCGGACCGTGGTCCGGGCGGGGTCTGGCACCGAGGCGGACCGTGGTCCGGGCGGGGTCTGGCACCGAGGCGGACCTTGGTCCGCCAGGACAACTGGCGGACCGATGTGCAGCAGCGTCAGGCACCCCGAGGGTGGCCCGCGCTCAGCCGAAGCGGGACGCCGCGCGCTTCAGCCGCTCGGCGTTCGGATCCACCTGCCGGACGAACCGTGCGATAGCGCGCCGCACGCTCCGCGAGGTGACCCCCATGGAGCGCGCGATGGCGGTGGTGGGCACGCCCTGCGCCCTCAACGTCCACATGGTCCTGACCTGATCATGGGTCAGCCGCGCCCGCGCCTCGGCGTAATCCAGGTTCGGCTGCAGGAAGGAGCCGTGCGTACGCTCCGCAGCCATGACCGGCACGAGGCGTGCCGAGCTGCTCGGGGACACCAGCGCCCTCTGGTCGATGTCTGAGGGAGGTGCACGCTCTCCCGACTGGATCTCTGCGATGTAGGCGGCGTAGCGCTCCACATGTCCGAAGGTCGCGTCGCGCGCGTCTCGAGCGATCCACCTCGGCGCCGCATCGATGCCGGCCAGCGCCCGATGTCCGCCGTCGACCCAGTCCTGCGGGTTCTCGACCAGACCCGCTCGGCACGGATTCAGGGCGATGTATGCGTACAGGTAGGACCAGTGAGCCTCCGAGACCACGACGCGGTTTGCGTACCGACCGCGGAACAGAGGCCCGTCCCACCTGGGATGTAGCGCGTTGACGCTCTGGCCGAATCGGCCTGCGAGGTGCCGCATGACCTGTGGAAGCTCGCCGTCGGGATCCTGCACCAGCAAGTGGTAGTGGTTCGGCATGAGCACCCAGGCGCAGATCCGCACGGCGAAGCGCTCCGGGAGCTCCGAGAGGAAGTGCACGAACAGGGTGCGGTGGCGGCGAGGCCCGAAGAGGGGTGCGCGGCGTGCGCCCCGGTTCATGAGGTGATGGTGTCCGTGGACGGGTGAGAGGCGTGGTCGGCGTGGCATGCGGGGGATGTGGCATGTGCTGGAGGATTTGGCACGATCGCGCTTCACCCGGCGGCCGGGATTTCCGCTGGATCCGGATCGCGGACTTGGGTCCGCTGGGTGCCAGACCCCGTTCGGACTTGGGTCCGCTGGGTGCCAGACCCCGTTCGGACTTGGGTCCGCTGGGTGCCAGACCCCGTTCGGACTTGGGTCCGCTGGGTGCCAGACCTTCTGCGCGACGAGTCCAGCCCAGCCGCCTATCCGGTGCGCCATGCCCTCACTGTCCTCGCACCCCTGGCGCCTCCCATGGCCCGCCGTCGTCGTCGTCATCGCGACCGGGGTCGCCTATGTCGCCCTGGCCGAGGCTGGCTGGCCTGGCGTCCCGAGCGCCTGCGCCGAGGGCCCCGCGTGTTGGTGCGAGGCCCGGTCGCCCGGGTGGATTCGTGAGCCGTGGAACACCTGGTCGAACCTGCCCACGCTCCTCGGCGCGCTGTGGGTCGCAGGGCTCGCCCACGGGGCGGGCAGCGGGTGGCGAGCCGGGGTCTTGTCGACGTTCGCCTACGGGCTCTGGGCCCAAGGCGCTGGCGCGCTCATGTTCCACGGGTCGCTCACCCAGTGGAGCCGCGACCTCGACCAGGGCTCGATCCTCGTCGTGTGGGGCGCCGTGCTGTGCACCAGCCTGGTCCGCCTCGGCTGGCTCCCTCCGTCCCGGCTGCTGCCCGCGGTGATGGCGAGCACGGTCGCCGGTCTGATCGTCATCTTCGGCCTGGAGCTGCCGATCGATCCGGCCGGCCTGACCTGCCTGGCGACGTTCGCGGTCCTCGAGGTCCTGATCCGGCGGCGCCACGGTCCCGTCGCCGATCCGCGCTGGTTCCGACTCGCGGTTGGGGCGTTCGGAGTGGCGATGCTCTCGTGGACAGCCTCGCTGCCGATGTCGCCGCTGTGCGCGGCCGGAGCGCCCGTGCACGCCCTGTGGCACGTCGCCGCGGGCCTGGCGGTCACGGCACTCGCGGTCCACGCGGCCTCGTCGGGGGTGCATGTCGCGGCACCCACCGGAGGCACGTTGCCTCGTACCTGAGGCGGCACCGTCACCGCGCGCCGCCCGGGAGCCAGACGATGGCCCGCAGCCCGCCACCGGGCCGCGCCTGCAGCTCACACCTGCCGCCATGCTGCCGCGCGATCTCGGCCACCAGCGGCAGGCCCAGGCCCAGGCCCTCTGGGCTGTGCCGGCGCGCTCCCTCGCCCCGCACGAACCGGTCGAACACCGCCGCACGCTCGGCCTTCGCCAGACCCGGCCCGTCATCGTCCACCGTGAACCGCGCCCCGCCGCCGTGGGACTCGACCGTGACCGTGACGGCGGCACCCGGCGCGTGGGCGGCGACGTTTCGCAGGAGGTTGCCCAGCGCCGCCTCGACGAGCGCCCGGTGAACGCAGACCTCAGGGTCGTCCGTCGCGTGGACGGTCAGCGCGCAGCCTGCCGCGGTCAGTCCGGGCCCCGCCGCAACCAGGGCAGCGTCCACCAGCTCTCGCGCCCGGATCGGCTCCCGCCCCAGCGCGGCCGCACCACCGTCCACCCGCGCGAGCAGGGTGAGCCCATCCACCAGCCGGTGCAGGCGATGCACCTCCTCGCGGCACACCTCGAGCGCCGCCCGATACGCCTCGGTGGACCGCGGCTTGCGCAGCGTCACGTCGAGCTCTCCGAGGAGCACCGTGACCGGCGTGCGCAGCTCGTGCGCCGCCTCTGCGGTGAACCGGACCTGCGCCGCGTGGGCCGTGTCGATCCGCTCGAGCAGCCCGTTCACGGCCTGCAGCAGCGCCTGCACCTCGTCCGGGCCGTCAACATCCAATCGGACCCCCCGCGCGAGTCCCAGCGCCGCCGTGGCGTCGTCACGGGCGCGCTCCAGCGGGGCCAGCGACGCCCGCGTCGTGCGCGCGAGCCCCAGCGCAGCGAGCCCGCCGAGGAGCGCCGCCGCCACTGTGTACGACAGCGCATACCACCACAGCGCGCCCACCCAGCTCACCGACGTCGCCCGCGCCGCCGCCAACAGGTGCTCCTCACCGCCAGCCTGTTCACGCTCCCCCACGATCAGGGCGATCCGGTGGCCCGCGTGCGACACCAGCACCGGCCGCTCGGTGCGCATCGCTCGCTCGAAGGCCTCCGGCGGGATTCGGGGGTCGTCGGCGGTGGCCACCCAGGCCTCGATGCCCGACCCGCTGTGCGCATCCCACCCCTCTACGTCGGGGTGGGCGCGCTCGTACACCGCCGCGAGCAGCGCCTGGTCGAGCGCCCGCACCTGCAGCCCGACCATGCCCGCACCCGTGCCGACGCCGATGGCCGCCAGGGCCAGCCACAACGCCACCACCCCCCGGCGGACCACGTCGCCGACGAGCGAGCCGCTCACCGGTCCCGGGCCTCGAGCACGTACCCGACGCCGCGGACCGTGTGGATCAGCGGCCTGTCGAACGGCTTGTCCACCTTCGCCCGGAGATAACTGATGTACACATCGACCACGTTCGTGCCCGGGTCGTGGGTCGTGTCCCACACCGCGTCGAGGAGCCGCGTCCGGCTCAGCACACGACCACGGTTCTCGGCGAGGTACCTCAACAGATCGAACTCCCGCACGGTGAGCACGAGCTCCACCCCGCCCCGCCGGACCCGGTGCGCGCCGGGATCGATCACGAGGTCGCCAACCTCCAGCCGCTCAGTCCCCCGACCCCGCCGCGACACGGCTGCGATTCGGGCGAGCAGCTCGTCGAACGCGAACGGCTTCACCAGGTAGTCATCCGCCCCCCCGTGGAGTCCCGCTACGCGCTCCTCCACCCGGTCACGCGCGGTGAGGCAGATCGCAGGCGTGGCATCCCCCGATCGGCGCAGCCCACGGATCAGGTCGAGCCCGTCGCCGTCGGGCAGCATCCGGTCCACCAGGAGCAGGTCGAACGGCTCCGCCGCCAGCCGCGCCCGCGCGTCGAGCAGATCGGGCGCGACCGCCACCCGGTGCCCCTCCTCGGAGAGGCCCCGACGGAGGAAGTCCGCGATCTTCGGCTCGTCCTCCACCACCAGGATTCGCACGGGCCCCTCAGTCATCGTCGTCGTGGTCGCGCCTGTCGTCCTGTAGCTCGCCGCCCAGGGTGCGCTGCAGGCCTGCGATCAGCTCCGCCCGCTCAGCGTGGGTGAGATCCGCCTCCGGGTGCAGCCACACGTAGTTCGCCGGTGGCATCTCGCCCTCGTCGACCACCTCGGCGGACTCGTGCGCTTCCTCCTGCGGCCGGTCCCACTCGGAGAAGTTGAGCTCCGACCGCCCCTCCTGGACGTGCTCGGCGATCTTCCCCGACACAATGGGCAGGCGGCTGTACCACGGCCACACGGTCTCGTTGCTGTGGCAGTCGAAGCATGCGCGCTGGGCCAGCTCACGGGTGCGCGGGCTGTCCCACGCGGGCTCGGCCGAGACGGGGGGGTTGGGCTCGGCGCCGGTGAAGCAGCCGCCGAGCGCGAGGGCGAGCAGCAGGGTGCGGGTCATGGTGCCTCCAAGGCTCACCCACACCATCGCCCCGCCGTGTTGGGGTGTGGCGAGACCCGCATTAGAGGTCGATTAGATCGGCTTCAGGCCTGCGCCTGGGCTCAGGGGCAGTCGTAGGCCTCGCCGGTCGACGCGTCGACGAGGGTCGCGGGCGCGATCCACCACGCGTTGCCGACGCGATCGGCAGCATCGACGCTGAGCGCCACCCGCACCTCCTGCCCCCGCCAGCCGCACACCGCCTCCGGGGGCGGAGAGCCTCGCCACTCCGGGTCGTCGTCGATCTGCGCGCGGGCGGTGGTGCTGCCCTCGCACGTGCCCTCGGACCAGTCGTCGAGGCGCACCGCCTGCCAGTCGGTGGCCTCGGAGCCGGCGATGTCCTCGCCCGTGGGGAGCACGCTGACCGCGGGCACGACCCACACCTCCGCCGGCGTGTCGGTGACGCTGAAGCAGACCTCCACGGTCCACCCGCCGGCCGGGCCGAACACGATGGGGATCTCCCCGGGCGTGTGGTCGCACCCGCCGTCCACCACGACGCCGAGGGTGAGCACGGGCAGCAGCGCGGGGTCGAAGTCCACCACGCCGTCGGGGGCGCAGGCACCGTCCGCGTCCACCACGTCGACGCAGCTGTACCCGCGCGGCGTGCACCCGGTGTCGGCCGTCTCGATGATCACGCCGCCGGGCGTCGGTTGCCCAGCGCCGCCGCCGTCGCCACACGCGAGCGCCAGCCAGAGCCACATCTCCGCACCCTCCACCGCCCGGTCATGGGGTCCCTAACAATCTGCTGAAGAGGTCTGGCAGGGGCTTTGCCAGCAGACTGGGCGCTGCCGGGCGCGCCTCGGCCCGCCACTGTGTACTCTTGCCCGGTCGGAGGTCCCGTGCGCCTGCTCGCTCTGCTCCCCCTGTTCGTCCTCGCCGCGTGTGAATCGGGGCTCGACAAGCCCGACGCGCCCCCCGACGAGATCTGCGACAACCTCGAGGATGATGACCTCGACGAGCTCGCCGACTGCGCCGACCCCGATTGCGCCGCGGTGTGCGGCGAGGTGTGCACCAACGGCACCGATGACGATCTCGATGGGCTGATCGACTGCCTCGACGACGACTGCGACGGCCTGTGTCCCGAGAACTGTGGCGACGGCCGCGACAACGACGCGGACGGCGCCATCGACTGCGACGACCGCGACTGCTTCGGGTCCTGCCCCGAGGTGTGCGACGACGGGTTCGACAACGACGGCGACGGCAAGGTGGACTGCCTCGACGAGGAGTGCGTCGACCCGGCGTGCGACGAGATCTGCACCGATGGCCGGGACAACGACGCCGACGCCCTGGTGGACTGCGCCGACGACGACTGCAACGACCCGAGCTGCGACGAGGCCTGCGCCGACGGCCGCGACAACGACGCCGACGGGCGCGTGGACTGCGACGACTCCGACTGTGACGGCGACTGCCCCGAGATCTGCGACGACGGCCGGGACAACGACGCCGACGGGCGCATCGACTGTGACGACGACGAGTGCGAGGCCGTGTGCGATGCCGACGGGGATGGGTTCTTCAACGCCGACTATGGCGGCGATGACTGCGATGACAGCCGGGCGGATGTGAACCCGTCGCGCCCCGAGATCTGCAACGGTGAGCTGGCGCTGGATGACGACTGCGATGGCCTGGTCGACGAGGACGACCCAGATATCGACGTGTTCTCGCTCATCGCCTGGGGGCCCGACGACGACGGCGACGGCTACGGCAGCAACGCGGACGTGGTGTTCGCCTGCCTGGCGCCGGATGGCTGGGCCCCGGCGAACACCGACTGCGACGACCGGAACCCCGACGTGAACCCCGGGATGCCGGAGATCTGCAACCCGGACGGCCCGCTGGATGACGACTGCGACGGCCTGGTCGATGACGCCGATCCCGACGTGACCGAGGACAGCTACCTCGAGTGGTATGCCGACCGGGACGGGGATGGCTTCGGGGCCGAGGACGACTTCGAGTACGCCTGCAGCCGCCCCGATGGCACGTCCGCGACCAACGACGACTGCGACGACGCCGACCCCACGGTGGGCCCGCCGAGCCTGTGGTACGGCGACGCGGACCGCGATGGCTTCGGCGCCGGTGAGCCGGTGGATCCCACGCCCACCTGCGACCCGCCGGGCCCGGGCCTGACGCCGGAGTGGGTCGGGCTCGACTGTGACGACGGCGATCCGTCCGTGTACCCGCGGGCGCCGGAGGTGTGCGAGGACGGAGTGGACCAGGACTGCGACGGCCGCGACGCCCTGTGCACCAGCTACATGTACACCGTGCGCACCAGCGACGACGTGTTCCGCCGATACGACGGCGACACCCTGACCTTCGTGGACATCGGACCCCTCGGCGTGGCGTTCGACTTCGGCGAGGTGGCCTGGGACCCGGTGCGCGAGGTGATGTGGATGATCGACGGCCGGCCGCGGGAGGCGCTGTACACGGTGGACATCCGCACCGGCACCGCCACCTTCGTGGGCGTGCACGGCATCGACGACCTGTTCGGCCTCGCGGTCGACCCCGACACGGGGCGGCTCTATGGCAGCGGCGAGAGCCCGTCGGGCTGGTATGAGCTCGACCCGTCCACCGGCGCGGCGTCGTTCATCGGCGACCCGGGCACGGCGATGGACGGGCTGACCTATGACAGCATCGGGCGACGATTTGTTGGCTTGGAGGCCGGCGGCGGCGACATGGTGGAGGTGGACCCGGCCACGGGCGTGGTGACGCTCCTCGGCAACGATGGGTTCATCAACAACTGCGGCCTCGCCCACGACCCGGTGACCGACACCTTCCACGCCATCGACTGGTCCGGCGATCTGTACATCTACGACCCCGCCGCTGGATACACGCGGCGGGAGGTGGCATCGGGGCTGACCGGCCACGATGGGCTCACCGTAGGTCCGCCCCCGTAGCGGTGCGTTGTTCGCAGACGGTTCGGGTATGCTCCGTGGCATGCCCGTGACCATCGAGCCCGCCACCGCCGACCGATTCGAGGACGTGCGCACCCTCCTCGGGCCGCGCGACCCCACCGCGCCCGCCTGCTGGTGCCTGTCCATGCGCCTCAGCTCGGCGGACCCGCGACTGAAGGGCGGGGGAAAGCGCCCAGGGGTGGTGCGTGAGCTGTGCGGCGGCGCCATCCCGCCGGGGGTGCTGGCCTATGTGGACGGGGAGGCGGCCGGCTGGTGCTCGGTCTCCCCGCGGTCGGCCTACCACCGCCTGGTGAAGTCGCGGGTCATCCCCCACGCCGACGACCTGCCGGTGTGGAGCGTGGTGTGCTTTGTCGTTCGGCCTGGGTTCCGGCGCAAGGGCGTGGCGGATGCGCTGCTAGCGGGCGCGGTGGGCTTCGCGCAGGACCATGGTGCGAGCGTGCTCGAGGGCTACCCCGCCGACACGGGCGGCGCACGGATCCACGGCTCCGCCGCCTATGTCGGCACCCGCACGATGTTCGAGCGGCACGGGTTCGTGAAGGTGATGGATACGCGGGCGAAGAGCGGCGGCAAGCCACGGGTGCTGATGCGGCGGCCGCTCGCGCCGTGAGCTCACGGGTCCCAGCTGGGCAGCGCCTCGAGCGGCTCGCCCGGGTTCGCCCGGCACCTTCCACCACGTCGATGGCCCGCCATCGCGCTTCCGTGGCCGGTCGTGTGCGTGGACTGCATGACTACACGAAACACCGAGGGACGACATCATGCGAGCACTGACTCTGGCTGCGCTGCTGGCGCTGCTGGCTTGCGGCGGAGACAAGGGCGACTCTGGCGACACGGGGGCGACCACCACCCCGACCGGAACCACCGGCTCGGGCGACGCGGACACTGACGCCGACGCCGACACGGACACGGACACCGACACCGACACCGACACCGATACCGACACCGACACCGACACGGACACGGACACCGACACGGACACGGACACGGACACGGACACGGACACGGACACGGACACCGACACCGACACCGACACGGACTCCGATACCGACACGGACACCGATACCGACACGGACACCGATACCGACACAGAGCCCGTCGAGGCCTGGATCTACGCGGCGGATGGCCGAGGCAGCGTCGGCAGCCTGTACCGGCTCGACCCGGTCACGGGTGCCACCGAAGTGCTCACCGTGCTGGAGCACGGGTTCACCGACCTGGCCTTCACCGACGCGGGCGTGCTGGCCGGCATCACCCAGAGCGGTGGCGACGACGCGGGCAACGTGGTCACCATCGACCCAGTCACCGGCTTCGACACGTTCGTGTACGACGCAGACCCGGTGCTCGGCAACGAGTATGCCCTCACATGGATCGGCGGCGACGCATTCCTGGCCGCCGAAGAGGACGGGGCGTGGGTGACTCTCGCCTCGGATGGCACGCTGATCGCGGAGGGCTCGGCCAGCCTCGGCTTCTACGAATACGGTGCTGCGCTGGTCAACGACGCTGCCGGCGACGTGTGGTACGTGAACGGCGACCAGGCCTATTCGTGGACCGGCTCGGACTTCACGCCGGCCTTCGCCGTCGGCGCGGGCTTCGCGTGTTGCAACGGCGGCGGCGCTACGTGGCACGAGGGTCGGCTGCTGCTCTCCGAGGTGGACGAGATCGCCGGCGTGACCATGCTGCACGAGGTCGATCTCGTGACCGGCGCGGTGACGCCCACCGGGTGGTCGTTCCCGTCCACGATGGTCGACGCGGTGGTCAGCACCCGGCCCTGACCGGGCCGGCGGCCCCCCAGCTCGGTCTGTACCGCCCCCCGCCTTAGCGGGCTTGCGGCGCCACGCCAACAGCCGTGGCTGCCAGCCCGGACGGCTCCTAGCGCAGGTTTCATGATGCCGATGGCGCTACGCGGACAACGGGCGCACCGTCCGTGTAGCTGACGCAGGCAGGCAGGGCGCTTAGAATGCCGGCCTCCCCGGAGCCTCATGCGCACCGCCCTCGCCGCCGTCTCGACGCTCCTCCTGTTCGCCTGCGGGTCGCAGGAGCCATCAGCCCCCGTCCAGGCGGCCTCCAGTGGCTGTGACGCGACTGAGATGACCGCAGCGTGCGGAGATGAGGCGCTCCGCATCTGTGGCGTTGGAAAGGTCATGCGCGCCGAGGCGGCGTGTTCGCGAGCCGAGGCCGAGTCGAGCGCCTCTGATTGGGAAGGGAGCGTGTCGTTCACCTCGGTCTCAGCCGGCGGCTCGAACTCCGGGACGGCCGCCGGCAGCTCGGAGGCAGTCTGCGCCTACGTTTGCAACACCGGCCCTGGAGGCACGGGCACGGGCACCGGCACCGGCACAGGTGGCGTCGACAGCGACGGCGACGGAGTGACCATGGAGGGGGGCGATTGCGACGACGCCGATCCGCACTCCTACCCTGGGGCCGCCGAGCTCTGTGATGGCCGCGACAACGACTGCGACGACGACGCCTCCGATCTGGGGATCGCGACCTTCTTCGACGACGACGGCGAGCCGAGCGACTGGACCGACGTGCTGGGCCAGCTCGGCGTGCCAGCCGAGGTGACCCTCGGCGAGGGCACGCTCCGGCTCTGCGCCGGCACATGGTATGCCCACATCACCGTGGCGGACGCTCCAGCGCGAGTGGTGCTGGAGGGATTCCACGACCGGGATCTGGTCCGGCTCTCCGGAGCCAACACCGGCACGATCCTGACCCTCGAGGCCGACAACGTGGATCTGCATGTGATCGGCCTCACCCTCACCGAGGGCGGTATTCCGGGCACAGAGGAGCTGGCTGGGGGCGCCATCGACTGTGCGGGAGGCTCCACGCTCACCGTGCGCGACAGCGTGCTCACCGGCAACGAGGCCAACGAAGCGGGAGCCGTGAGCTCGGCGCGGTGCAACCTCACCATGGTCGACACCGTGGTGTCGAACAACGAGGCTACCTATGGGGGCGGCGCCGTCCAACTGGTCGACGCTGCGGCCAGCTTTACCGACGTGCTCATCGAAGACAACACCTGTCCCGGCGCCGGTGGCGGACTGAAGTTCAGCAACGCCGTGGTCGACGCCGAGCGGCTGACCGTGCGCGGCAACATCAGCAGCGACGCCGGCGGGATCTACCTGCTCGGCTCCACCCTGAGCGCCGTCGACCTGGTGCTGGATGACAACCACGCGACGGCGGCCGAGGCCGGCGGCCTGTTCGTTGCCCAGGAGTCCGAGGCCACCATCGTCGGGGCCACCGTCACCAACAACTCAGCGGCGCTGAGTGGCGGGGGCATTCACGTCTACGTGGACTCTTATGCGTCGATCACCGACGCCACCTTCTCCGGCAATCGGGCGGTCAACGGCGGTGCGCTGTACAGCCGGGCTCGGGAGGGCGGACTGCTCGTCGACCGCTGCGACTTCGACGACAACCACGCGGTTTCGGAAGGCGGCGCCATCGAGCTGGGGCACGGCACGGTGAGGGTCTCGACCCTGCGGGCCAACACGCCGAAGGATGTGCGGCACGCCACGGGCGCTTGGTACGACTACGACGATGCTCCGGTGAGCCTGGACTGCATCAACGGCGTGGGCTGCGAGGAATAGGGTAGCGGACGGTGCCCGCCTGGGCCGCTCCCGCGCAGACGGGTCGGCTTCGCCCAGATCCACCTGGGTCGTGCGCCGACGGTTCACGCTGAGGGGGGTGTGCTCATCCTCCTCATGGCCGCCTGTGCTCTGCCCGCCGCCTGGCTGCCGTCGGCCGAGCCCGCTGGCCTGCACATCCGCACGGTGAGCTTCGACACGGTGGAGGCCGCCCTCCGGGTGGACGTGCACAACCCGCTCCCGTTCGCCCTGCCGGTGCGCAGCCTCGACGGGACGCTCGCCATCGCCGGCCACCACGTGCTCGACACCCGGGCCGAGCCGAGCCCCCTCGCGGCCCGCAGCACCACCCGGGTGGAGCTGCCGATCCGGCTGGACTGGTCGGATGCGCTCGCGGTCACCGACGCCGAGAGGCTGGACTGGACCCTCGACGTGGCGCTGGTGCTCGCTCTCCCCGGTGGGGACCGCACGCTGAACCTTCAGCCGACCGGCACCCTGCCCAGCCTGCGTCCACCCACCCTCGGCCTGCTCGGGGTGGACATCGTCGACGCCGACCTGTTTCGCGGCGAGCTCGCGGTGCTGGTCCGGCTCGGCGCCCGGGGTGCGGTCGGGGTTCAGATCCTTCGGGGCCACCTCGTGCTGTCGCTGGGCGATGCCCCGGTCGCCGAGGCCGCCGCACTCCCGGGTCCCGCCGGCGGGCTCCTCCTGCCGGTCCGACTCCACGCGGGCGCCGCGGCCACCGAGCTCGCCCGGGCGGCCGTCGCCCGGACTCTGCCCCGCCTGCAGGTCACCGGCGCCCTCGAGCTCCGCACCCCCTTCGGCGACATGCCGCTGCACGTCGACCGGCGCTGGCCCCTGACGCACTGAGGTCGCCCACGACGGGCTATTCCTGAATCACGGAGGCTGCATGCTGCTCATCGCGCTCTCGGTCGCCGCGCTCGCTGGCGAACCGCCCCTCGCCGAGTTCTCCGGGGTGACCGTCCGCTACGAGGCGGCGTTCGACCTGGACGATCCCACTGGTCGGCTGTGCAAGGTCATCTCCATGTGCGACTGCACCACCACCTATGTGGGCACCGGCGCCAACCCGACAGTGGCGGGCGGCCGGGTCACCTTCGTGGGCACCTGGGCGGTCGAGGCGAACACCTGCCACGAGGGCCTGATGCTGTGGGCGGGGGGCGAGCCGGCCCACCACAGCCTCGTCTTCGCCGCCGACCGGCTCACCGGGTGGGTGGCGCACCGGGACGCCGACCGCCACGCGCCGCTGAAGAAGGGCATGAAGGCGAAGGGGCAGGCCTACCTCACCGAGCTCGACGTCCCGTGGACGGAGACGGGCGTGCTGACCCACCAGGAGGAGGATGCGCAGGCGATCATGGGGGTTCAGTTCGCCTCGACCCATGCGCTCACGGTGACCGTCGCGCGCTGATGGGGTCGCCATTGTGACGCAGCCGGGGCCGAGCAGCTGACCACCGTGGTGCCTCCCGCCCCGATCTGCGGCTCCTGGATCAGTCGTGCGACCCGCCGAGCGTACCCAGCGTGAGGAATACCGCCTGCAGCACGATGCCTGGGTAGATCGTCTCGAAGATGGCCGAGATACCGCCCAGGAACAAGCCCTCCAGCAGCGCGTAGACAGGCGCGGTGTAGGGCGACCACACCTTCTTGCGGACACCGTGGCGAGCACCAGCAGGATGCCGGTGCCGTTCACCGTGCCCTGCAGCGTCATCCGGTCGGGGCTGGCCATGCCGTGCGTGCCCGCGGCACCGGCGGCGGCACCGGCACCGGCACCGGCACCGGCACCGCTACGGGCGGCACCGGAACGGGCACCGCGACCGGGGGCATCGCGACGGGTACCGGAACGGGCGGCACCACGCCGGATCCGCGCGACTGGGTGGCAGTGGGCACCGGGTACTTCGCGAGCTGCGCCCTCGACGCCGCCACCTCGGCGGTGGTGTGCTGGGGCACCGACACCCTGGTGGATTCTGTGCCCGTCGGCGTGTGGACCGAGCTCTCGGTCGGCGCCCGACACGCCTGCGCCATCGACGACGCCGGCGCGCTCACCTGCTGGGGCGACGACCTCTCCGGATCGATCTCCGGCACCCCCGCCGACGGCACCTGGTCGGCGGTCGCCGCCGGACTCGACCACGCCTGCGCCGTGCGCACCACGGGCGAAGTCGAGTGCTGGGGCTCCGATGCCTCGGGCAAGGTGAGCGGCGTGCGCCTGGCCGACGATGGCGTCTACGTGGCGCTCAGCGCCGACTATGCCAGCACCTGCGGGCTGTCTGCGGGGGGCACCTTGGGCTGCTGGGGCGCGTTCGATGTACTGCCGGATGACTGGGTGCGCGGGGTCACGGCCTTCGACACCGGCGGCACCCACACCTGCGCCATCGTAGACCGCCGGGTGCAGTGTTTCGGCGACTTCGACGACTTCGGCCAGCTCCGCGGCGTGCCCGACGGGCTGTTCGACGGCATCAGCGCCGGCAGCGTGCACTCGTGCGCGCTGGACGTGGGCGGTCGGCCCGTGTGCTGGGGGTCGGACGACGCGGGCCAGTCCAGCGCGCCCGATGTGTCCCTGTGGCATATCGCGGCGGGCGACCTGCATACTTGCGGCATCGAGGCCGGCGGTGAGGCCCTCGTGTGCTGGGGTCGCGACCTCGAGGGGCGGAGCAGTCCGCCAGAGTAGCCGCGGGCCGTGGCGCGCGGTCCTGGCGTGGGCCATGATGCCGACGCGCGACCCCCTCGCCACACCGGAGACCTCCCCATGTTCGAACAAGAGCAGCGCCACGCGGCTCGGATGCTCGCCGCCCTCGAGGACGGCATACTCGACACCGCCGACACCCGCTCGCTGTACGAGGCGGCGGATCCGGCGATGGTGTACCTGTTCTTCGCCTGGCTCCGGGTGCACTACCCCGGCTCACACTCGGCCTCGGACGGGGTGCTCGGGCGCATCGTCGACCTGTGCGAGGACAGCCCGAAGGTGGCTCGCATGGCGCGCGAGGGAGAGCACGATGTCATCGTGGAGTGGTTCGAGGAAGCCCACGACTACCGCACCCTCGACCGCGACGCGTTCGTGTCCCTGGTCGTGGAGAAGCTGGAGGGCTGACCGTCTGCCACGGGTCGGGGTACACGGGCCGCCCGTGGAGGCCATGTGCGCATCGATCCTCACAGCGTCGCCGACTTCGACCAGGGGCGGACCGTCGCCCTGCACCTGAACCTCGCCGTCGACTTCGAGCGCAGGCGACTCCACGGCAGCGCCACCCTCACCCTGGACCGCGCAGGCACCGGCCCCCTCGACCTGGACAGCAGCGGGCTCGAACTGGAGGCGGTCACCGACGGAGACGGCCGTCCCCTGGCCCACACGCTCTCCCCGGCCGACCCCGTGCTCGGGCAGCGCCTGCGGGTGCTCCGGGACCGCCCGGTCGACACCGTGCGCATCACCTACCGCACCGGGCCCGGCGCCTCAGCGCTGATGTGGCTCGATCCGGCGCAGACGCACGGCGGCGTGCATCCGTTCGTGCTCACCCAGTGCCAGGCGATCCACGCCCGCTCCATCGCCCCGCTTCAGGACACCCCCCGCGCCCGCATCCGCTACACCGCCGACCTCACCTTCCCCGAGGCCCTGTCCGCCGTGATGTCGGCCGCCCCGGGCGAGCGCCGACCGGGGCCGGAGCCGGGCACCGCGACCCTGCACTTCGAGATGCCCCAGCCCATCCCGCCGTACCTGCTGGCGCTGGCCGTGGGCGATCTCGCGAGCCGCGATCTGGGGCCCCGCACGCGGGTGTTCGCCGAGCCCGGGGTGGTGGACGGTGCCGCCTGGGAGTTCGCCGACGTGGAGGGCATGCTCGACGCTGGCGAGGCGCTGTTCGGCCCGTATGCGTGGGAGCGGTTCGACTTCGTGGTGCTGCCGCCGTCGTTCCCGCTGGGGGGCATGGAGAACCCGCGGATGACCTTCCTCACGCCCACCCTGCTCGCCGGGGACCGGTCCCTTGTGGGGGTGCTCGCGCACGAGCTGGCCCACTCGTGGACCGGCAACCTGGTCACCAACGCCGACAACGAGCACTTCTGGCTCAACGAGGGCTGGACCGTATACGCCGAGCGCCGCATCCTCGAGCGCCTGTACGGGCTGGAGGCCGCGACCCGAGACGCGGTGCTCGGGCGGGCCGACCTGGACCGGGAGATGGAGGCCTTGCAGGCCGCCGGTGAGCGCACCGCCCTCACCTGGGACCAGCGGGGCACAGACCCCGACGAGGTGTTCTCCAAGGTGCCCTATGAACGGGGATTTTTGCTGGTGGTGGCCCTGGAGCGAGCGGTGGGCCGGGAGCGGTTCGACGCGTTCATCCGGTCCTACCTGGAGCGGTTCCGGTTCTGCTCGATCACCACCCAGGAGTTCGTGGACTTCGTGGCCAGCGAGCTGCCCGAGGTGGAGCTGGACTTCGACGCCTGGCTGCGGGACGACGCCCTGCCGGCCGACGCGCCCACCTTCCGCTCCGAGCGTCTGGAGGAGCTGGCCGCCCTCGCGAGGGCCTGGCCCACCTCCCTCCCCCCTGCGGATGCCGGCTGGAGCACCACCGAGACGCTCACCTACCTCCAGACGCTGCCGCCGATCGACGCCGTGGGCTGCGTGGACATCGAGGCCCGGCTCGCCCTCGGTCCCACCGCGAACGCCGAGCTGCGGTCCGCCTGGTTGGCACTCGCGGCCGCGGCGAACGTGCCGGGGCTCGAGCCCGCCCTGCTGGACTTCCTCCGGCGGGTGGGTCGTACCAAGCTCGTGCGTCCAGTGGTGGCGGCGATGGTCAGTCAGCCCGCGCTGCGCCCGCTCGCACAGGCGGTCGTGGCCGAGATCGGACCCCGGCTGCACAGCTCCACCCGCGGTGCGCTGGCGGCGCTGTTCTGAGCCGAGCCGGATGGGACCGGGCTGTCGGTCATGTCAGGCAGCCGGTCTCCGTGGCCCTGGCGCACGGTCGGCTCCGGACCCTGCGGGGCGAGCCGGTGGCCGCCGATGTGCCGGTGGCGGCGCGACCGCTGGTGGAGGCGCTGCGCACCGGCGTGCTGGTCGACGCGAGCGAGTTTCCGGCGCGGCAGGCCTCGCGCCTCGCCGGGGTCCTGGAGCGGCATCGACGCTGACCCTCGACGCGGCGCTCCTGAGGCCGCATGAGGGGCCGAAGCGGCGGTGGATCCTGCACCTTGGCCGACCATTGCCCATTGACCCTCCCCGCCGTCGGCGACTACGCTGACCCCATGCTGTGGTTGCTCCTCGGTTCTGTGGCGTGCACCTCCGAACGGAAGGATGCACCTGTGCTCCCGCTCACGGTTCCCTGTGCACCGACGCGGCCGAGTGCGCCCCGTCGTTCACGCTGCCGCTGGGCCCCGAGGCCGACACCGAAGTGCGCGCATTCGACCTGGGCGACGGCCTGCTCGCCCTGCGCACGCTGGTCTATGTCCGCCTGTTCGACGCGGCCGGCGCCCTGGTCGACGACCTCGACCCGGAGTGGATCGACGCCAACACCCGATTCCGCCACACCTGGATCGACACCCACGACGTGATCGAGCTGCGCGAGGGCCCATGGGCGGGCGCGGTCGCGGTGCTCACCGGGTCGGCCGACACCACTCCGGCTGGAGACCGCCTGGGGTACGGCATCGCCGTGGTCGACCTCGCGGCGCGCGCGGTGCTGTGGGATTGGAGCAGCCATGGCGCGGTCGGCGACGACCAGCCCATCGACCCCCGCCTGCCCTATGACCGCACCCACCCGCTCGAGGCCCCGGAAGACTGGCAGCACGCGAACGCCCTGCTCCACGGCCTGGAGCCGGACGGGCGGCAGTTCTTCTGGCTGAGCCTGCGCCACCAGGACTGGCTGATCAAGGTGGATGTGCAGACCGATGCCGTGGTCTGGCGGCTGGGGGATGGCGGCGACTTCGCGCTGGTGGCGTCCCTCGACGATCCGGTGCCGCTCACCCCCGACCGCTGGATGTTCCACCAGCACGCGCCCCAGCTCGTGGCGCGAGACGGGGACCGGGTGGAGCTTGTGCTGTTCGACAACGGCAACCTCCGGCGCGCGCCTGACGGCACCTGGGACCTGGGGGCCGAGCTGTGGAGCCGGGTGGCCGGGTTCGCGCTGGACGAGGGCGCCCTCCTCGCCGCACCGACCCTGTCGATCGGCGAGCCGGGCGAGTTCATCTCGTTGATCCGTGGCGACGCCGACCTGCTCCCGGGCGGCGACCGGGTGCAGTACCTGGTGAGCTGGCCCGGCCGACCCGCCATCGTGACGGTGGATGCGCACACCGGCGAGGAGCTGTAGCGGATGACCCTGGAGGACGGGACGGGACCGTACCGCGCGCCCACCTTCCCCGACCTGTACCGGACGGCGGAGCCGCTGCCGTGACCGAGCGGCTGTGCAGCTCCAATGAGCCACGAAGCCCGCACCGGCCGGTTCTGAGGCCCCTGCGTACCCGCGTCGAACTACGTGGATAGCAGGCAGGGGCCAAGAGCACCCTGCGCCATGATCCGCGCCGCGGGAGGGTGAGATGGACGCTGTGCAGCAGGGGTGGTCGACCCACGCCGCAGACCCAGAGGGCACGCTGACCCGACTGGCAGCGGTGCGCCCGGATGGGCCTCGTCCGCTGGCCGTGCTGGCTACGTTGCAGGTGCACATCCTGGGGGAGCACCTCGGGCGGTGGGCCGACGCGGTGGCCCTGGTGCGGGCCCATCGTGAGGGTGAGGCCTACGACGCCGAGGATGCCTGGGCGGCGACCCTGTGGCGCTTGGAGGCCGCCATGCACCGGTGCGCCGGTGACCAGGCCCAGGCGGACGTCGCGGTGGTCTCGGCCGGCGGCGACGCCCGCGTGCAGCGCATCCGAGCGTGGGCGGTCGCCGCTCCGGCGCTGGCTGCGCGGGGCGGCGATGCCGGGGGCGTCTTGGCCGAGGCGCTGGCCCTCGGCGAAGCGCTCGCCCCGGGCGCCGATGACCCGGCCTCGAAGGCGCTCGCCATCGCCGCGAACAATGTCGCCTGTGCCCTCGAGGAGCGCTCCGACCGGTCCCCTGCAGACACCGCCGCCATGAAGCAGGCCGCCCGCGCCGCCCGGGCGTGGTGGGGCATCGCCGGCAACTGGGTGAATGTGCGGCTTGCCGAGTACCGGTTGGCGATGACCCACCTCCGGGCTGGTGAGCCTGCGGTGGCCGAGGCCCACGCCCGCGCAGCACTGGCCCTGGCCGACGCCAATGCTGGAGCTTCCACCGACCGGTTCTTCGGCTGGCTGGCGCTCGCCGAGGCCCGGGCTGCGCAGGGGGCCGACCCGGGCGGCGAGCTGGCCCTCGCCGAGGCCAGTCTGCCGGACTGGGGCGATGACCGGGCCTGGGCCGAGGGTGAGCTGGCCGCGACCCGCGCCCGCTGCCACCCCCCGGGGGCAGGACGGTAGGTGGTGGATCTTGCGGCCCGCGGATTCGGGGCCGCTCGCGCCGGTCATCTGACCATTTCGGTGCACGCGGTGGATGTGCACCATGGTGGCGGGGTGGTGTGTCCGCCGGTGCCGTTGCCTCTGCAGGGAGCGGCTGACCGGGCGCAGGGCCCGGGCGTGGTGGCGCCCCAGACCCGCCGACGTGCACCAGACTCGCCGAGAGTGACGGAGGGGGCGACACGTGTTGCCACCACCGTCACTTTCGCGCGGTCCGTCGATGATCCCGCTTCCACCGTTCAGAACCGAGCGTTGGCCGCGGATGCGGCTCCGCCGTCGCCCGTCGGCGCCGGATGCTCCACCGAATCGCCACGGGTGGTGTCGATGCCGACGTCCAGGAACTCGGTGGCGCTTCGCGAGGGCCTCCCGCGCCGGAATGTGTAAGACTGGCGCAGCTGAGGAGTTTCAGAATGGAACACGAGGTGAGCGGGCGGGTGGTCGTGCTCGAGACGCGCGTCCCCGTAGGCGGCGTGACGGTGGATATCTGGCGGAAGTCACCGCTGATGGACGCGCACGTAGCGTCACTGGAGACCGGTCCCGACGGCTCCTTCGTGACCCGGGTCGAGGCCGGCCTGTTCGCGCGGCTCAAGACGCCCCAGGTGTACGTGCGGGTGTGGGCCAGCGAGGAGCACGAGCTGTACAACGGTGCCGAGAGCCTGCGAGCGCTGAAGCGTCCGCGAGAGGACATCGAGGTCGGCATCCCGCTGCGCGAGTTCGCGTCCGAGCACACGGTGCAGCTGATGGTGGAGCTCCAGCCGCGCGTCGTCGGCACGCTCCGGTATGTCGACGTCAACGGCCGCGACGTGCCGGCGTGGTCGGAGAGGCACAAGGCGGTCATCCTCGGTCTCACCGTCGAACTGTGGGACGTCGATCGCGACGTGCGCCTCGCGGCCGAGGCGGCGACCATCGGCGACTACCTGCTCTGGTTCTCCACCGCGGAGTTCCGGGCTGTCCGCAACGTACAGGTCCGCGTGGTGTCGCGGTCCGGTCCACCCGCCTACGAGGGCCCGGTCCTGCAGTGGTACCGCGAGACGCTGGAACATCCGATCACGGTGCTCCAGCAGGAATAGGCAGCGCCGTCGCTGGCCGTCGGCTGCGCCCAGCAGAGCGTGCCCTGGCGGGTGAGGGTGACGGGGTCCGGGCGGTGGTCGAGGAACCGGGGACGACGGACGGACCGCCCCGTGGGTGGGGGCGGTCCGATGGTCGGTGAACGGGCTCGGCCTCGGTCGTTACCGCCCCGACCCGAACAGCACATACACCGCACCATGGTGCGACCCTGGCGTGCCGAGCTCATCGGTCGCCATGCCAGCTCCGAGCGCCATCTCCGGGTAGCCATCGGCGTTCAGATCCGGCACGGGAGCGAGCGCATCGCCGACGGCGTCCAGCCGATCCGCGACGAAGCTCGCGTCCGCCACCGAGCTCACCGGGTCGTCGAACATGGCTCCGGTGCCGTACACGAGCTGGACCAGGCCAGAGCCGGCGTCCAGCTCGCCCTCGGACTGCGCGAAGGCCAGCTCCGACAGGCCATCGCCGTCCACGTCGCCCGCGGCCGCCACCGACGCGCCCAGGTAGCTGCGCTGCATCGCTTGGACCAGGAGGTGGGCGCGGCCGGCCAGGTACACAGCGCCGCCTGGAGCGTCGCCGATGTCGCTGTGGGTAAACCGGTAGGCCACGCCGCGGTTGTTTTGGTCGCCCCGACGCTCTCCGCCCACCGCGAGGTCGTCGCACTCCGGGAACACGCCGGTGCCGTCCCCCAGTGCGGCGATGGAGTTGCCGATGCGGTCGCCCCCCTCCTCACCTTCGATGATCAGGTCCGCATCGCCCAGGGAGACCGCCGCCGGATCCAGCGGCCCGCGGAACAGGTACACGTGCCCCGGGGAGCCGCCCCCGTCACCAGGCGCGCCGATCGCCAGGTCTGCCGACCCATCACAGTCGAAGTCGCCGATGGCCAGGGCCGTGCCCGCGCCACCTGCCGGAATCACGCCCCCGAGCGCCTGGTGCGCCGCGTCCACGGTCCAGGTGTCGCCATCCAGCACCTCGGAGCCGTCGAACAGGTACACCGCACCCACACGCGCAGCGCCGTCCACCTGAAGCGCCTCCGGAGCGCCCACTGCGAAGCCTGGCACGCCGTCGCCGGTCAGGTCGCCCAGCGCCACCGCCGTGCCGACCTGGGCGTTGCGCTCCAGCCCGAGGATGCGCACGCTGGCGTCGGCGTGGCCCCGCAGGTCGACGCCCACGCCCAGCTCGCCCCGGTACACCAGCACGGCGCCGTCGTTCGTCTGGTAGCCGGGTGCTCCCGCCATGATCACCGGCCGCCCGTCCGCGTCGAGGCCCGTGACCAGCGACTCGCCCAGGTGGTCGCCCGGGTCGCCCCGGAGCACGGTCTGCCCGCCCACCCCGAGGCCGGGGCCCTCCACCTCGTGCAGTCCGTCGTAGCGGCAGCCGAGGTCATCGCCCGAGCAGTCGTCGTCGATGTGGTTCGAGCAGAGCTCTTCGGCGTCCGGCGAGATGTCTGCGTTGTGGTCGTCGCAGTCGCCGGGCACGTCGATCAGCACGCTGGGGTCGCACACGCCATCGGTCCACGCGCCCCAGCCGTCGCCGTCCACGTCGCGGTAGCCGGCCCACAGGGCGTCGGGGTCGGTCAGGCTCGGGTCGTCGTCGTCCACCAGGCCGTCGCAGTCATCATCCCGGTCGTTGCACACCTCGACCGCCTCGGGGTGCACCCCCGCGAAGGTGTCGTCGCAGTCGCTCGCCTCCGCCACCCACCCATCCTGGGCGTGGCACCGCACGATGCCCCGGTGCGCCGCATCCCCGAAGCCGTCGGCGTCATCGTCTGGCCACTGGCGCAGGTCGGCTCCGGCGACGGAGGGGTCGGCGTCGTCGACCCACCCGTCGCAGTCCTCGTCCACCACGCCCGCCGGGTCGCAGACCTCCTGAGCCTCCGGATGCACCGCGGCGTCCCGGTCGTCGCAGTCGCCCTGCTGGCGGGTCCAGTCGGGACCGGGGGAGACGCATCCCCACAGCACCTCATCGGCGCCGTAGCCATCGCCGTCGGCGTCGGCCCACCAGGTGGTCTCCGCAGTGCGCACCCGGTTCGGGTCGTCGTCGTCGATGCGGCCGTCGCAGTCATCGTCCACCCCGTTGCACAGCTCCGGCGCGCCGGGGTGCACGGCGGCGTTGTCGTCGTCGCAGTCATCCCCGCCGAGCACCGGGTTGCGGGCGCCGTCCGCGTCGGCATCGGCGGCGACCACCCGCACGAAGTCCTCGTCCAGGGCGGTCAATCCCGATCCATCCCGCACCTCCGCCGCGACCAGGTGCAGGGCCGGGGCGAGGGGCGGCAGCTCGAGGGTCACCCGGCCGCCGGGCTCGGGCGTGCTCGACCCCACCGCGTGCCGGTCCACGAGCCAGGTGATGCGCAGGTCGGCGAGGGGGGTGTCGGTGTCGGTGACTGAGGCCTGGACCACGAGGGCGAGATCGTCGGTGTGCAACGCGCCGTTCTTGAGGTCGAGGAGGGATGCGGTGGGTGCGGTATCCGGCGCCACCACCACCTGGATGCTGTCGGAGCCGGCGGCCAGGCGGTCGGGCGACCGGGCGGTGATCTCGAGCGTATGTTCGCCGATGGTGAGGGGGGTGTCGAGGGTGTACACGAGGGTGTCGCCGTCCACCGGAGCTCGCCTGAGAGGGTGCCGTCCAGGTCGGAGCGCCAGCGGTAGTCCAGGGCGCCCGCCTCGATCCGCGCGCTGACCGTGTCGACCCCGACCAGGAGCTGGACCCCGGAGAGGTGGCCCACCGAGTCGCCGACGGACGGGGCGAGGAAGGCCACGACCGGCTCTTCCACCATGGGGGTGAATCCGGGGGCGTTTGTGCAGCCGAGCACGCTGAGGGCGAAGAGGGAGTGGACGAGACGCATCGGGAACCTCCTGGACAGTCCCTCAAGGAGCAAGAGATGGACCGGACATTGTCGCCAGAAACATGGTGTTTGTTCTTTGTTTCAGGCGATCTTCACCCCAACTGCCACGTGGCAATGCCACACCCGTGGGACACTGTGGGCATGCACGACGAGACCCAGACCGCCACCTCGCAGGCCGTCACAGGCAGCCGCACGCCGGCCCCGGTGGCCGTGGTGCTGCACGCGGTGGAGTCCGACTGGATCGGCCACCGACTGGACTTGTAGGGGGGCCTGACCATCGGCCGCCAGCGAGGCGATGGGGTGCTCGCGGACCCGCGCCTGTCGCGCCGTCACCCCACCCTGCGGTTCGAGCCTGTGCTCGGCGAGGTGGTGGTGGAGGACCATGGCGGCAAGAACGGCACGACGGTGGACGGGGTGGCCATCACCCGGGCGGCCGTGTCGCTGGGATCCCGGGTGCGGTGCGGGTCAGCGCAGCTCTTCGAAGCACTCCCGCCACTGCAGGCTCTTGTACACGTGGGTGAGCTCCTCGCCCTTAGCGATGTCCCGCAGGGCTTGGATCTCGAACCGGTCTTCGTCATAGATGCGGCGCATCTTCGTGTTCGGCGTGTCGGAGGTGTTGTAGAACGTGGAGCAGCCCGACCCGATGGCCCACACGGTGCGGTCTTCGCTCCAGGTGAAGACATAGGGCGAGGCGTTGCCGTCGAAGGAGGGCGGCAGACGGCGCACGATGCCCGCCTCCACCAGCTCGCCGGCGGCGATGTCCTGGGCGGCGAACGCTCCTGCGCCCCCGCTGGACGCGCGAACCACGACTTTCGAGCAATCGACCCAACTGGACATCCGGCCTCCTGAGCAGACCGGTGGCGTATCCGCGGCCTCGCACTTGGGCGACCCGTGGGTCTCGGGCAGGGGCGCGCTACCGAGCCGCGTTCATCCGGTCCACGAACTCAGGCCTACGGCTTCAGCCGCTCGTCGTCCTTTCGTGAGCTTACCCCTCGTTCCTCGGGGTGGGTCGCTATCGGACTTCTCGCTGGATACTCGCGCCGGTTGTTGCGGTTCGGGTATGGCACCTCGGGGACCGGGAGGTCGAAGAAGGTGCACAGTGGCTCCCAGCCCGCGCCCACCTGGTACTCGAGGAGGCGCACGGGCGGAACTGCGGCACGGACGGCCGCGTTGTGGGCCTCGAACAACGAGATAGCCAACGCCTCGTCCTCGAACCGTCCGTGCAGCAGACCGTTCCATAGCAAGGATGTTCGCGGGCTTGAGGTCGCGGTGCACCACGCCGAGCGCGTGGGCATGGCCGGCCGCGTCGGCGGCATTCCGCAGGTGGCGCACCCGGGCCGCGGGGTCGTGGGCCCGGGTGGCCAGGTCGCACAGGGTCGCGCCGGGCACCAGCCGCGTCACCATGAGCGGGCGGCCCTCGGCGTCCACCCCAGCGTCGTGCACCGGCGTGATGTGGGGTGGTCGAGCTGGGCCGCGATGCGGGCCTCCTGGCGCAGGCGGGCGGCGGCACCGGGACCGCCATTGCCCACCTTCAGCACCACATCCCGGCCGAGCGAGAGGTCACGGGCGACCCACACCTCGCCCTGGCCTCCCGCGGCCAGCCGGTGCAGCCGCCGGTACCGCTCGGGGCACGAAGGCGCCTCCGGGGCGCTCTCGGCCACCTCCCACCCTCCGCTGAGGGCTGCTGTGCTGGCTGGGTTCCATTCCACACCTCGACGGTAGGTGTCGGCCGGCCCCGAGTGGAGGGCCGGACCGGATCGATCCGGACAGCCGCACCGGGCCGGTCGTGTCCGCGCGGCCAGCTGTCGGCCGTCCCAGGAGCAGGGAATGGAGGACAGGGTGGCAACACGGCGTTCGCGTTACCCGCGGGACAATGACCCAGGACGAATCGGCACTGCTCCGGCGGGCACTGGCGGGTGTGCCCGGTGGTGCGGATGCGCTGGTGGGCCACATCGACCCCGTGTTGCGACGCCAGGCCTGGGGGGTGTTGTCGCGGTTCGGCTGCGCCCACGAGGGCGATCCGGCCCAGGAGCTGGATGGCGTGGTCCAGCAACTGTGGACCGTGCTGCTCGCACGCGACCAGAAGCTGCTTCGGGCCTGGGATCCTGCGCGGGCCAACCTGCGCACCTGGGTCGGGCGCATCGCGCGCCTGCAGACGCTCTCCCTGCTCGAGGTCAAGCGGTCGAACCCGTGGACCGACGTGCCCATGGCGCCCGCGGATCTCACGCTGGTGGCCGATCCGGTCGACCCGGAGCGACAGGCCGCGGCCCGGGAGTTGCTGGGTCGGGCGCTCACCCTGCTCGAGGCCGAGCTCACGCCCCGCACCCGTCCCTTCGTGCAGCTGCTGCTCGTGGAGCAGCTCTCCACTGCCGACGCGGTCGCCCAGACCGGACGCTCGGCAGGCACCATCGACAACACCTGCTCGAAGCTCCGCAACCGGCTTCGTGGGATCGCCCGGACCCTGGCCGATGGAGGCCGCCCATGAGCCGAGATCAGTGGAATGTGGGGCCCGGCGAGGCCCCCGAAGATGACGCCCTCGACACCCTGCTCGCCGACCTGAACGACGTAGCGCTGGATGATTCCGCACCGACGCCCCCTCCGCCAGGGCCGCTCCACCTCGACACCATGGCCCGGCATGTGGCCCAGTCGACGGGCAACACCGCCACGGCTGAGGTGAATCCGGCGCGCCAGCGGTGGTGGGGGGTGGCGATTGCGCTGGCCGCCACCGTGCTGCTAGGGATCGGGCTGTGGACGGGCGCGCCGGGCCCGGCGGAGTGGACCGGCGAGCTCACCGGGGCGGATGTCGTGCGCGGGGCTCCCGCGGGGGCGGTGATCGCGGCGGACGGACGATTCCGGTGGACGCTCCGTCCAAGCGAGCCCTCCACGGCCCGCGTGCGGGTGTTCCAGGCCACTGGCGAGGGCTGGACCGAGCTCGCAGTGATCACCGACCGGTCTCTCGCAGGCACCGTGTATGTGGAGGGCATGCTGGTGGGGAAGGACACGGCGTTCGAGCTGGCGGCGGTGTTCGGTCCTGGCGAGGTGGACGCCCGGATTGCCGGCGGAACCGGCGTGATCCGGGTCTCGGGCACTCGGGGCCGCTGACCCGCCGGGGTGGTGCACACGCTCGCTCCGGGTGCGGTCGACCTCGCCAACGGGCGATCGATCGGGTACCCGCGCGGATGCGGTGGATGCTCGTCGGGATGTTGGCCTGGGTGCGACCGTGGAGTCCGTCGGGTCCCTGCAGCGGGCGGTGGTCGGCCCGGGCGGGTGGACCGTCGTGCGCACTGTGGACGGACGTCAGTCGAGACGTGCGGTACAACTTGAGGTTCCGACTGACGATCCCTGTTGGAAGGCGGCGGCGGCGGCCTCCGCCTGCGACACCCGGGTGGAGGCGCGCGCCCTGTGCCGGTCCCTAGACGGGTTTGCCCTGAGCCAGGCGGCGCGGTCGGGGATGGGCTGTGTGCCCCTCGTCGACACGCTGGCCTCGGCGCGGCACGGGAAGCCCACCTGGCGGCCGGCCATCCCTCGGCGGCGTCAGGGATGATGCGATGGCCATCTACCCCACGCTGGCTCTCCAGCGCTCCGACGGGTCTACCGATGGCTATCTGTTGGCGACGGGCTCGTTCTACGTGACCTGCGGTGTGTCGTTCACGCTGGACTCCAGCATCGACCTGGATGATGTCCAGAACGCTGTCTTGGCGGCCCAGGATGTGTCGGTGACGGTCGTGTCGCCGCTGGCGGTCGTGGACTGACCCGCGGGTCCCTGGCCGGTCAGGTGCGGAGCAGCTGCTCCATGTTCCGGCTGTGCAGGGTGGTGCCCAGCTCGACGATGGGTGCGCCCTGCCAGCCGTCGGCGGGCAGGTAGTCGAGGGGACGGCAGGTGAGCACGATCACCTGCTGGGCGGCGGCCTCGTCCCACAGGAGCTGGCGGAACCAGTCCATGCGCAGGCCGTCGCTCTGGACGAGCTGGTCGTCGAGCACCAGCACGGTGTCGAGCTGCCGGGCCCGGGCGAGGCGGTACAGGGTGGCGAGCTGCTCGCGGGTGCCGACGGAGAGCCGATCGGGAGATCGAAGGTGGTGGCCCACGCGCACGCCGCTGGTCGCGAGGGCGGCGTCGAGCTCCAGCTTGGCGTACCGGCGGTCGGTGAGCTGGGCAAACCGGGCCGACACGCCAGGACCGAGGGCCTGCCCGAGATGGCTGGAGCGCGCGGTCTCGGCGTGTTCGAGGGCCGCGACGGCGTCGTGGAGTGCCGCCTTCGCCGCGTCCAGCTCCGCACCCTGGGCGGATTGCCGCGCCGCCTCTTGCCCGGCGAGCGCGTCCAGCTCGGACCGGGCCTGGGCCAGTGCGGTGCGTGCGGACTCGAGCGCCGCGTTCGCCTCGGTGACAGGAACGCCGGGACCGGCCGCCGCCCGCTGCTCCCGGGCCCGGTCGAGGGCCGCCTGCTTCCCCGCCGCCTGCAGGTGGGGAACGGCCTCGGCCGCCCACCGAGCATCGAGCGCCTCGGCCCGGGCCACGGCATCCGCCGCCCCGCCCACCACCTCGACCGTGACCGCACCGAGATCGAGGGTCACCTCGCGCTCTGCGGTGACGGTCTTCGGCTCCGACAGCCGCACGGGCGCCTTGCTCTCCCCGTCCGCCACCACGCCCAGCTCCAGCGGCCAGCGGGGGGTCACCGTCACCCGCAGGCCCACGGCGAGGGTCGCCCGCGCCACCTGCCGGTCCCGGTCCAGGGCCCGCAGCTCCCGGAGCGCCTCACTGTTCGGAACCACGACCGCCGCCCGCTCCGCCGTCGCGGTGGCGAGTGCAGCGGCCGCCGTCCGCTTGTCCTCCTGGAGCGATTCTCGACGAGCCACGGCCTCCAACGCCCGCTCCAGCGCGGCCTCCGCGTCGAGCCGGTCCAGCCGGCGCTCCAGCTCCGCCAGCTGGCCGAGGGCGAGGGCCGCTTCCGCCCGTTCACGCTCGGCCGCTTCTGCGGCCCGGTCCGCCGTCGCCGCCTTCTCCCGCACGGCGTCGAGCTCGGCGGCCGCAGCGGTCACGGCAGCCTCCAGCGCGCTCACCCGGTCGGCCGCCTCCACCTGCGCCTGCGCCTGCTCCAGGGCGCGCTGCGCCTCCGCCTTCCGCAGCTCCGCGGCCTGCCGCGCCAGCGCGTCGGACGTGTTCGCCTCCGCCCGCAGGCGGATCTCCACCGCCTCCATCGCCGACCGCGCGGTCTCCCGCCGGTCCCGCGCCGCGCCCACCGTGCTCAGGCTCGCCTGTGCTGCCTTCCGACGGTCCGCCACCACGGTCTCCAGCCGCGCGACCTCCCGCGCCAGCGTATCGGTCGCCGCCACCTCCGCCCTCGCGGCCGCGACCGCCTCGACCGCCTCGGCCTGGGCCCGCTCGGCAGCGACGCACGCCTCCGCGGCCTCCGCCGCCTCTGCCGCCAGATCCAGTGCCGTTTGCCACGCTCCCCGCGCATCGATCAGGGCCTGAAGCGTCGTCTCTACTCCGGTGGAGTCCGCCACCTTCTGGGACGCCGCATCCCGGGCCTCCCGCAGCTCCCGGACCCGGTCGCCGAGCCGCACCAGCGCGCTGTCCCTTGCGCGCCGCAGGTTGCCGGTCGGGGTGAATGCCTCGTCGCGCTTGGCCTGAACATCCTCGAAGATAAAGGAGAATAGGGGATCTTCGGCCATCGCTGACAGCGCGTCGGCGATCCGGTCGCGCGCCGAACCGTCGCGGTCTTCGTCCACGGTGGCGCGGAGCACCGCGTCCACCTCGTGTTGGGTGGAGAGCAGGGCGGTGGCGAGGAAGCTATCCGGCATTCCCTGTTGGCCACGGGTGCCGCCCGGCTCCGGGATCCCCCACTGGAGGATGCGCCGCAGCTTGCCGTCCACGCCCCGTGCTTGCTCCTGCACGTCCCAGTCCACGCCGTCCTTCGACCAGGACAGCACCGCCTTGCCGCGGCTGCCGAACTCCTTGCGCACCCGCCAGTGGTCGCGGTCGATCTGGAAGTCGAGCTCCACGGTGGGGCGGCCGCCGGCCCCGCTCCCTGGCGCCCAGGGCTTGGCATGGGATGAGCTGAACGGCAGTAGGAGGGCGAGCCGGATGGCCTCCACCAGGGACGACTTGCCGAGGTCGTTGGGACCGTGGAGCACGTTGAGCCCGGGCCCGAGCGGAACCTCGACCTCGGTGATGCGCCCGAAGTCCCGAGCATATACGCGGTTCAGCCTCACGCTCCACCCCCGTGATGTCCACCGGGCCTGCGCCCTGTCGTCACCGCCCGATGCTCACCGCGTGGCTCGGGAGGAGGACCTGCGCAGCGGCCGCCATCGCCAGCGCAGCGGACCCGCGAGGGGTCGGCCAGGACGCGGCGGGTGACGGGGTGGAGCGGCGCGGGCGCATCGTAGCCGACTGCGGCGCGCCGATCGCGCTGAGGGCTCGGAGCGCAACTGTGCGCGTCGGCCCGGTCACTCGCCTCGATCGTCGAGGAATCGGAGCCAGAGGCGCTGACTCCGGGTTGGCATCCGCGGCAGCATCGACTGGACTGATGCGCGGACTGTCCGCTCGTCCGGCGCGGCGTCCAACAGGGCGCGCACGTCCCAGGCGTCGCGCGGACCGGCTGTCCGCCATCGCCGTCGCGCCGCCAACGGCGCAGGCGATGCCTCGGTCGCGAAGCGCAGCCGCCACCCGCTCGGTGAGTGTCAAGGATTGTATAGGAACGAGCATGCCTTACGCCTTCGCTGGGCGTTCGCCCTCAGCTGGCGCAGGGCCTCGGTGCGGTCCAGGTCGTGGCGGGCCATACCCGCAGCGCCCCTCGTCGGCGCAGTTCGCGATCTCGCCGCTGGCCTTGTAGGTGTCGATGTACTCCAGATCGGGTTCGATGTAGATGCCGTTGCGCCCGACGGCCCAGGCCATGCCGCTGGCGCGCACATCGGCCTCGGTCTGGCGGTTACTCTGAACGATGGGAGAGAATGCCGTGCCGACCTCCGGACCCTGAACGCTCGTGTACACCATCTTGGTGACCCCGGCCGTCTTCGCCGCGGCGATGACGTTTCGATGCTGGCCGATCCGCTTGTCCGGTGCATCCATCCCCGAGACCAGGAGCACGGTGTCGATCCCGTGGAAGGCGCGCTCGAGCTGTTCAGGCACCGTGTAGTCGCCGGCGCGCACCTACACGCCGAGGCCCTCCGCTCGCGACGGGGTGCGTGCGACCGCGACCACGGCGTCGGTTCCCACCAGCGACGCTGTGGCGGAGACGATGGCGGAGCCCAGCTTCCCGCTGGCTGCAGTGACGGCGATTCGCATGGTTGGGGCCTCGATGAGGTGAGCACCAACCGGGGTCGGGACGATAGGCGTTACACCTTAACCAGTGCGCCGAGCCAGCGCCGGGTGAGCCTGTCCCACGCATGATCGACCCTGTTCCACCGGTGCTGGAGCGGTCGGGCGCCCGCTTCTGGCCCCCACGCCTTCACGCCTCCCTTCGGGCTGCTGTAGGGGCCTGCACACCGCTGCGGAACGATAGTGGATCGATAGCGGCTGACCGCGCCAGGGCAGGTCAAGCTGGGCGCATGGAGGTCTGATGCGCTGGCTGTGGATTCTGACCGTGGTTGCGTGTGGTGCCTCTGACGACAAGTCCCCGTCCGACACCGCGCCGCTGGCGACTGTGACCTCGGACGCCGACACGGACGCCGATGCCGATGCCGATGCCGACGCCGACGCCGACACGGACGCCGACACCGATGTCACCGGCGCCGTGCTGATCCCGTGCCGCGACTTGGCCTACCGGAGCACCTGTCGCGCCGTGAACAGCGGGTATGACGTGTGCGCCGACTACTTCGGCGACTACGTGGAGGCGCTGGTCCGCCCACAGTGCGAGATCAGCGGCACTTGGGACACCACGCCGTGCGGCGAGGCCGCGTTCGGGGTGGGGGCCTGCGTGATCGATGCGGCCGACACCGGGTTCTGCTACGTGCAGCACGTCGCCTCACCCACCGCGGAGGGCGTCGCGCCGGGCGAGGCGTTCTGGGCCGCCACCTGCCCCGCGGTCGGCGGCACCTGGATGCCCGGGTAGGCGCGGCGGGTAAGCGGCGTAGCCGCAAGCAAGCCGGTCAGCCGCCCTGCAGATCCCGCAACGACGATGGCTGCGCCCGACTGCCTGCCTGGACCTCAGTGATCAGGGTGCGCACGGTCTGCGAAATCGGATCCGCCGGGGCTATCGACAGCGCGATGTCGACCTCGGACGACGCATCACCGACCTGGGCGTCCAGCAACAGCACCAAGGCCAGGTTCGCCCGCAGGCCGGCGTCACCCGGGGACAGCGCGACGCCCGCACGCGCGATGGGCACCGCCTCGCCGGCTGCTCCCAGCTCCAGCAGGCTCAGAACCAGCTCACGCCCGACATCGGGATTGCCTGGTTCTCGCGCATACGCTTCACGAAACGCCGCCGCGGCCGACCGATGATCATCGAGCGCTTGGTGGCCCTTGCCCCGCATCCAGTGGGCGGCCCAGTTGCCGGGTTGCACCTCCGCGACCAGCTCCAGACAGTGGATTCCTGCACGCAGCGCCCGGTCGCGGGGGCCTGCCGACGACGGCGTCACATCGTGAAGCTCCATGTATGGCCCGATCCGCTCTACGCCGGCCGAATACCACTCCGCAGCGCCGCCGACCGTTCGGTCACACGCTTGCGCCGCAACGGGCGCCTCGGCATCTGTAGGTCTGCCACAGCTCGCCATGCAGCCCGCATGCAGCCAAGCCGCACCACAGAGGGGCAACCACCATCGGTGAGTCGGCCGACCGGAGGAGCGTCGCCTCATTGGCAGGTGGACACGGCGCAGCATGAGGCACCCTCCGGGCGGGGTCTGGACGATAGGTGTTACACCATAGCCGGTCGCGCGAGAGGCCCAGCCTCGCGAGGTGGTGAGTCCGAACCAGATTGCGCGCCCGCTACCCGCGAGCTGCCTCGATGGCGGCGACCGCGGCGGCGGGGTCTTCGACCTGCACCACTACCCGGCGCCACTCGCTGGTGGTGTCGCAGCCCACCACGATCGAGTCGGCCGGCTTCGACACATCCCAGAACTCCCAGCCGTTGTACCGGGTTCTGTACGACCCCGCGGTGATCACCCCGGGCAGGAAGCTACCGGGCAGACGGAGCCCCGGCGGCCACTTGCCAGCGGCCTCGGGGTCGTGCGCCACCGAGGTGATCGACGCCAGCGGCACCTCGATCTGCCTCCGCAGCGCCCACAGCTTGTGCGCCCCCAACACCTCGAACCGAACCCGGTCCGCCATGACGTCGATCCTGACCATGCACACCCCCGCCCCATCCTACGGGCGACCGAGCGTGCCATTTCCAAAAAATTGGCGGTCGGCGCAGCCGCCTACCGTGCGTACCACGCCACCACGTCGGGACGGGCCTTCACCGCGGCGTGCAGCGCCAGCAGCTTCGGGAATGCCGCAAACACGTCGGTGCCGATGTGGTCGACCACGCCCGAGACGAACCAGTTCACACACATGTAGACCTTGAGGTCGGCCACCGAGATCACCGCACCGCCCACGAACGGACCCTTGCCGAGCTGGGCCTCCATGTTCGCGCCCCACGCTTGGAGGTATCCTGCCGCGAAGGCCTCGCGCGCCGCCTGCTTCAGCGCCGGGTCCTTCTCGCGCATGGCAGGCATGAAGCTGTGACGCAGCTCCTCACAAGCGGCCAGGATCGCTTCGTGACGCGCGGCCTCCCACGGATCCGCCGGGATCAGGCCGGCGGTGCGCCCCACCCACTGCAGGATCGCGTTCGACTGGCCCAGCTCCCGACCGTCTACGGTGAGCACCGGCAGGTTGCCCCATGGGCTGGCGCTCTTCCGGGTGCCCCAGGCCGCCCCATCGATGCGGTCGTCGGTGAACGAGATGCCGGCGATATGGAGCGCCAACCGGCACTCCTCACCGCGTGAGCCGCTGAAGTCGAAGTAGGTGAGCGTGACGTTCATGGAGCCTCCAGGCTGCGTCTCATCACCCGCCGGGGTGCGTCTGTACAGCGATCCACAGGCGCGTTGTCGGTTCATGTGGGCTGGCAGACGGAGCGGATCCCCCGGCTGCTCTGGAGGTAGGGTGAGGGCTGGAGGTCTGGATGGCACCGATTCGGCCGCATGTCGTGTTCGGGCTCGGAGGCCCATGCCACGGTGAGCCTGCGCGGCGGTCAGCTCGTGCTGCTCGCGCTCCGGGGGACGCTCCAGCGGGGTCGGGAGGACGGCCTGCAGCGCGTGCGGCTGGCGATCGGGCAACAGATCGGGCTGGTGCCGGGCGTCACCCTGCGGGTCGTGGCGCTGGCGGTTCCGGACTCCGTCCCGGTGCTCGTGGAGCATGGGGTGGCGGTTCCGCTTCTGGCGAGTGTGTACTCGGTGCCGGGCGAAGGCGGTGTTCGGGCGGGCTTCGAGCGGGGGGCGGCGGCCTGGCTCTGGGCGTCTGGGGATGGCTGGCGGCTGCGGCGGCGGGATGAGCCGGCGGAGGCGCTGGGCGCCGAGGTGACCGTGGGCAGCCGGGTGATGGCCGTGGAGTGGCGGGCCGTGGAGCGAGTGGGTGCAGGTGCGACCGTGGCGAGCGCCAGCCCACCCGCGCTGCGACTGGTGATGCGGTTCGAGACGGCCCACGTGCACGTGGAGGGCGGCGCGAGCCTCCGGATCTCGTGGATCGCGGCCAGGATGCTCACCGAGCTGGCGGCGTATGACGCGCCGGTGCCGTGGGAGATGGTGGCGCGGACGATCTGGGCCGACGCCGACGTGTTCACCCTCCGGCGGAACTGGGACCGGCACCTGGCGCTCCTCCGGCAGCGGCTGCGACGCGCAGGCGTTCGGGACGACGTGGTGCGACCGGACGGCCGGGGCAATGTGGAGCTGTTCCTACGCCCGGGTGACGAGGTGGTCGACGGCGGCTGACGACCGCTATGGCCGAGGATCGGTCGACGGCAGGTCGGCGAGCACCAGGGTCGTCCCGTCCAGGTACACGCCGAATCGAGCGCGCACCTCCTCGAGCAGCGCGTCGGGGGAGAGGTCCAGCCGGGTGAGATCCCACGGTTGGAGGCGCCCCTTGGGGAGTGCGCTGTACATGCTGCTGCCGTCGGGTGCGAGCGCTAGGCCCTGCAGTCGCGCGCCGCGAGGCTCGAATCGCGCCCGGAGCCGCTGGGGGTCCCGCTCGTACACGCGGATCGACGCGCCAGCCGCGCTGACCGCCACCCATCGGTCGGTGGCCGCCGCCCTCCGTGCGAAGGTGACCTCATCCTCGATGGCGCCGACGAATGTGCCTGCGGAACCGTCGTATACGCGTACTCCACCGTCGCCGAGCGCGACCGTCACGAGGCCGCCCTCGGACGTGCGGATGGTCACTGCGGTGGGGAGTCCGTCCACGATCTCGGTGGGGGACCCGGGGATGGTCCGCAGCAGTGTGTCACCCCCGGAGGTCCCAGACTGCACCGCCGGCGCCCGTGAACCACGGCTGCTTCGGCCGACCGATGGGCATCGGAGGCAGGGGCGTCCTGTCGGAGATGCGCCAGGTGGCGATGTCACCGTCGGCGTGGAGCGCGGCCACGTGGTCGGGGTCCAGGAACGCGATGCGTCCGCGAACATTCCCCGCGAACCGCCGGTGCTCGTCCCCGGTCTCGCGGTCCCACACCACCAGCTCGCCCCCCTCCACCCCGGCGACCCACCGCCCATCGGGCGACACCGCGCCACCCTCGGGGGCGCTGCCGTAGCGTCGGCGCCGCACCCCGGTGATGGGATCCCAGGCGTCGATCGCCCCCGGATGGAGGCCACTGAACGAGAACACCGTGTCCGAACTGGGCTCGAATGCGATGTTGAACCCATCCAACGGCTCGAAGAAGGCGCTCGGCTCCCGCGGGAGTCGATCCAGGTCCCACAGCCGCAGCGCCCCGCTCGGAAGCCGGATGGCGACGTGCTTGTCGTCGAGAAATCGGGCGGTCGAGACCCCCACCTCCGACTCGGGGAACCGGTACCGCGGCTCGAGATCGGCGCTGCGGGCGAGGAACACCCCCTCGACGGTGTGCATCAGGAGGAGGGTGCTGTCGGGCGACCACGCCGTGCGCGGGATCCCGGGAGCGAACTTCCTGCAGCGGCGGGTGCTGTCGGCCAGGCGCAGTATGCACAGCAGGCCATCCGGGGTGCCCCAGGCGAGCTGGGCGCCATCGGGGGAGCAGGCCGGGAGCCAGCGCTCCGCGCCGTCGAGGGTTCGGGTGACCGTGAGCGCCGACAGGTCCCACTGGCGCAAGCCGTCGGGGGTGGACAACCACACCTGGCGGGCGTCGGGGGTCAGCGCGATCCCGCGGTTCAACACGTGCGGGAAGCGGACCAGAGGATCGCCGGAGGGGAGCGCCCACACCACGGCGTCGCCGGGCAGGCCCGTCCCGCCGGTCACGCCGATGGCGCGGGTGCCGTCCGGGGTGAACCGCACGCCGCTCAGCCGCTCTTCCGGGGACAGGCCGTGAAGCACGATGGGTGGGTCGGTGCCGTGCAGGTCGTGGAGCGCCGCCCCTGCGGGTCCGTCGGTGGCGATCCACCGACCGCCGGGCCCCAGCGCCAGCATCAGAACATCGCCGAGGTCGTGGGGGA
>JBLFXJ010000036.1:0-36145 GCA_047609825.1 Myxococcota bacterium
GCCAGCACCCTCCCCATCCACCCGCAACCGGATCTCGTGCGCCCCCGTCGTCCCCGGCGTCCACAACCACTCGAACGGCGGCCCCACCTCCGCCACCGGCGCACCATCCACCGTCCACTCCGCGACCCGAGTCCCCGGCGGAGCCGCCGCCCTCAGCGGGATGCGCTGGCGCTCGGCCGGCCGATCCGCGTCGATCCAGAACACCGCCCCGTCGCTCGGTGCCGCGATGCGGGCCTGGCCCGGACGTGCACATCCACGCCGCGCAGCCACCACCCCGGACTGGGCCGCCCAATCGGCGTACTCCACCGGCCACGCCACTGAGCAGTCCGGGTAGTGCCAATCGCAGCTCGCCGGCGGCGGGTGGTGTGCGAGCCGGCGGTCGGCCACGCTGTGGGGGCAGTGGGGCCCGGCGGCCAGCCCGGACAGGGCGCACAAGGTCTCGGGCACGCCCACCTCGGTCGACAACGATCGGCCGCGACGCCCCGTGGCGGCGTCGAGCACCGCCGCCCACAGCGGACCCGCCCCCGTCACCCCGCTCACGTCCTGCATCGGTCGGCCATCGAAGTTGCCGACCCACACGCCCACCGTCACCGCCGCCGTGCCCCCGACCGTCCAGTTGTCGCGGTAGCCCGTGGAGGTCCCCGTCTTCACGGCCGCCGGGTAGGCGCGCTGCAACGACCCATACCGTCCGAACCCAGCCAGCCGGGCCATCGGGTCTGCGAGCATATCCACCGTGAGCGCCGCGACCTCCGGAGCGAACACGGGCATCGGCACTGGGATGGGCACATCCGTCCGCCACCGCGCGGGCAGCCATGCGCCTCCGCGGAGGAGGGTGGCGAAGGCCGCGGTCAGCTCCTCCAGTGTCACCTCGCCGCCACCGATGGCCAGTCCGAGCCCATACTCTGCCGGTCGGCGCTCGAGGTGCCCGAACCCCAGCGCCTGCAGGCGCTGGTGCAGGTTCGCCACCCCCACCCGGTCGGCGAGCACGACGGCGGGCACGTTGAGCGAGCTCCCGAGGGCCACCCGCGCCCGCACCGGCCCATGGAACCGCTCGCTGTAGTTCTCCGGCCACCACGCTCCGTGGGTCGTGGAGTAGCTCCGTGCCGTGTCGGGCAGCACCTCGCCCGGCCGCAGGTCGCCCTCGAGCGCCAGCGCATACAGGAACGGCTTGAGGGTGCTGCCCGAGCTCCGCGGCGCACGGGTGCCGTCCACCTGGCCATCTGCCGCGGTCCAGTCGCCCGACCCCACCGCCGCGAGCACATCGCCGGTGGCACCGTCAAGCACCAGCACCGCCGCGTGGTCAACAGCGTGCCGCTTCAGCTCCGCCAGGTGTCGTCCGACCAGGCCCTCCACCGCACGCTGCAGCCTGAGGTCGAGCGTGGCCGGCACCTCCGCACCCTCCGTGCGCAGCAGCCGCTCCACGGCATGTGGCGCGACCCGCTCGGGCGCTCGTGGACGGAGCTGAAGCGGCTCGTCCCGTGCGAGTGCGGCGTCGGCGGCAGTCAGCCGTCCCGTCGCCACCATCCGGGCCAGCACCCGGTCCCTCGCAGCCATCGCCGGCCCCGTCCCGCGCCATGGATTACGGGCCTCTGGGGCGGGTAGAAGCCCGATGAGGGTCGCCGATTCCGCCACGGAGAGCCCTGCCGCGGTCTCGTCGAAGTAGGTCTCGGCGGCGGCCTCGATGCCCACCGCACCCGCACCGAAGGACGCCCGGTTGAGGTACCAGGTGAGCACCTCGCGCTTCGACAAGTGCAGCTCGATCCGCACCGCCCGCCACGCCTCCCCGAGCTTGCCCGACCAGCCCCTGCCCCGACCGCCGATCAGCCGCGCCGTCTGCTGGGTGAGCGTGCTCCCGCCCTCCACCACCTCGCCGGCCCGAAGGTTCGCCCACGCCGCCCGCGCCACCGCGATGGGGTCGATCCCCGGATGCAGGGTGAACCGGTCGTCTTCGGACGCGAGCAAGGCGTCCACCACCGTGGGTGCCACCGCCTCCAGCTCCACCCAGCTCTGGTGCCCCGCTGATGGAAGCCGGCGCTCCGCCACGGTCTCGCCGTGACGGTCCACCACCCGGCGCGTGGCCACCGGCGCGAACCAGGCCTCTGGCAAGGGCTGGGCCAGCGCGACGGCGACCACCACCATCAACGCCCCCGCCGCGGCCGGCCACCGGCGCCTCATCCTCGGCCTACTCCCAGACCGTTACCCAGGTGGTGAGGTCGAAGCTCGCGCCGCCCGCCGGGTAGTCGCCGTCGTTGAAGAACGCCTCGTACGCGAAGGTGGCCGTCTCGCCGGGGGTCACCTCGGAGGTGACATCGAACACGATGGGCTTCACCTCCTTGCCCGGGCACCAGTTGCTCCGACCGTAGAACCAGGTGCCGTATTGGTTGGGCACCACGCCTTCGTTCACCCGGTCCTGGCAGTCGGTGGACGAGTTGGTCTCGGGGAACGAGATGTCGTGCCGCGACCCGTTCACCGAGAACTGATGGTCGGTGTCGCAGAACTCCGCACAGTTCCCCGGGTCGACCTGGCCATGCCCGCTGATCACCACCGACAGCTCCACCTTGCGCGCCGACGCCGGTACATCCACCTCGATGGGCGGGCGATTCTCGTTGTAGGTGCTGTCGAATCCGCCGCCCCGCCACAGTGGGACCGTCTTCACCGGGCGCATCCCACGCCCGCTGTTCTTGAACCGGAAGTCGACCGTGATCTCCCACGGGTCGATGGTGTAAAAGGCGAGCCGCTTGGTGCCGCCGTCCTGGAAGAAGGGCAGGGCATGGCTCACGTCGTGCACCCAGCGGCCCTCTCGGTGGTACGTCGAGATCCATCGGCCCACCTCGGTGTCGCAGTTGCACGGACAGTCCGAGTAGCCGGTCCCATCACCGTTGCAGGTGTAGGCCGTGTCCTTCACCGAGCCGTCCGGCTTGTCGCAGGCGCAGGCGATGGCATCGGCCGGCACCTCCTCCACGCCGATCACCTCGGGCGCATACCCCTCGCAGAACGTGTCCAGCGTGGGCTCGGTGCCCGTCGACATCCACGCCGTGTCCAGCGGCAGGCCGGCAGTGTCGCCGGTGTCGGCATCCAGCGCGTCGCACGGCACGTCGTCCCGGCACTCCACCACGGTGCGCAGTCCGTTGATCACACACCGACCCAGCTGCTCGTCGGCGGCCTCGACCCCCGGGATTCGCTCCTGGCACGGCGTGTCGGCGTGGGGGTTGCCCACCACCTGGGGCTCATCACAGGCATACAACGTGACGATCCGGTCCCACGCCGGGCAGGTGCCGTACTCGGCATCCCCGCCGCAGCTGGTCCACGCGTCGAGCTCGAGGGTGTCGAACCCCGCCATCGTGTCCGCGTCGGGCAGCACCAGATCGGCGTAGCCCTGCACCCCCGCCCAGCCTGAATCATCGACGAACTGCCGGTCGAAGCTCCGCACCACGGTGGCGCCGTCCGCCTCCATCGCCGCGGCGCGCTCGGCCTCGAAGTTGTAGTAGATCGCCTCGTTCGCTAGCTGGGAGAGGTTCGGCTCGAACCAGCCGATGCCGGCGTTGTACCGCTCGTGATCGGCGAAGCTGCCCACGTCGCGGATCTGCTGGAATCGGTCGATGCCGAAGCCCCAGCCGGGGGAGCGCAGGTAGTCGCCCACCCAGTCCAGATCGAACACGCCCTTGGTGACGTAGTGGATGCGCGGGGCCCAGTGGCGCACCGCGTCTTCGCCGATGTTCTCGAGCTTCTTCGCGATGTCTTCGGCGATGGGGTCGAGCTCGGCCTCCACGTCCTTCTTCTTGTCGAGCTCCGAGATGATGAACAGGTGCACATTGGGCGGCAGCGCGTTGAGGAACGGCTTCACGTCGCGGTCCCACAGCAGCGTGGGGTAGCCCTCGGTCTGGCGCGGCGAGGTGGTGACGAACAGGTAGGTGTCGCAGCCCGACCACTGCTCCGACAGGGTCCAGTCGCCGGCGCGGGTGGGCAGGGTGAAGTCAGCCGCCACCTGGCGGATCGTGAGCGAGCCCGGGGAATCCGACCACGGCAGCTCGGGCAGGCCCAGCTCGGCGCACGACGCGGGGAGCAAGGCCTCGGGCGCCGTGTCGAGAGTTCCGGTCGTGGGCACCGTCTCGCCCGAGGTGTCGGTGACGGAGACATCCTTGTCGTCGCCTCCGCAGGCAAGGCTCAGCAGCAGCAACGGCAGGGCGCGCACGGTGACCTCCAGCAGGGATCGAGTGTAGCGGCCGACCGCCGCCTGCCGCGCTCCGGTGACCGTGGTTGACGCGACCCTTGCACGGTGTGTGCCGCAAGCGTCGGGGCATTAGACTGCGGCGGCAGGGAGACGCGCGTGACCGACGGTCAAGTGACATACCGAGTCCTCGGTGTGCTGGGAGCGGGCGGCTTCGGCAAGGTGTACCGCGCCCGCCTGGAGACCGATTCCGGGTTTTCGAAGGACGTCGCGGTCAAGGTCCTGCATGACGAGGACCCACCAAAGTCGCTGCTCAAGCGGTTCCGCGACGAAGCCCGCATCCTCGGCCTGCTCAGCGACCGCGCGATCGTGAAGGTGGAGCCGCCGGTCCACCTGGACGGCCGCTGGGCCGTGATCATGGACTTCGTGGACGGCCTGTCGGCAGGGCAGATCGCAGAGCGAGGCTCGCTCCCCTGCGGCGTTGCGCTCGAGATCGTGGGCGAGATCGCCCGCGCGCTGCACAACGCGTACAACACCATCGGGCCCGACGGCGAGCCGCTCCTCCTGCTCCACCGCGACATCAAGCCCGACAACATCCAGGTCACGCCGTCGGGCGACGTAATGCTGCTGGACTTCGGCATTGCACGGGCAAACTTCGCGAATCGCGAGTACAAGACCAAGCGCGCGCTCGGCGGCACGCCCGGGTACATCGCACCGGAGCGGCTCGAGGCGATTGAGGACCACCGGGGCGATGTGTACAGCCTCGGTGTGGTGCTGCACGAGATCGTGATGGGGGTTCGGCCCAAGTTCTCACCGCCCACGATGCAGTTCACCGGCGCCGTGCCCAGCTACGATGCCGACGATCTCGAGGTCGAGGACGGCCTCCCGGTCGATGTCACCAAGGTGCTCGCGCTCGCCGCGTGGATGCGCTCCTACGATCTGGAGGGACGCCCGACCGCGCGCCAGGTGGAGGAGGCGTGCCGCGCGCTGCGGCGCGAGATCGAGCCGCCCTACCTGCGGGAGTGGGCCGAAGCGAACGTGCCGTCTCGCACGGAGATGGAGGAGGACGAGCGCACCGGCACGCTGCTCACGGTGTCGAAGAAGGTGCCCGAACTCGGGCTGTCTGCGCTCGCCCACACGCCACAGCCTCCGCCCACCACGTCGGCCTCGGGGCTCGCGGTGGGAGCGGTGGTCGGTGGCGGGGCGGTGATGGTGTTCGGGCTGATCATCGTGGTGGTCGGGGTCGTGGCCGTGGTGGTGTTGGTGGCGAACTCGCTGCAGCAGCCCGTCCCCGCACCGGCGCCCAGCCCCGCACCGGTGGTCGCGCCAGCCGTGTCACCCGAGGCAGAGCCCTCCGAAGCCGGTACGCCCGAGGCAGAACTCCCCGATGGCGGAACTCCCGAGCTGGCCGCCCCTGCCGCGCCCGCGACCGCCCCTCGCCAGCCTCGCGTGATCACGCTGCCCGGTGCCAGCCCATCGCCGTCTCCCACCGCCGCGCCGGCTGTCGCGCCGTCCCCCGAGCCTCCCCCGGCGCCCCCAGAGCCCGCCCGCACCGAGCGGCCCACGGGTCTCGTGGTCGTGCGCACCGTGCCCAACGGCGCCACCGTCAAAGAGCGCGGCGTCACCTTGAACATCTCGGGGGCTGGCTACAGGCTCAGCCCGGGCCTCCACGTGCTCACAATCGTGAGCCCAGCCGGCGAGAGCACCCAGATCCCGGTGCAGGTCTCCACCGGCGACCGCGTCGACATCTGCTACAGCTTCGACACCAACTCCCGCTGTGGCGGCTGAAGCGGAACGATCGCCGGGCGCCGTGGGTTAGAGGAGCGCCATGATTGTCATCGCGTCCATCTCTACAGCCCTCGCGGGCGTCCCCGTCGTGCACGAGGGGGGCGACCCCGGCGCGGCCATCGCGGCCGCCTCCGAGCGCTCGGGGCTGCCGGCCGACCAGCTCACCGCCGTGGCTGTGTCCGGGCTCCTGTCGTCCCCCCCCACCGCAGTCGGCGACACCGTGGTCCGTCGATGTGCCCGCGGTCCGGCCCGGATGACCGATGTGTCGGTCGAGCTGGTGCGGGCGGAGGCGGCGCTCGGGTCCAGCGACGCCGTGCGCACGCTGGACCACCTCGATCTGGCCGTGGCCCAGCTCGGCTGCCTCACCGAGGTGGCGGATGCCGACCGGGTCGCGCTCGGGTTCCTCCTCCGCGGCGCCATGGCGGCCGAGCTCGGTGAGCCGGAGGCCGCCCGCGGCGAGATCCGCACCGCCCTGGCGTTCGACGCCGACGTGGACTGGCCGCCGGGCTACCCCGTCGCCGGGCAGGCGCTGCTCGCCGAGGAGCTGTCGGGCACCGAGCGGCACCAGGTGCGCGTGGTGCCTGACGACACGGGCGCCGGCCCCTGGGTCGACGGGCGCGAGGTCGAGGGAGAGGTGTCGCTCACGCCGGGCCTGCACCTGGTGCAGTACGGCAGTAAGCGAGGCCTGCAGACCGCGTGGCTGGTGGTGGACGGTGCGTCGGCCCTGGTCGTTCCCGATCGGTTCGGTCCACCGGTGCTCGATGCGTTCCTCGAGCCGGCCACGCGCGCCGACGTAGCGCTGCTGCTTGCCGCCACATTGCCCAACTTCGAGGCGGCCTATGTGGCGCACCGCGGGGGGCTGTGGCTGGTGGTCTCCGCCGACGGAGGGGCGTCCGTCGAGGAGCTCGTGCCCGGCGAGCCGCTGCCCGTTCCCGAGGTCGAGCCCACCGGGAAGAAGGGCAAGAAGCGCCGGTAGGCTGCACACACGGGCACGTTCCGCGTGCGGCTACAGGAACGCGACACCGATGTTGAACGCGAACGTCGGCAGGATCACCGGGAACGCGCCCTTGCTGTCCTTGTCGAAGTCGCGCAGGCGCAGCACGCCGTACTGCCCGATGCCGAGCTCCACGCCGGTGTAGATGAAGTTCACGTCGGTCCGCAGACCCATGCGCGCGCTCCACCCGTTGCGCACCCGCTCATCCTCCAGCGTCCCGCCAGCGGCCTTGAGGTGGGTCCACCCGAGCGCGCCGTACAGTCCACGTGCTTGGTGGTTCGGGTACACGCGCCCGCTCGCGCTGATCACCTGGAGTCCCGGGGCCTGCTTGGGGGCGTCGTCACCGTCGAGCAGTACCAGCACGCGGCCCAGGCCGGGCAGGTTGGTGTAGGTGCCCGAGAACGAGATCGCCGGACCTACGGGGATCGGCAGCACCGCCTCCAGCTCGCCGCTGACCACCGAGGGCAGGCCAGCCTGCAGGCCGAGCCGGATGAGCCGGCGCGACGCGTTCACCCGGAACCGCTCCAACAGCTCCTTCGCCTTGCGCCGGTCCCGCTCCACGCCCTTGCCGCTCATGTACATTACGCCGAGCACCCGGCACGAGTCGTAGCTGCCGTTGCCGCAGGCCGTCTCGAGGTGGCGGGCCGCGATCTCCTCGTCGAAGCTCGTGCCGCGATCCAGGTGCACGTCCGCCAGCGCCGCACAGCCAGCCCCATGCTCCCCCTCACACGACTGCTCGAGGAGGAGGTAGGTGTCCTCGTCGGGCTCCCCCTTCTTCGGCAGGGTGTGCTCGGCGAGCCAGAAGCAGCCCTCCGGGTCTCCGCTCTCGCAGCCCCGGCGCAGGTACCGATCGGTGGGCTGCTCCCCCGACCACATCGGGTCGTGGCTGCGCTCCACCAACTTGCCGAGCTCGGAGCATGAGTGGGCATTGCCCAGGTCGCACGCCCGCGTCCACGAGCCGAATGCGATCTCCAGGCTCGTCTTCACCCGCGCCAGCTTGGCCCCGTGGCCGGCGCAGCCCAGCGGCTCGTTCAAGGCGCAGGCCTGGCCCCACATCTCGAGCTGGGGTGGTGCGGCGAGCTTGCGCGCCGCTCCGATGCGCCGCTGCTCGGCGCCCGCGATGCACGCCTCGCCCAGGCCGTCCCGGCACGCACCGGAGAACAGCGTCAGGGCCTGCCCATAGGCCTCGCTGCGCGGCTCATGGCGAACCAGCAGGTGGGCCTGACCGAGGCAGGCCCGCTGCTCGCCATCGGAGCAGGAGCGGCCGAGATCAGACTCGGCCTGCTTCACGCGGATGTTGTCGATGCCCCACCGGTCGACGTAGTCGCCGAGGCGCATGCACGATTCAGTGGATCCCAGCGAGCAGCCGAGGAGGAAGGCGCCGAAGTCGTCGAGGGTGGCGCTGGGGATCGGGCCCTGCTGGAGCAGCTGGCCCAGCTCCACGCAGGAGGGGGCGATGGGGCGGTCGGGATCTTCGCACTCGCGCACCGTGCGGGCGGCGTAGGCCTCGTGTCGGCGGGATTCGGCGTCTTCGCAGGCCTCCGCGCGGCCCAGTACGCAACCTTGGTCCAGCGCGAGCAGGGCCTGGTCGGGGGCGCCGCGGGCATCGTGGGCCTCGGAGAGCAGCAGGCACGCCTCGCCCACGTCTTCCAGCCGGCGCAGGCGCTGGCCAAGGGTGCCCGAGCCTTCCAGCTGGCAGGCGAAGTCCAGCATCCCGAGCACCACCTCATCGGGGTTGTTCGGATCGAGGCTGTACCGGTCTTCGGCCACGGCCGTGCAGGCGCCGATCTGGGCATGGTCCACGCAGGCCGACACCTTGCTCTGCAGGTCCGGGGCGTCCAGGGCCACGGCCTCGAAGCAGGCGCGGTGCACGCCCTGGGTGCACGCGATCCCGAACTGAGCGCGGGCCTCCTCGGCGGCGCCCGGGCGATCGGCCAGCTGGGCGAGGATCTGCTTGCCGGAGGCCAGACAGGTCTCGGGCACCCGGGGCGAGCAGGACGGCAGCTGCGGCGTGCCGCGGGGGTGGTCGATGGCGAGCACCTCGAGCCCGGCTGCGGTCTGCAGGAGCAGGTGATCGCCGACAGCGCCGTACCACTCCGACACCCGCGCGGCGCGGCCGAGGTCGCCCTGGGCGGCGTCGCGGGTGGACCAGTCCACGGCATCCGGTCTGAGGATCGCCCAGGTGGCGGTGGACAGTTCCCAGAACAGGCTGGTCAGGGCGATGGGGTCGCCGGGGTCGGTGGCCGGGCGGATCTCACCGGCGTCGGGGTCCACCACCCACACCTGCCCCGTGCCGTCGATGGCGGCCGGCCAGCCTGAGCCATCGGAGCGCCACAGCTGGGTGGCCCCTTGGAATCCGGAGGGCCACGGGAGCAGGTCCACTTGCTCGGCATGCACCAGGGCCGACCGACGGGCGACGATGATCGTCTCGTCCTGGCCGCGGCGGGCGCCGGGAATGGAGAAGCGAAGCCGCACATCACGGGACGGCCCCTGGGCCACGGCGCGCTTCACGGCGAGCGGGTTGGTGAACTCGAGGTCGTCCACCGCGGTCAGCCGCCACCCGGGTGCGAGCCCTCCCTCGACCAGCTCCGGCGCGAGGCCGTCGGCCAGCACCCAGCCTCCGTCCTTGTCCTCGAACGGGAGGGTGAGACCTGGCAGGGAGGCTGCGGTGGCGACGGCGGCGAAGAGCAGGGTGAGCATTGCGGACTCTCCTCGCTTGGCTCTTGGTAGGCCACGCGCGTCACGTCAAGGTCGGGACCTGCGAGATCGGTCGTTCAGGAGGATGTGCGCGGGGCCTCGGCCGGACCCTGCCATGCCCGAGTCAGTCCCCTGGCGTGGGCGGAGGCCAGCGCAGGGCGCTGGCGCCGTTATCCGCGGCCCGGGAGGGCAGCACCGCCGAGATGGCGATCGCGATCACCATCGCAACGCTGGTCGCGATCGACCCCTCGATGCCGTAGGCGCCCCCGCTCAGCCACTCGGGCTCTGCGGTGACGAGGGTGCGGGCGAGCGGCGTCAGCACCAGCCCGGAGCTGTCTTCGGTGGTGCCGGAGATCGGCAGCCCGAGGAGGAGGCCTTGCGCCCAATTCCACGACCAGTGGGCGCCGATCGCCACCCACAGGGTGCGGGTGCGCACCACCAGCACACCGAACCACAGCCCGGCGAGCACCGTGTTCGCGGTGGAGAGCAGGGTGACGCCCGGGTTCATGCCGTGGACCAATCCAAACGCCGTGGCCGTGGCGACGATGACGGTGCCGAAGCCCCCGATGTTCGCCAGGCGCCGGGCGTGGGTGGTGGAGACGTGCACCAACACCAGGCTCAGCACCCCCGCGAGGCATCGTCCGGCCCACAGGAAGCCGTAGCCACGGAACAACAGCTCCTCGACCGCCGCGGCGGGAATGAGCAGGGCGCTGCCGAGTAGGAAGCCTGCGAAGCGTCGCGCATCGAGCAGCTCAGCGGTCACCTCGATGCCCGCCATCGCCACGATCGCCACCGCGACGGCCAGCGCCGCCAGTCCCATCGCGACCCCACCAAGCCCCTCGAGCGCGGCACGCCCAGCTGGGCCGCCCAGGGCGGAATAACGTATCTTTCCCCTCTGGAATCCGCCTACCCAGCGCGCGTCGATCACCCACCCCGACACAGCGTGCGCGGCGATCAGCCCCACACACAGCCACGTCGTGCTGAGGGCGTACAGCGCCGTTGTGCCCACGGGCCCCGGTTCGCCGCCCGCGAGCATCGAGGCGGCTACCGCCAGCACCAGCGCGCCGACCACACCGACCACGAGGGCCGCTACCATCAGCGCTGCGTGCGCCACCAGCCGCCACCCGGCCCGCAGTCCGCCGTCCGATCCGGTGAGAGCCCAGCGAAGGGTGTCCATCCGCACCCATACCCACGAGCCGCCCCAGCGGCGAGGAGGCTCGGGTGGCGGATGCCGAGCGGACGAGGCACAGTGCGCCGGCATGGGAGCGATCATGGATCCCCGCGTCGGACATGCGCTGGCCCTCCTCCTGGGCATCACCCTCACCGTCGGGTTCTACGAGGGCAGACGCTTGGTGTTCAACACCATGCGGGCTGTTCAAGCGGCGAGCGCCGAGCTCCGGGGCGATGCCGTAGCCGCCCCGGCAGGCAAGCGCGGCGACAAGAAGAAGGGGAAGAAGAAGGCCGTGGAGGCGGTGGAGGACGGGCGTCCTCCGGAGGCAGCGCAGCGCAAGGCTGCGAAGAAGACCCGGAGTGGCGGCGGCGGCGCCAAGCAGCTGTCCAAGAAGGATCAGCTCCGGGAGCGGCTGCGTGAGCGGCTCGCCGAGATGACGCCGGAGGAGCAGGCCGAGGTGCGCGAGGTGGTGATGGATCGCCGGGATGCACGACGCTCGGACCGGGAGCTCCGTCGTGAGGAGATGCAGCTCCGCCGCCAGGAGCGCATGGCCGAGCTCGGGCTCACCCGCGAGGACCAGCTTCCGTTCGAAGAGCGGGGTGCGTTCGACGATGGCTACGACGCCGACGCGCCGGTGTATGAAGACGAGATGCTCGACGCGTTGGAAGATGAGATTCCGCTCGACGACACTGCGTTTCCGGTGGACTGAGCGTGCACCGCATCGCGCTCTCCGACGGCCGTGAGTTCGTAGCGGACGAGGACCACACGCTGCTCGCCTGTGCCGACGCCGAGGGGATCCGCCTGCCGCGCGGATGCCTCGTGGGCTCGTGCTGCACGTGTGCTGCGCGCCTGGTGCGGGGGCGCGTGGCGCAGGTGACCGGCACCGCCCTCACGCCCGTTCAGCGCGAGCTCGGCTACATCCTGACCTGCGTCGCCTATGCCCGGGGCGACGCCGAGCTGGAGGCGGGCCCCGGTCTGCTCCCGGTGCTGCCATGGACCGAGTGAGCCGCGCCGGTTGAATAGCCGTGCAGCCGCCGGCGTCGATCGCCCATTGCGGGAGGCGGTCATGTCGGAGCTGGTTGCAGTCGCCCTCGGGCTGGGGATGGTGCTGGTGCCGTTCATGCTGCTCACCGGTCTGCTGTCGCAGGCGCTGTGGGCGGTCGGTGTACGTGGTGATGGTCCGGTAGATGCGTTGGCGTCGGCCGGCGTCGTGGTGCTCGCGTCCATGCTCACCGTCGGGTTCATCCACCTGCCGCCGGTGTACTCGCTGGCCAACTCCCTGCTCGGGCACCTGTGAGCCTCACCGGATCTGGTCGATGTTCGCTTCCCAGCGGTCGCCATCGAACGGCGTGACGGTGAACCTCGACAGGGGCACGTCGTCGAGGGCGCGCACGTTCACGTCCACGCTGTCGGGGTGGCTGCGGGGGACGTAGAATGGATGCATCCCGCAGGTGCGACAGAAGTGGTGCTTCGCGGTGTGCGTGCCGAAGGTGTACGTCGACAGGGCGTCTACGCCCGTGAGCAGGCGGAACGCGTCCCGCTCCACGATCAGGTGCACGATCCCCTTCTTGCGGCAGATCGAGCAGCTGCAGTCGATCGCCTCCCACCGGTCGATGCGCACCTGGAACCGCACCGCCCCGCAGTGGCATGAGCCGTCATGCCACGCGGCGGAGCGCTGCTTGTGAACGGCGTCGACCACCGCCCGCAGCGCTTGGAAGCCGTCCATCAGCCTCGGGCCCGGGCGTCCGAGGAACGCCTCGGGGATGCAGTGCACCTGCTGGTCCCGCAGGGCGGGGAGCGCTTGCCATGCGGCGCGCCGCGTCACCACATCGGGGCGGTATTTCTCGAACGGCACGCCGCACCAGCAGATCACCACGGCGTCCGGCGACCAGGCCACCACCTCCTCATCAGTCACCGGGCTGGACTTCACGTCCCGGTCGCCCATGGGGTTGCGGCCGCCGGCCAAGGTGATCAGGTCGGTGACCCACGACTGGCGACCCGGCACGATCACCGGCTTCGGCCACCACTCCACCAGCACCGCGGGTCGACTCGACCGTAGATCGGGGTTCGGCTCGCCCGCGGCGAAGGTGGCCTGCATCTGGTCCACGAGGGCCTGGGCCCGCTCCGGCGCGCCGAGGGCGGCGGCGATGGCGTGGATGTCGTCGTACACGTCGGCCAGGGAGATGGGCTCCGGCGCGATGTGTGGGATGCCCCGGGCCTTCAGCTCGGTCACGATCCGCTCGTGCCCGGGCACCGTGAGGGAGGCGAGCACGCAGTCGGGGCGGAGTGCCTCCACGGCGTCGATGTCGATGGACAGATCCGGTCCGACCCGAGGCAGTCCAGCGAGGACCGAGGCCGGGTGATCCGAGTGGTCATCCACACCCACGAGCGTGTGGCCGAGGCCGAGGGCGCACACGATCTCGGTGTTGCTGCAGGTGAGGCTGATGACACGCATAGGCGACTGCTTACGCCGTGTGGACACCCCGCGCGAACCCCTGCACCATCGGTACATGGTTCGCCCCGTCCTGCTCATGCTGTGCGCCGCCTGCAGCCCCGGACCCGGGGGCGTTGGCGGCGTGGGTGACACCGCGGAGCGCGGTGTGGAGTCCTCGAGCCCAGACCCTGGCACCGCCCCCACTACCGGGTTCGGAGGGGCTGACACCGGGACCGGCGGCACCGTCCCCACGACCACCCCACTCGGGCCCGCGTTCGTCGAGCGGCCTGAGCTCTTGCGCGGAGCCGACATGGGCCTCGCGAGGGTGCTCACGGTGGAGCTCACCGAGCGGGCGTCGGTGGAGGTCGTGCTCGATGACGGAACGGCGACGGTCACCCGCGCATTCACGGCGGTCGACCTTTCCCACCGGCTCCCGCTGTTGGGCCTGCGCCCCGACACCTCCTACGCGATCACGGTCCAGACCGATCCACCCGGTGCGTCCGCGGAGCTCGCCCTGCGCACAGACCCGCTGCCCGCCGATTTCCCGCAGTTCGACGTGCTCACCCACGACCCAGCCCGATCCGAGCCCGGCTACACGCTCCTTCCGGTGAAGTCGGGTGGTGATCCTGGATTCCTGGTCATCCTCGACCCGAGCCTGGAGCCGGTCTGGTACCACCGGGCCACCGTGGGCTTCACCGACGTGCGCCCCGGGCCCGATGGCGCATTGTGGGGCGTCGAGGGCGGGTCGGTCGTGCGGGTGTCGCTGGGGGAGGGGCGCCAGGGCGTGTGGCACGAGCTCGCCGGCCATCCGGAGTCGATCCCCGTGGACACCCTGGCGTTCCATCACAGCGTCGTGCCCCAGGCCGATGGGTCGTTCTGGGCCCTCGGCTGGGAGCATCTCGAGGCCGAGAATCATCCCCAGAGCTACGATCCCGACGCTCCCTTCGGCCGTGCATCGGTGGCGGACGTGGAGGTGCTGCACGTGCTCCCCGACGGCGCCGTCGCCCAGCGCTTGCCCTTGCGGAACCTCCTCGATCCCACCCGACTCGGCTGGGATGCCCTCGATCACCAGCGCGACTACGGCGTGGACTGGTCCCACGGCAACGCCCTCGAGGTCGATCCCGTGGCGGGCAGCTTGCTCATCGGAATGCGGCACCAGGACGCGGTGATCGAGGTGGATCAGGAGACGGGAGAGATATTATGGATCCTTGCGAATCACGCGGGCTGGCCCCTCTCGCTCCAGCGCCACCTGCTCCGCCCCTCGCCAGACCTGCTGTGGCCCTTCCACCAGCACGGTCCGAAGCGTCTGGCCGACGGAGGGCTGCTGTTGTTCGACAACCGCAACGTCGTGAACACGCCCTACGACGGGGAGCGGGACCGGGGCCGCGCCTCCCGGGTGGTCTGCTACGACGTGGACGCCACGAGCGGCACGGTGTCGCAGCGGTGGGAGTATGGCGACACGGCCACGGGGCGCCTGTTCGCGGACTCCATGGGCGATGCCGATCTCCTGCCCACCACCGGCAACGTGCTCGCCACCTTCGGCAACCTGAAGGCGGACGGCGGGGGCGATGACGCCCAGCCGGACCGTGGCGACACCACCGCGCGCATCATCGAGTTCCACCCCGACGATCCGGATCCCGCCGCGCTCGACCTGCGGGTCTGGTCCGGCCGCGCTGCCCAACCGCGGGGGTGGCATGTGTACCGGGCGGAACGGATGCCGACGCTGTACCCCGACGGCGTGCTCCGCTGACCGGCCGTGGCTGCGCTACCATGGGCGCTCGGGAGGGCGGATGCGAGGCTTCGTGCTGGGACTGTTGTGCGGCGTCGGACTGACCGCCATGGCCGCGGGGAGCAGCGGCAGCGTGGTGGGGCTCACCAGTGCGCCGGTACGCGTTGCGCCGAGCGGAACGGCGAAGGTGTACTTGCTCGCACGCGGGGAGAACGCGTTCATCGGGCGCCTCGAGCTCGACGCCGGGGCGGCCGTTCCCGAACATCGCGACCCCACCGAGGAGTTCATCCACGTGCTCCAGGGCACGGGCACCCTCACCATGAACGGCGTGCCCCACGTGCTGGGGCCAGGCGCCACCGTGTACATGCCGGCCAACGCCGAGGTCTCCTATGCGAACGGGCCCGAGCGCATGATCGCGGTGCAGGTGTTCGCCGGGCCAGGTCCGGCCGACAAATACGATGCGTGGACCCTCACTCCGGCGGTCCCATGAGCGATCTTGGTGCGATCGTCGCCCGGCTCGAGGCCATCGCCCCGCTCGGCCTGGCCGGCAGCTGGGACAACGTGGGCCTGCTCCTCGAAGGCACTCGCGACATCCGGCGCGTGTTCCTCTGCGTGGATCTGGTACCCCGGGTCGTGGACGAGGCGTTGGCGGCCGATGCCGACCTGATCGTCGCCTACCACCCACCGATCTTCGCCGGGCTCAAGCGGCTCACCTCCAGCACGGCCCGGGGCACCTCGCTGCTCCGGCTGATCCGTGCCGGGGTGCATGTGTACAGCCCGCACACCGCCCTCGACGCCGCCCGGGATGGCATGGGTGACTGGCTGCTGGAGCCGTTCGGCGCGCTGGCCGAGGTGGCGCCCATCGTGCCCGATGCGCTCGATCCCACCGTCGGCACCGGCCGGCGCGCCAGGCTGTCGGTCCCGGTGCCCCTGAGCGCGCTGCTCCCCCGCCTGAAGCAGCACCTGGGCCTCGACCATCTCCGCGTCGCTGCGGGCTCCCGTGCAATCGAGCATGTGGCCGTCTGCCCAGGCGCCGGGGGCAGCGTGTTCGAGCAGGTCACCGGGGTCGACCTGCTGTTGACGGGCGAGATGCGGCACCACGACGTGCTGCGCTGGGGCGAGGAGCATGGCACCTCGGTGGTGCTCACCGATCACACCAACACCGAGCGCGGATTCCTCCCGCGACTCGCGCACCGGCTCGCCGACGACGGGCTGCGGGTGATCGTCAGTGAGGTCGACGCGGATCCGCTGGTGGTGCGCTGAGGCGGCTGCGGAATATGGGCCGCCGCGTTCGGGTTGAACAGCATCGGTCGACGTGGTGCATGCCCGCGCTCGACCCCAGGGTAAAAGTGGTCAACCCTCCGCTTTGACTTTTCGCGACATGACGTGAAGGAAATGTGTCGGCACGACGTCTGCCGTGACACACCGTCGAGCGCTGCGCTCGTCGGACCGCTCAATCGAATGTGCCTGCCATGGCCAAAGACCGCTTACCGAGGAGACCCCAATGAACCGCTCGATCCTGCTTGGACTCGCGCTCGCAACCTTCGGCGGCTGCGATGTCGTCAAGGATGCCCTTCCCTCCGTCAACATCACCGGCAAGATCCAGGTCGACGGCGACATGCCGTCCGACTTCGCGTTCGAGCTGTACAGCGTCAGCCAGAACCCTGACGCGTTCGATGTCTCGTTCTGCGGCGACAACGCCGGCCCCGACTGCTTCGGCCGCGTGAAGGTGCCGAAGCTGAACTCCGCCGCCAAGATCGGCGAGGTCAAGGTCAACGGCTCGAACTTCGAGCTGCTCGATGTCCCGGCCGACATCGCCTACGTGTTGGTGGTCACCGGCGCCGACGGCGCCATCTCCTGTTCCACCGACATCCTCGGCTTCGACCCGCAGACCAAGGTCGTCACCGCCGACGCCGCCATCTCGTTCGACCTCGAAGGCGATCTGGGCGACTTCGACGCCGGCACGGCGCGCATCAAGTGCTTCGCACCGGCCACCGAGCCCGAGCCCCCGGCCGATCCCGAGCCGGTCGAGGAGCCGGAGCCCGATGCCGTCGATGACGACAACGACATCAAGCCTCCGGCCGTCCCGGCATGGTCCACGTTCATGGCCACCAGCAAGGGCGGCGGCACCGTGTTCGCCGATGCCTCCGATGGCCCGGCCCAGGCCGATGCGCCCTGCGGCGCCGACTTCCCGTCGATCGTCGAGGTCACCGGCGATGTCGAGAACGCCTCGGATCGCGCGTTCATCCGCATCCAGTTCGGCACCGGTGATGACGCCGACTTCCGCACCGTCGAGACGCCCATCGTCGACGGCAACGTGAACCAGGCCATCTCGCTCACCGGTGGCTACTCCATCGTGCAGCTCGACACCGACGCCACCCTCGACGGTGTGGGCGAGTCGAACACGATCACCTTCTGCGAGAAGGGCGACGCGCCCGGCCAGGAGATGCTCGTCATCCTCACGTGGGACAGCGACGACACCGACGTCGACATGCACGTGTACTCGAACGCCTCCGAGGTCGCCTACTACAGCCTGAGCCAGGCCTGGGGCGATCTCGACATCGACGACGTGAACGGGTTCGGCCCCGAGACCTTCACGAGCACGCCAGAGACCGTCGGCAAGCAGTACGAGGTCAAGGTCCACTACTACAGCGACCACGGCAATGGCCCCACCAATGTCACGGCTCGCGTCGTGTACTGGGACGACTCCACCGGCCAGACCTGCGACGTGACCTCCACGTTCAGCATGTCGTCCTACGACTGGTTCGACGTGGGCGCCTTCGGCCCGGGCATGCCCTGCCCCCAGTAGGCTCTGTCGAGTTCATCCTGGCGCCGCGTCCCCCTCGGGGGGCGCGGCGTCGCCTGCTCAGCGGGCCCCGCTCGCGCCGCACGACTACAGGGTCAGATGGCCGACCCACATCATGTCGAGGTGCTCGACGCCCACGATCGCCGCACCGTGCTCGCATACCGGGCAGGGCTGCTGGTCAGCGCCGTCGGGCTGTCGTGGTCGGCGGCCGCCCAGCTCACAGGCGAGGGCGAACAGGTTGGCTGGGCGCTGGTGGTGATCGGCACGGCGCTCGCGATCGCCAACGTGCACCTGTACGCGAAGTCGGTCCGGTGGGCGATCCGGGCCTGTGGCGTGGGCGGTCTGGCGGTCCTGGCGGTCGGTGGCTGGCCTCTGGCCGAGCAGGCGGGCCATGGGCTGCTGTTCGTGTCGCTGTCGGCGCTGGCGTTCAAGGAGTGGTTCTGCTTCCGGATCCCCGGGCTGCGGCTGATGCCCCTCCTCCTGGCGGCCGCCGTGCTCGCACGCATGGCCGGTGCAGCACCCGTCGCCGGCGCTCTCCTCGGGGCGAGCGGCGCGCTGTATGCCGTGCTCGCCGTCGGCAAGCTGCGGCAGCCGCTCCACTTCGACGTCGGCGACAAGTCCCAGTACGAGGCGTAGTCAGCCGGGGCAGGGGGCTGCGGCGCGTTCACGTCGGTTTCATCCGATGGCCGCGGGCGGTCCGCATCGCGGGGTGAGGTTGGCTCCACCAACGGAGGCCCCCATGACCGAGACCGAGCTGCCCGAGACGCACACGACGGCCTGGAATATCCAGGTATGGGCGGCGTTCGCCGTCGCCGTCGGCATGACCCTGATCGGCGTGTACCAAGTTCCCGGCGACCTGTGGGTGCGCGGCTACCTGTCCATGGGCGTGCTGTTCACCATCGGGTCCACCTTCACGCTGGCGAAGACCGTGCGCGACAACCTGGAGGCGCAGAAACTCCGCAACCGCGTCCGTACGGCACGCACGGAGAAGCTGCTGCACGAGTTCGAGGACGCGGCGTAGCCAGCGCAGGGGAGCGCCGGTTCGACCGCCGGATCAGCGGAGGAGCTGCTCGAACAGCGCGAAGTTCTCCACCTCGCGCTCGTCGACCACGCCGTCTGCGCTGACCATCTTCAGCGCCGTGTTCAGGAACACCTGGCGATGCTCGGCGGGGATGTCGGTCGGATCGATGTCTTCGGGCGCCGGAGGCACGCGGAGGTACGACTCCACCTCTTCGCGCTCGTCGGCGGTGAGCGCGAGCTCCTCCACCATCTTCCGCACGAAGTTCTTCTCGCTGTCCGCTACCTCGAGATCGGCCCAAGCGAACGAACACACAAAGCGCATCAAGCGCAAGCGGTCGTCGCTGTCGAGGTCCGTGATCTCCATGGTTCTGGCCTCCAGAAAGGTCCTTCAGGTTGGGGTCCAGTCTGCTCGCCTGCGAACCGGCCCGAGTGTAGCGCAGGAACCCTGCGCAGATCGGGCCGGCCCTTGACTCGGGCCTGGTCCGTCCACCCTATACCGTGGAGCGAGGTCAGCGACGCACCCCTTGCCTCGGTAGGGGCGTGGCTGCGCCATTCCCACCGATTCGACCAGGCCGGAGACGACGGCGCGGGTGGCGCGCGGTCAGTGTGTCGCGCGTTGCAGACGGAGCGCCAGCTCCAGCGCAACGCGCACGCGAGCGTCGGGCTCGTGGGCGGCTGCAGTCTCGAGCGCCGTCGGTGCGACCGGCAACACCACCGTCCGCGCCACCTGCGCGGCCGCCTTGCGCACCCGCCAGTCCTCGTCTCCGAGGGCTAGCAGCACCATGTCCAGGGCCAGCTCTGCGGGTGAGTTCGCCGCCGCCGTGGCCGCGAACTGCCGAATCTCGGCGTCATCGTGCCGTGCCAACGCCAGCAACGCTCCACGAGCGGGCTCGAAGTAGTGCGTGAGCACGGCCAGCCGGGTCACGGCGATCCCCCGGAGGCTGGTGCTACTGTGGGTGGCGCCCAGCACGAGGGCGTCGAGGTCGGCCTGCTGGAGCCGCTTCGTGCGCGCGGCACTGCCAAACGCGTCGATCATCGCCTCGAGCACCGCCTGCTCCTCAGGCGTCTCGGCGATGTCGCGTACGTGGTCCAGCTCCACCTCGCGCGGAAACGCGAACAGTCTCGGTCGGTTGCGCGGCAAGGGCCCTCACAACGACGGGAACCAGCTGAAGAAGGTTGCCAGCTGGGCCCGGCGGGGAGCAGGGAGGTAGTCGAAGTTGATGCCGCGGTCGACCACCTCCCAGTACTCGGCGTCGTCCACAGCGAGCAGCTCGTCGCGGATCGACCGGAGGCGCGACACCTGCTCGGCGTGCATGTCCTCGAAGATCCGGCGCGCGGGTTCCTGGGCTCCGGCGTTCAGGTAGTAGGTTGCGAGCTTGACCTGCGCCTTGCGCACGCCCCGGAGGGAGGCCTCCTGGATGCGACCGCCCTCCGGCTCGCGGTCCACGTCCAGGAACAGATCGAGCAGCGCATCGTGGCAGGGCGCCTCTCGGGCATGGGCCCGCTCGAGCAGCGCGCACAGGTCGTACGCGGCGGTCTCCAGGATGAAGCCCAGCTGGCTCGCGAACGCGAGCTGGCCATAGAACTTGATCTTGTTCGCGAGCTCCATCACCCGGTCCGGCCGATCCGCCGCCAGCATGGTCTCGCCCAGGTGCCGGTACTCATTGAGCAGGTTGTACGCCGTGCGCACGTCGCGGCCGTTCACCGAGGCTCGCATGTAGGTGTTCAGGAACCGCAGCGACAGGTTCACTGTGTGCTCATCGCCCTGCCGGTGGGCGAAGGTGGCCAGCCGGCGCGTGTGGATCGCCACCAGGTGGTTGACATCCCGCAGCCGGTTCACCGACTCGGAGAACACCGCCTGGTACTGCCGCAACACCTTCATCTCCAGCCAGTTCCGCCGGGCTGCGAGGGCGCGCACCATGTCCGGGTGGAGGGCGACGAAGTCCTGATCATTCCTCACTAATCGGCCCGACTCGAACCAGCTGTCGGGCAGGTTCGGCTTCTCCTCCACGTGCGTGCGCGCGATGTCGCCGAGCGCGTCGAGGCAGGCGAAGGTGAGGGGCTTGTCCTTCTTGTCGACGGAGTTCAGGGCGATGTCGCCGAGCTGCTCGACGGCGCGCACCACCTCGGCGTGCGCCCCTGGCACCGCGCGCTCACCGCGCTTGGCCAGCGAGCGTACCCGGGACGAGCCGGTGTGGCGGATGCGATCGATGACCCGTACGGGCGACAGGAAGTCGAAGACATAGGCGAAATACGGCAGGATCGCGAGCAGTGACATGCTCATCAGGAGGGTGGCGGCCACCGGCATCGCCACCGGGAACACCGACCCATGCAGGCTCATGCCGATCCACAGGATCACCACGCTGGTGACCACGAAGAAGCTGAGCACCAGCTGGTTGGTGGGGTCGGACAGGAACAGCTCCGTGATCCGCGGGGTGTAGCGGTTGGCCGCGAGCTCCACGATGATCGCCACCACGGTGATCGCGATGCCCAGCACGCCGACGGTCACCTCGGCGAAGCTGGTCAGCGGGCCGATGGTGCCCGGCGCTGTGAGCAGCTGGGCGAGTGACACCCCGGTGCCACGGAAGTCCGCGATGTACAGCGCCATGTACAGGGCGGAGGAGATGAGGAGCAGCACCACGAAGCCCCACACCGCCGCCAGCAACGGGTTGCGGCGAGGGGCGGGATGGAGGGACTCGGCTTCGGGGAGGGGGGGCACGAGCGCAGTATGGCTCAGCGCCACGGCCGTTTTGGAACCTGTGGGCCGCGCTCGTCCTCCAGGGCCGCCTCAGCGGCGCGCACGAGCGCGAGATCCGGGTCGGTGGTGTCCGTATGCAGCACCGGCGCGATCAAGCGCAAGGCGAGCGCCGGCTCGCCCTGCTCCACCGCCAGCGAGGCGAGCGCACGACGGGCCACCACGTTGTGGCGCATCGCCGTGACCACATGGTTCAGCTCGGCGGCGGCCAGGTCGAGCTCGCCGAGACCTTGCGCGGCGCGCCCCAGGAGCAGGTGTGCGTCCAGGTCGCCCGGTGCGACTGCGAGACGGTCCAGCGCGATGTCCCGCGCGTCGCCATGCGCACCACCGGCCAGCGCGAGCTCCCCCAGCAGCAGCATGGGATCCCCATCGTGTGCCACCAGCGCGCTGGCGATCTCCCACCCGGCGTCGAGGTCGCCCAGGCGGGCGTGGGCGATGCCGACCAGAGAGGCGATCCCTGGCGCAGTGGGCTCCGCGCGCAGCGCTGGCGTCGCAGCATCCAAGGCCTCGGCGGGCCGGTCGAGCGCCAGGAGGATCCGAGCCGATCGTACGGCGGCTGCCGCGCTGCCGGTGTCGGCGTACAAGCGCGCGAGGCGGTCGAGGCTCCTGTCGTGCTCTCCGCGGGCCAGGGCCAGCTCGTGGGCGGTCCACCGCACGGCCCACGAGCCCCGGCGCATCGCCCCCAGGCGTCCCAGCTCGCGCTCTGCGGGCACGAACAGGCCTCGGTCCACCAAGCCGCGGATGCGCGGAACCATGGCGAGTGCTGCGGCGGCGTCACGGGGGTCTCCGGCACCCGGCTGGGGTTGTGGATCTCCGCAGGTCCCCGCCGATGTGGCCCAGAGTACCGGCCCCCACCGGTCGTCGCCGCGGGCTTCGGCGAGCTGCCGCGCCTCGGATCGTGTGCTCGGTCCCCGCGGCGTGCGGTGCGTGGGCTGGGCGGCGATCGCGGTTCCTCCCGCCACCACTGGGTAGGTCGCGGCCCAAGCGCCCTCCACATACCGGCCGTCCACGAAGGTCCAGCCATACAGCGGAACCAGACCGAGCCAGCGCTGCCCGGCGTGCGACTCGTGCCACACGCCCGAGGGCCGATCCATCCGCAGGTCCACGCCGTGCCGTGGCGGCGTCGCCAGTGCGAGCAGCGTCGCGCTCAGATCGACCAGGCCGACGGGGGTGTCGTCGTCTCCGGGGAGGAATCCGCCCCCGATCACCACCAGCGGCACGCGGAGGTGGGTGTCATCCAGGACTGCGCCCAGCGAGGGGTGCCCGTCGGCGGCGAGCACGAGCGGCGCCGTGCCCGCCACGGCGAGCCATCGGTCGGGTCCGGGCTGCCACGCCTCGACGAGTGTGGCGAGGGCGTCATCCACCAGGTCGAGGGCTGCGGCGCACCGGTCCGCGGCGTGCACATCGGCGCCGGCGCACGGCCACTCGGCGTCGTCGAGGTGCACCCAGTGGACCTCGGGGCGTGAGGGATCGAAGGTCGCCACCGTCGCCGCCGCGAGCATCTGATCGGAGGCGGGCGGATCGGGTGCACAGTTGAATCCCGGGATCCCGGCTGGCCGCGCGCGCCCGGAGAACTGGGTGCGCCAGCCCGCCTCCTCGAGCACCTCGCCCACGGGCCGGGCCGACGGCAACAGCTCACGATCGGGGCCTCGCACGCCGTTCACGGGCGGTGGTGCGGCGGTGGCGAGCGCGGCGGTGCACACCCAGGCGTCGGGCGATGGCACGTAGGCACGGCTGAAGGTGGTGCCGCGTTCGTGCAGCGCCTCGAGGGTCGCCATGGGGCGGTCGCCCAGTCGCTCGCTGCCCACCCCCCCGAGGGTGACGAGGAGGACCGACGGGCGTAGAGGCTCCGGCGCGAGAGGCGCATCGACCCACAGCGCCCACAGCAGATGCGTCCAGAACACCACATGGGATCATATCGCGTAGGCGTCCGGCCGGGCACCCAGGTCCGGGTGTGGGGCGGCAGCGCCGCAGCCTATGATGGATGGGGAGGGCCGATGGACGACGGCGGGTGGGCGGAGCTGCGGCGGTGTCCGGTGTTCGAGCCGCTCACGGACAGTGGCCTGCGCACGCTGCTGGGCGCAGGGCGCGTGGAGCACCGCCCGGCCGGCGCGTTGGTGCTCGAAGAAGGCGTCATCGGGCCCCGGGTGATGGTGGTGCTGTCCGGTTCGGTGCAGATCGATCGCCGAGAGATCGACGGATCGCCGATGTTGATCGGCCGCCTGGGACCCGGCGATGTGGTGGGGGAGATCGGCTTTCTGCTGGGCGCGCCTCGCACCGCCACCGTGCGGGCCCTCGAGCCGCTCACCGTGTTCGCCCTGGACCGGGTGACCTACGACGGCCTGGTCGAAGAGGGCGAGCCGGCGGCCCTGCGGCTCGGTCTGGAGCTTGCGCGCTTGGTCGCGCGCAGGCTGGTCGGGCTGAACCACCAGGTCGTGGAGCTCCTCGGTCAGTCTTCCCCCGCCGCGCGCGAGGCGTTCCTCAATGCGCGCGAGGCCGCAGCGCCCGGGCATCGTGCGGGGTGATTCGAGGGAAACATTTACAACGAGGCCGCGTACTCCACTCCAACGAGGTTGAATGCCCACTTCGTGGGGCCCATGTCGGGTCCGTCCATACCAGCGGTGCGGGGACGGTCGCGCTACATGGACGTCAGTCAGGTCGAGGTCGACGCCCCGCCGGCGCGTCGACAGGGAGGCGGGATGTTGAACTCGGTCGCGACAGTTTTGCTGGGCATCGGTCTCTCCACGGGCGCATGGGCTCAGGATGCGCTTCCAGAGGCGCCGCCGGAAGATGCACTGCCCGTGCCCACGCTCGATATCGATCGGATTCCGCCGCGAACCAGCTACGAGTTCGCGGTGCAGTTCAGCTACGGCACGGTCACCTACTGGCGTGACTATGTGCCGCCGTGGATTGGCTTCGGCCTGCGCGGCGGCTGGGGCCGCAACCTAGGCGTCACCGGCAGCCATCGCCTCGGCCCGGCGTTCACGCTCACGGCCGAGGGGCCGGTCGGGGTGCACACGAGCGTGGCCTTCGAGCCTCACCTCGCGTGGGATCACGTCGGCGACAAGGGGCTGCTGCTCGGAGCAGGGGTCGGTCCTTCCCTGATGTGGCACACCCGATCCGACACCATCGGCGGCGAGAGCGCGTTCGGGGTCGCCCCCGGAGCTGCGGTGCGCTTGGGTTGGTCCCAGACCTTCAGCCGCGTTGGCCGGCGCCTGTTCGTCTACCTCGAGCCGAAGATCCGGTACGTGGACGGCGCGCCCAACCCGTTGGTGGCGCTCGCCGTTGGCTCGGGCCGCGGCAAGTAGGCACAGTGGCCGCCTCGGACCACCCGTCGCGGCAGTTGTTCATGCGACGACGCGGCTGTAGGGTCGGCCTATCCGTAGATTCGTGACGAAGGGCGACGTTCGACGCCTGGACGCGCCATGTTACAACCGGGGTCCGTCGGCCCAGACGATCGTGCGCTGTCAGCGTGCCACGTCGTGATAACCCGGGTCGGAACCACCAAAGACGCCGATACATTGGAGGCTGCGTTGCTTCGCACCGTCCCGTTTGCCGTCCTGGCCGCTGTAGTGCTTGGCACCGGCTGCACCGACCCCAACCTCGATGCCCGTCTCGCGGCGATCGAAGCCAAGATGGAGACCATCGACAAGAAGGTTGAGGGCATGGCCAAGGCCCCGCCCGCCGCCGCGAAGCCCGGCGCCGCTCCCGGAGCAGCGAGCCCCGAGGAAGAGCAGGCGGCCTCCGCCCTCCTCCAGGCTGCGCAGAAGGCCATGGAGGCCATGGAGTTCGACGAGGCGAAGGCCAAGCTGGCCGAGCTGAAGAGCAAGTTCGGGTCCTCCCGTGCGGCACGCGCCGCGAGCCGCCTCGAAGGCGAGCTCGCCGTCGTCGGCAAGCCGGCCGGCGATCTCAAGGTCGAGAAGTGGCACCAGGGCAACGTCGCGAGCTTCGATGGCGGCAAGGCCACGTTGCTCGTGTTCTGGGAGGTCTGGTGCCCCCACTGCAAGCGCGAGGTGCCGAAGGTCGAAGAGACCTTCAAGAAGTACGGCGCCAAGGGTCTTCAGGTCGTCGGACTCACCAAGCAGTCCCGTGACAAGACCGACGAAGATGTGCAGGCCTTCATCAAGGAGAAGAACGTCTCCTACCCGATCGCCAAGGAAGATGGCGATCTCTCAACCCGCTTCGGCGTCCGCGGCGTGCCCGCGGCTGCAGTCGTGAAGGATGGAGCCGTCGTGTGGCGTGGCCACCCGGCCCGCCTCACCGATGAGATGCTCGAGAAGTGGCTGTAGAAGGTCCCTGAGGGGCGCGGCGAATCGTCGCGCCCCGAATGGCCTCCGAGGTCATCGCGTCTGCACGGTGTCGCCATGAGAGCGGCGCCTTGGAGGAACGCATGACCTGGAAGCCGATGCTGGCCGGCGCACTCGCGCTCGGCCTCTCGCCCCCCGCACTCGCAGCGAAGGCCGACCTGATGGTCGACAACACCTTCGATGGCGAGGCGCATGTCTACGTCGATGGGCAGTACGCCCTCACCATCGGCGGCGACCAGCGCGCCACGATTCGGGTGCACCCGGGACTGCGTGAGCTGGAGGTGATCCGGCCGGGCGGATTTCCGCTGCATCGGTCGCGCGTGATGGCGAATCGTGGCATCACCACCGAGGTGCGGGTGGTGGCGCCTCTGGTGGACCTGCGGGTGAGCAATCCGAGCCCAGCCCCTCTGCGGGTCGACCTTGGGCAGCACGACGGCCTGTGGCTCGCTCCAGGCACGAGCATGGTCCTCCCGGTGCGGGCGGGGTCGCATGAGCTCGTGTCGGTCGTGCGAGAGCGGCAGGGAGACCGGGTGGTGGAGCGGCGGAGCCTGTGGCTCGAGCCGGGCGCCGCGGCCGTCCTGCGCCTGGACTACACGCCACCGCCCAGCCTGTCGGAGCTGGTGATCCTCAACACCCATGGGCGCGACCTGCGTGTGCTGGTGGGCGGTCAAGACCGCGGCGCCCTGCGTCGAGGTGGTTCGCTCCGGCTCCCCCTCCACCCAGGCCGGATCGACGTCCAGCTCGTGGAGGTCGGCGGCTCGGTCGTGTTCTCAGACCGGGTGCTGCTGGCTCCTGGAGCCGACACCCGGCTGCTGGTCGAGGGCCGTCGGGCCGTCCGCCTGGTGAGCGTGCCCACGCCCGCTGTGCGCCCTCGCGCGCCGGGGCAGTCAGGGCAGCCACGAGGTCCGAGGCCCGCCCACTCCCGGTGGGGAGATGACGACCGGGACGAGCGGGACGACCGCCACGAACACCGGGAGCGTGACCTCGGCTTCGACCGAGACACGTGCCGCGGGTGAGCGTTCGGCACGGCCGTAGAGCGAGCCGGCTGTAGGTTGTGCCACGTTTCGCTGCGCTGAATGCGGGGGTGGGCCGGGGTAGCCATTCAGGGTGAGCGGGGCTCGTTCCCCGCCATTCGGGAGGGACACCATGCGCGCCATCACCTGGGCCGCCTTCGCCTCGATTCTGCTCGCTTGCGGTGGGGCCGAGCCGCCCCCAGCACCCAAGCCGGCCCCTGCCCCGGCTGAGAAAGCTCCAAAGAAGGAGGCGCCGAAGGAGGCGCCGGTCGACCTGAGCACCATGTCGCCGGAAGAGCAGCAGGCCAAGCTGATGGAGATCGGCGAGAATGTGTACAAGAAGGGCGGCAAGAAGGGCCTCGCCTGCTTGACCTGCCACCAGGAGAACGGGAAGGGCGTGCCTGGCGCGTTCCCGCCGCTCGTGGGCCAGAAGGACCACATGGGCGACTGCGTCACGCACGCGGGACTGGTGATCAACGGTCTGCAGGGTGAGATCGAGGTCGACGGCGTGGTGTACAACGGCGTGATGACCCCCCAGGGCGACTTGCTGACCGACCTCGAGATCGCCGCCGTCGTCACCTACGAGCGTCTGTCCTGGGGCAACGACTACGGGCCCTGCTTGCCCGGCACGGTCGCAACGGCCCGCAAGGGCGAGTAGCTGGCAGTGCCGGCTGGGCGCAAAGGCGCTCAGCCAGTCACCGCCAGATGCGGTCTTCGGGCCAGCAATGAGCGCCGGCATCGCCCACGAGGAAGGCGTGCACGGGGTGGTCGGTCATCCGGCTCGCCTGGTACGACACGCCCTTGCCTCCCTCGACGTGGAACCGATCCGCCACGATGACCAGGAAGCCTCGCCCGTCCCAACCCGCGAGTGCGGTGGCCGTCATGCGGTGGTCGCGCCAGGCCATCATCTCCACGAGTCGGGGCTCCCAGGCGACGGGTACCGGCGCGTCGCCGAACGCTTCGCCGAGCACGAACATGTAGCTCGTGGGCAGGGGCAGGATGGCGTCGGCGGGGCGGCGGCTCCACTCGTGGCCAATAGCCACGACCCGCGCCGCCCAGGTGGCCGCCGTGACCAACGGGCGGTGAGGCGCCCAGTCGAAGCCGTTGGTGGCCTCCCAGTCGAGCAGGTCGGGCAGGTCGCCGGGCAGCACGGCGCCCTCGGCATACCGATCGAGCACGGACTGCTGCTCGGCGGGAACGGCATCGATGGCCAGCGTGATCGGGCTGGTGCGGGACAGGCGCTTGGCCATGCGCCCCGCTCGCCACAGATCTGGCTGGGTGCCTGGACGCACACCCAGCACGATCACGGCCGGCGGTTGCACGGCCACGATGTCGGCGGCGGTGACATGGTCGCAGGTCTGCGACCATGCGGCTGTCATCAGGAGCAAGGCGAACATGCGCCGGGGCATAACCCGGGGGTGAGGCCGCCGTCAGGTCCGGCATTCGACGTATCCGCCCAAGGCAGTAGACTGTGTCGGGGGTCTCTTGGCTCAGGATGCTGCGCCACCACTCGTTGGAGGCCGCTACCGGTTGGTAGCCGTGCTCGGCGTGGGCGGAATGGCCACTGTGTATCGGGTCTATGACGCGCTGCTCGACGTGTTCCGGGCCGTGAAGGTGCTCGATCCCGACCTGACCAAGAGGCGGAAGACCCGCGAGCGGTTCCTGAACGAGGCGCGCACCATGGCGCGGCTGCGCCACCCGAACATCGTCAGCGTGTTCGACATGGGCATCGACGAGAGCCGGGTGTTCATGCTGATGGAGCTCGTGCAGGGCGGCAGCGTGATGGAGCGGGTCGACAACTACGGCCCCCTCGCGCCCAGGCTCGCGGCACGGGTGATGATCGACGTGCTCCGGGCGCTGGAGCTGTCCCACAAGCATGGGGTCGTGCATCGCGACGTGAAGCCGCACAACGTGCTGCTCACCCTCGAGGGCGTGCCCAAGGTGACGGATTTCGGCATCGCGGCCGTGAAGAACGACGACCACCACCTCACCCGTACCGGCGCCGTGATGGGCACCTGGGCCTACATGGCGCCGGAGCAGCGCAAGGACGCCAAGTCCGTCGACGCCCGCTCGGATGTGTACGCCTCCGCCGCGACGCTGTACGCCATCGTCACCGGTGCCGAGCCCCTCGATCTGTATGTCGAGGAGACCCACGCCGAGATGCTGGCCGGGCTGCCAGCTCCGCTGGCCGACGTTGTGCGCACGGCGGCGAGCTACCGTGCCGACCAGCGGTACGCCTCCGCCGAGGCGATGGCGGTGGCGCTCGAGGAGTGCCTCGTCAGCCTCCCGCCCGACCCGCCGGGTTCACTGCCCGTCGTCGCGGGCGATGGAGATGGCGTCTACGAGCGGCCCGATTCCGACTACGACGTGTCCCTGTCCAGCCAAGAAGCGATCGTGGCGGCCAAGCCGCGCGTCGGCGCTGATCTCCCGACCATGGACGACCCCACCGACGACGTTCCCTTCGATCCGAAGCGGGGGTTCGACCTCGACGACCTGGAGCGCATGCCAGCGGTTCGCCAGAGCTTGCCGACGGCCCAGGCCACGCGCACGCGTGGCCATGTTGAGCCAACCACGGCCCGGGAGTTCGAACTCCCGCCGCCGCCGGCGGCCATGTTCGGCGGCACACCGGCCTCTGATGGGGGGTCGGGCGCTCCCGATGCGGCGGGGCCTGCGGCACCCACGGCGCCCACGCCCGCGTCGGCCGATGCGCTCTCCGCGGCGGGTGTCACCACCCGGGTGTCGGCGGCGCTGCACACCGTGCAATTCGTGGACGGTGGGCTGGCGATCAGCCGGGGCCCGCTCGGCTGGCTGGTCAGGGCCAGCCCACGCATCTCCCACATCCTGCTCGCCTACACGGGCGAGCGGTTCAAGTGCAACGTGGCCGTGCCGCCGGGCAAGAAGCCCAGGGGAAGCACGACCCCACTCCGCACGGAGGCCTGGGAGGGGCTTGTTGCGGGCGTGAACAAGCGGCGTGCCCTGCTGCCGGAGGGTGCCCGTCGCGCATCGGTCGCCGCCAGCATCGGCATCACCTCTGGCGCGCTCCTGGCGATGTTCACACTCCAGCTCCCGCCTGATCTGCTCGCGAGCTGGGCGTTGCCCCTCGCGGGTGCCCTCCTCATCACCGGCGGCGTCGGTGCGCTGTCGCTGGTCGCCGTGCCGTTGGCCTTGTGGTCATGGCGCCTCGCCCGCAAGGTCGTGCTCATGTACGACCTGGATGACCGGCGGCTCGAGCGCTGGGTCACGCTGAACCGCGCGCTGGATGTGGTGGCCGCGGCCAGGGTGCGCACGGTGGTCGGGGGCGACGCCGGCGTGAAGCGCAAGAAGCCACAGCTCAAGCCCCTCCGGGTGCGCATCGGACTGCCGTCGGGCGTGTACGCGAACACGCGCGCCCGGCAGGCCACGGTGGATGGCGTCACCCTCACGTTCATGCCCGAGGGGCTGTGGATGGAGCAGCGAGGCCACCTGGTCTCGATGGTTCGCTGGTCACAGCTCGTGGTGCAGTCCACCCGCGGCGAAGACGGAGACGAGACGATGGATCTCCTGCTGTCTGGACCCGGCCTCGATGTGGTGTTCAGGAGCCGCCAGGTCGGACCCCTCGACAGGCTCCGTCGGGTGCTCGACGAGGTGTCGACCGCCGACGTGGGCGACGCCATGTCGTCCGGCCGCGGTGGCGGCCTGGGCGCCTTCCTGTAGCGATGGGGGGCCCCCCCGGCGGGGAGGCGCACGGGCATGGGACTAGCGGTCGGGCTTATCGGCGTTGCGGTCGTTCTTGCAGCTGTCGATCTTGCCGGCGATGAACTCGTCCGAGAAGATCATCGACTCGTCCACGCCATCGCGCACGAGGTTGGCGTACGAGTCGTCGTTCACACCGCCGAGCACCACACTCGACCACATCGCGAAGTACCGCAGCGTGTCTCCGCCCTTGCCGGGGAGGTACACGTCGAGGTGGAACAGCTGATCCCAGCTGTTCTTGCCGCCGTCCGCTGGGTACTGCTCCTCGATCCAGGACCGGGCGACGAACGCCTCGTCGCCATTGTCGAGGATGACCCGGCGGTAGGACTTGTACTGATCGTACCAGACCTTCGCGAGGATGTTCTCCTTGCGGACCTCCTGCACGATGTCGAGACGGTCGCAGTCGCCCTTGGCGAAGCAGCTCTTACCCTCAAGGAACTCGCGCTTCGCCCACACCGTGGTGGCCGACTCGATGCACACCTGGTTCGGCTCGACGAACAGGTCGACCTGGTCCGTCATCTTGTGCTTCGACAGCCCAGGAAGCCCGATCGGGATCTGGTCTTCGGCGTTGACGCCCTGTGGAATCGACAGCCCGCCGAGGTTCTTGCCGTCGAGGATGGGCAGGGTGAAGGCCCGGTCCTTCACGTCGGCCTCGAGGTCTTCGCCCTTCAGGTAGTCCTGGAGGTTCTGCATGCCCGCCACCACGACATCATCGTCGGCCTCGAACTCGGCGAATAGGTAGAACGACAGGTCGACCAGCTCCTTCGGAGCCTCGGGAGGCGGCTGCTTGCACGCGCCGACGGCGAGGACGAGGGGCATCAGGGCGATGGCGCGCATTGCGATTCTCCACGGTTTCCCGTCGGTATAGCTGGCGGTTCATCGAGCCGCCACAGCGCGTCATGTCTTGAGTTTCGGATCCAGCGCGTCCCGTAGAGCGTCGCCTACGTAGTTCACCGAGAGCGTCAGCAGGAACAGCGTGATGCCCGATGCCGCCAGGGGCCACCAGATGCCTTGCATCAGCTCGCTCTTCGCAGCCGCGATCATCTGGCCCCAGCTCGGCTCGCGGTCCACCCCGACCCCGAGGAATGTGAGGATGACCTCAGACTTGATGGCGCGCACGAACGTAAGGGAGAAGCTGATGATCACGAGGTGAAACACATTGGGGAGCACGTGCCGCAGCACGATCCGGGTTCGGGACAGGCCGAGCGCGCGGGCCGCATCGATGTACTCCAGCCGCTTCACCTTCATCGTCTCGGCGCGGATGAGACGGCACAGCGTGATCCAGCTCGTGAGCCCCACGACGGCGATGATGTTGAACAGCCCGATGGAGAGGAAGTCGCTGAACGGCAGGCCACGCCACGCCTCGGCAATCGGACCCTGTCGAACGATGAACGCCAGCGCGAGCATCAGGAGCAGGTACGGGATGGACGCCAGCGTCGAGTAGATGTACACGACCACCTCATCGACCCACCCTCCCGACCAGCCTGCGATCAGGCCGAGGGAGGTGCCGAGGGTCACTGCGAGCATGCTGCCGAACGCGCCGACCACGAACGCGACCTTGGTGCCATGGAACACGCGCAGCAGCACCGACTTGCCGGCGCCGGTGGTGCCGAGCCAGGCGAGCGGATGCACCGTGGAGGGGGGCGTGGCGCGCTCGGGCAGATCGATCCCACGCTCCGCGAGGGTCTGCTCGTAGACGAACGGCGGCCCGTCGATGAACTCGACGGCCTGAGCGAGCACGGCGATGGCAAAGAATCCGGCGAACAACGCCAGACACGCCATCGCGACCCTGTCGCGGCGGAATCGCCGCCAGGCCTCCTGTGCGGGGCTGCGGCCAACGGTCGGTTGCGGAGCGGGCTGGGACAGGACGACCTCCGCAGAGAACAGTACCTGCTCAGCCCAGTGCTCGTGACATCGCTAGTCCACCACGAACGGGTCGAGCAGGAGGGATGAGCCATCCGCCAGCTCGACGCCCACCTGCAGGGCTGGCCAGTCGTAGCCGTCGGGCGCCGTCCAGCGGATGTACACGTGGCCGTTCGCAGCGGCCGTCTGGCTCTTCGCCATGGTCACCGGCCCCGTGATGCCCATGCACCCATACGGCCCGCAGGGGCCCTCCCCGAGGTCGATGCCGCGCATCAGCACCGCACGCCCACCCACGCCCACGTCGTACACGACGACGCCGATCCTGCCGCCCACGGTGGGGCCATACACGTCGTAGCTGAGCGCCGGATCACCCGGGTTGGCGGTGAACGGGTGCTCGTCGGTGTAGGCCCAGCAGTCGTCGCCGGCAGCGTCGCTGCGACCGCGCCAGGCGAGGCAGAACTCGCCGTCCGAGTACTCGGGCGGCAGTTGGAAGGTAGACCGCCACTCGTCGTTGCTGAAGATGTCGGTGTTGAAGCTGGAGTCGAGCCAGGTGTCCCACGAGGAGGGGTCGCCGCAGGGCCCCACGCCGAGTGCGGCGACCGTCTGGGCGCCCTCGACGGAGGTGAAGTCGTGGAAGAACTGGCCATAGGCGTCGTAGTCCACGCCGGCGTCGAGCTCGGCCGGGAACGCGTCATCCGGGTCGTCGGCCGGGCTCAGGAACTGGAAGGTCCAGAACTCCAGCGCGCCATCGTCGCCGATCGGGCACACGTCGCAGCCGTCCGGCGTGCCGTCGCCGTCGGCGTCATCACCGTCGGGGAAGCCCGGGCAGGTGTCGAGGTCGTTGCACACGCCGTCGCCATCGCTGTCATCGCACACGCCGGGCACGCTGAACGCATGCTCGCTTGAGGTGGTCCAGCAATCGCCGCCGTCGGTGGCCTGCAGGCGCCAGCCGACGCACAGCTCGAGGCCTTCCCATTCAGGCGGCACCGTCTGCAGGGCCAGGTGTTCGTCATTGTTGGGCTCGAAAGCACCCTCGCCGATGTAGTAGTCACCGGGCATCCAGTCGGCGATCGCGCCACACGGCCCCACCCCGACCTCGGCGGTGGACTGGGCTCCGGGCGAGGCGGTGTCGGGGGTGTAGGCCTGGGCGTAGGTGCCGAGCACGTCGCCCACAGCCAACTCGGCCGGCCACTCGGCGCCATCTCCTGCACGGTACACATACACCTGCTCACCGAACTCGAGGCCGCCGAGCTCACCCAGCGGGCACGCGTCGTCGGGGTCGCACACGCCGTCGCCGTCGGCATCGCCGAGGTCGTCTACGATGATGCAGCCCGCGTCGGGGTCGCACTCGGCGATCTCGCATGGGGCCGCGTCGCAGGCGCCATCGTCAGGCACGTTGGTGCAGTCGGCCTCGGGATCGCAGGCGTCAGCGGTGCAGTCGACACCGTCGTCGCAGGCGCTCGCGTCGCCCTCGTGGCGCACCTCGTCGAGCGCTTCGTCGCACAGGTCGATGGTGCATCCCACGCCGTCGTCGATGGGCGGGGGAAGGCCCGGGAGGCAGTCACCGGAGTCCAGGTCGCAGGCCTCGGCACCGTTGCAGAACAGCCCGTCATCACACTCCGGGTCGGAGAGGCACCCGGGGGGCAAGGCGGCATCGCACACCGCGTCGCCGTTCACGTCGGCGCACTCCACGGACAGCACGATGGGGTCGTCGAAGTAGAACCCCCACTGGGCGGAGCCGGAGTCACCGGGCGGCTCGGCCTCGTTCCACGCGGCGACCTCGATGCAGAGCTGGCCCGACCGGAGCGGCCCGATGAGGTCTGCCGTGCTGATCTCGAGGGTGAACTCGTCATTCTCCGGCGCGAACGCGGCCTGGCCCAGGAACGGCGCCGGCAGGGCGACCGGAAAGGTGAAGGGGTCGTCCACCTCGCAGTCCCACGCGATGAGCCAGGCGGTGGACTGGGCGCCGTCGAACCCGGTCCACGGGTCGGGGTGCCAGGTCTGTGCGTACACGGCGAGCACGGTGTCGTCGGCGATCACAGCCGGGAAATCACCTCCGCCACCCGCAACATCGGTCCAGAACACGGTGTCGGCGTATTCGGTGCCGGCGACGGCGGGGGCGCTGAACAGCGCAGTGAGAGCCAGTCCGAGGATCGTCCGCATGAGCACTCCATGTCAGAGGCTCACACCCTATCGTGACTCTGATACGAGCGACTACTACGTGACAGGGTGCTGACGTTGTGCGTCACTCAAGCAGGAAGTCGCCGACGACCCGGGTGAGATCCGGAGCGAGGGCGTCGGGGATCAGGTGGCCCATGCCCGGGATGCGCTCGAGCCGCGCGTCGGAGAGGGTGCGCAGGAGCAGCTCCGAGTTCGCGATGGGCGAGATGGTGTCGGCCGTGCCGTGCACGAGCAGCACCGGCTGCCGCACATGCACCGAGGTACGGGTGACATCGCCGAACGCCAGGCCCGTGGCGAGTTGCCGCCAGCGGGCCCCGGGCTCCGGCGTGGGCCGTTCCCGCAGGCCTGCGATCAGCGCCTCGAGCTCTGGAGGGCTGAGCCGGTAGTGCGGCCCCGCCTGGCGCTGGAGGACCCGTCGGGCGATCGCCCCCGCGGCGGCGGGATCCGGCGGATCGGGTGGGCGGAGGATGTGGAGAAGGTCGCGCGCGCCCGGCTGGCCCACGCCTCGGCGGTAGGTGGGGGCGCCGAACAACACCAGCTTGCGCACGAGCGCAGGGCGCGCCACGGCGAGGGCCTGCACCACCACGCTGCCCATGGACCAGCCTGCGACGAATGCTGGCCCCCAGCGGTTGGCCGTGACCAGCCCAGCCACATCGCGCGCCATGTCCTCGATCGTGTACGCCTCGCGCACGGGGCGCCCCACCGCATACCGGATCAGGCTGCGCCACGCTGGCCACGTCTCCAGGCGGTCGAGGTGGGTGGACAGGCCCGTGTCGCGGGGGTCCATGCGCACCACGTGCAGCCCGCGGGCAGCGAGGCCGGCGCACAGCGGTTCGCCCCAGAACAGCATCTGGGCAGCCGTGCCCGGCACCAGCAGGAGGGTGGGATCGGCAGGGTCGCCGAACGACTCCCAGGCCAGGGTGATCGCTCCGACGGGGGTGTGGTGGGTCGGTGGCATGGTCGCGCTCTCTTCATACGCGGGGTTGTCTGCTGGACTGGCTGGCCACCCCGGGTGCTCGGGTGCCAGGTGGGCGGACTACTCCGCCGTGGGCTCCGGTGCGGCGCGCACGATCGGGGCTGCTGGCATGTGCGCCGGAACCGGCTCCTCGATGAAGTCGGCCATCCACGAGATACCCTCATAGCCGCGGGTGGCGGAGGGATCCCGCACCAGGCAGGTGCCGAAGGCCGGGCGCTCGATGATCGGCACGTCCTTGTCCGAGAGCCAGGCTGCGAGCTCGGTCTCGAACGCCTTCCGTCCCGACGGGCTCGCCGCTGAGAAGTGGTCGTGGTCGACCTCCATCATCGCCTCCACCTCTGCGGGGGCGAGCTTCCACAGCAGGTCTGCGCCCTCGGTGGCGTACCGCTCGGCCCCGCAGGTGTGCCGGATGATCATCGTCTTCAGGCGGGCATCCCGCTCGGGACCGGGTGGGTACACCTGATCGAACAGGCGGGCGAGGTCCTCTTCCTGCAGGCTGCCGCGCGGCACA
>JBLFXJ010000037.1:0-35781 GCA_047609825.1 Myxococcota bacterium
CACCCGGGTGGCGCTGTGCGTCCCGGTGCATTCCCCCGAACAAGGCTCGCTCGGGGTGATTCAGCTGATCAACCCGCCAGGCGACACATTCTCCGAGATCCACATCGAGGTGGTGGAGACGGTGGCTCGCACGCTGGTCGGTGCGCTCGCGAGGTGAGGGGTTACCTCGCTCGGAAGGAGGTCCCATGGACTGGCTGGAGGACCCGGTAGAGCTCGACGCACCCACCGCTGCGGCGATCGCTCTGGCGATGCGAGCCGTGGCCCAGGCGGATGGCATGGTCCATCCCAGGGAGATGGCTCTCGTAGCCGAGTTCGAGCGGGGATTGCCGTCGGGCATCGAGCCAGCCGCCCAGCTGAGCCCGGCTGCTGCACGCACGCTCCTTCGCAGCGTGATCATGGTCGCCTTGGCGGACGGCAACATCTCCGAGGCGGAGCACGTGGCGATCGCCGCACTCAGCGCCGAGCACGGGTTGGAAGACGACGCTCTGGATGAGCTGGTGTTGTCTGTGAAGCGCGACTTCCTCGATCACTTCGCTGGGCGCACCCAGTTCCGCGGGTCGGTGATCCGGGTGGCAGAGGAGCTCGGGCTCGATGACGATACGCTGGCCGCGTTCCGCGGCGTGAACTGAGGGCCTGTCCAAAAACAAGGTGTGCAGCATCCAGAGGGTTCCAGGGAGTCCAGGGCAAGGAGGATGACGGAGGGGATAGCGAGCTATCCCGATGGAAGACGACGCAGAACTGGGCTTCCCGGGGCACTCGAATGCCACAACTTGTTTTTGGACAGTCTCTGAGCGCGTCCGGTGCCTCCTCGATCGTCAGCAGGGCTGATTCGAGACATCACGCCGAAAGGCGAGGTACTCGTCAGTCCACGTGCCGGTCGTGTCGCGGACGACCAAGGTGCCGGTGCGCCGGGGAACGGGCACGTCGATGTCTTCGCGGCGCGCGCACACCAAGGTTGCGATGTGGGGCGCGCGGCCTTGCCTGAACACGTAGTCCCAGCGCTCGAGCACCACCAGGTCGGCCGCGAGGGGGGCCTCCTCCGTGCGAGGGTCGGCGGCCGCCATGACGAAGCAGAATCTCGCGCCGGGCGCCATCCAGCGCCGTGCGGCGGCGCAGTAGTCGAAGATGGAACCGCGAAGCTCCATCCTCGCGTGCGCCCGTTGTGGCACCGGGGACAGGACCCCCTTGCCCTCAGGGATGTAGGGTGGGCTACCGGTCACGAGATCGAAACGGGCGGCTTCGGGGAGTACAGCCGGATCGCGCAGATCGCCGTGCACGATGGAGACCCGATCGGCAAGGTTGTTGTACGCGACCGTGCGGCGCGCCAGGCCCACGCTGACCTCCTGGGCCTCGACGCCCACCATGGTGGCGCTCGGGGGGAGATGGTGCAGGGTGCTCAGTCCCACTGAGCCAATCCCGCAGCCCATGTCCAGGTAGCGAACCGCGTTCGGACGGGCGTGGCGCGCTCGCCATGCCGTGACCAGATCGTCGGTGCTGAAGCGGTGGCCACGGCGGAGCTGGAAGATCCGCCAGCCGCCTACGAGGTGGTCGAGGGACTCTGTGTCCCGAGGCTCGATGCGCATGCGCGCGCCTAACGGCTCGCGCGCGCAGGTGCAGGAGCCTGGATCAGGGCGCGAAGTCGAGTGTGGGTGGTGCGGCGAGAGCGCCGGCCCGCACTGCTCGCGCGTAGAACTCTCGGATCCCAGCGCGGCCCGCCGGCCCGTAGTCCAGCGTGCGGTGATTCGCGTACATGTCGAGGTACTGGGACACCCGCTCCGGCGTTCCCAGCGCACTGCCGCGAGCGATGAGCCACTCGATGGCCGACTCCCGATCCTCCAAGGCGTGCCGGATGCTCTCGAAGAGCAATGCGCTCACTTCTCCGATCACGGTCTCGCCGAGTTCTCGCCGAATCGTGTTCGCGCCGAGAGGAAGTGGCAGGCCGCCCGTCTCGTCGCTCCACCACTCGCCGATGTCGACCACCGAGTGGAAGCCCTGATCGGCGTAGGTGAGCCGCCCTTCATGGATCACCAGGCCTGCGTCGACCGTGCCCTCGCGGAGTGCGTCGAAGATGCGCGCGTAGGGCACGATGGGAATCACGACGGGCTGCAACTCCGGAGCGATCATCTGGAGCACCGCCCAAGCCGACGTGGTCAGCCCAGGAATGGCGACGCGCTTACCGGACAGGTCGCCGATGGACAGTGGCTCTCGTGCGATCACCACCGGCCCGTAGCCTTCGCCCATCGAGCCACCGTGGGGCAGCAGCTGGTAGGTGTCAGCGACCGCGGGGTAGTGCCCAAACGAGAGCGCGACGACGTCTGTCGGCCCTTCGCTTGCGTGTCGGTTGAGGGCGTCTGTGGGTGAGGTGTCGATCGTGAACCGGTACGTTCCGGTGTCGATCAGGCCCTCCAGGAGCGCGCGCATCATGAACAAGTCATCGGCGTCCGGACTGCAACGCAGCGTGATCTCGGTCATGTAGAGCGTTCCGCCGTGAGCCGAGCATTCATCCCGCGGAGCCGCTGACCCAGCGTCGCGACGAGCTTCCACAGGAGCAGGTTCCCCAGCGCCGGCTCCATCATGCAGTACTCGCGCAGGGCGTCGCGCTCGATGCACAGGAGATGGCCGAAGCCCTTGGCCACGATGTCGGCGGACCGGGGCTCGCTGTCGACCAGGGCCAGCTCACCGAAGTGCTCGCCCTCGCTGAGCACCGCGACCTCTTCACCCTCGAGCTGCACGCTGACCGCGCCAGTGACCACGACATACAGCGTATCGCCGGTCTCTCCCTGACGAACGACCGTCTGCCCCGGCGTGACGAACATCTCAGAGACGATGCGCCCGACCCGGAGCCGCGCGTGGAACGGTAGCTCCTCGAACAGGAACAGCTTCTCCATGGCCCGGGCGCGTGCTGCCACCGCTTCGGCCTCGAGCACTGCCTCAGGCTCGATCGCGATCACCGTGACGTTGTCCTTCCCGCCGGCATCGAGCGCGGCCTGGATCAGGGCATCCACGGCGTGGGTGAGGTTCACCTGGATCATCCGCTCCAGCATCCCGGGTGGGGGCACGAGGTCGGAGAGGCCGTCGCTGCACAACAGTAGACGATCACCGTCCAGCAGCTCAACGTGCAGCGTGTCGGTCCTCACGTTCGGGTACAGACCGACGGCGCGGGTGATCACGTTCCGGTAGCGGCTGGTCGCGGCGTCGTCGGGGGTCATCGCGCCAGTGCGGATCAGCTCGTTGACCATGCTGTGATCTTCGGTGAGCTGGCGGAGCTGGCCGTCACGAACCAGGTAGGCACGGCTGTCGCCGACGTGCACGACGAAGGCTGCGCCGCCGCCGATCACCGCCGCGACGAGCGTGGTGGTCATACCCTGTCGACCGGTGGCCGTCGCGGCTTCATAGACGCGACGAGACGCCGCGTTTGCGGCCTGATCCAGTAAGCGGAGGACCTCGTTGCGTCGTTCGCGGCCCGAGTCGGTCGCGAACCGGTCCACCGCCTCTTTGAGCTGCGGCGCGTAGGTCTGGAACGTGTTGACGGTGATCGCGCTGGCCAGCTCTCCAGCCTTGCGGCCGCCAACGCCGTCAGCGACAACGAACACGCCGAACTCCTCGGAGGCCAGCAGGGAGTCTTCGTTGTGTCTGCGCTTGAGGCCGACGTCGGTCCGAGCATGAAACTTGAGCATCGCCACTCCGCCTTGGTCCGCTTCTCCGCGCGGGCACCATAACAATGCGTCACACCGGTTCGGAGGTCGACCGCGGAGTGCTCAATGGATCGTCAAGGGCAGCCGTCGCTCGACGAACGGGCCCGCAGTCGGCACTCCGTCGAACAGCTCGGTCAGGGTGATCTGCAGGAACCACGCCCCGGCCGCAGCATCCTGTGGGAGGGCCCCGGTCCATTCCACCGAACGGGCCTCCCCGATGCCGAGGCGAGTGTCGGCGACAGTCGCCCAGGGCGGCCCGTCCTGCAGGGTGCGTGCGAGGACCACGTCCTGGACCCCAATGGGGGCGCTATCGTCGGTCGGAGGCACCAGAGCGATCCGAAGCTGCACGCCGCGGTAGGGGGAACCGGCAGGAAAGGGGTGCCCGGCACCGGTGTTCTGCAGCGTGACCCGAGCGTGGATCGGCTCGCCACCGCGTGTAGCCGTCGTGCGGTCGACGTCGAGCAGCACGCTGACCGCGCGACCGGGGTCCTCGGCTTGGCCGTGGATGGCGTGGCAGTCCGTGCAGCCGACCCCCGCCTCGGCGTACGCGGAGCCGGCCCACTGGCTCCACGTGTCGTACAGCGGCGCCCCGGCTCCGGGCCACGTGAGCTCGTGGCACGTGGCGCACACGGTGCCATCTGCGAGCTGTGGGGCGTGACGAAGCGGGTGAGGGGCCTCTACACCGGTCTCGCTCGCCGTGAGGACCGCTCCATCGCGCACATGACATGCGGCACAGGTGACCCCCTCGAGTGACAGCCCCGCATCGAAGCCCTCACCTGGATGCTGGGAGGTGAGTGGGAGATGACACGCGCGACATGCAGGATCGTCGGTGCCGAGGGACACCGCCCCCCACGGTTCAGCTCGGGCGCTGCTCCCGTGGCCCGCGTGCCACCCCGCGTGGAGCGCCGGATGGCACGCGCGGCAGCCCTGTGCGCTCGTGTTGGCGAGGCCTGCAGGGAGCGTCCCAATGGAAGCCGGAAGCCCCATCGGCCACAGGGCTGGCACCACGGCCAGAGGAACGGCGGTCTCCGGCACGGCCGCATCTGGCGCGGGGGCAGGGCTGTCGCGGCGTTTGCCCGCGTGTCCCGGGATGCAGAGAAGCGCGATGAGGAGCGGCTGCATGTCAGAAGTCGACGACCTCGGGGTGATCTCCGCCCGGCGTGGACGGGAGCGCGATCGAGGCGCCAGGAGGGGCGTAGAGCCCGACATAGGCCGCGTATCCGGCGCTCACCTTCTTCACATACTGCCGCGTCTCCCTGAACGGGATGTGCTCGACCCAGGCGTCCATGGGCATCTCGGATCCGGTGCCCGTGAGCCACGCCGAGACGTTGAACGGACCGCCATTGTAGCTGGCGATCGCCAGCGGATAGGCACCGTCGAAGCGCTGCATCAGCAGCCCGAGGTAGTCGATGCCGTACTCCACTGAGAGCACGGGGTCTTCCAGCGCTCCGGCGGTGAACGTCACGTCGTGCCGCAGGTCGGCCATGAGGTGGCCTGTGCGCGGCATGATCTGCATCGCGCCCCGCGCACCGACCGGAGAGACGGCGATGGCGTTGTACGTGCTCTCCTGCCGCATCAGACCCATGACCAGGAAGGGGTCTACACCGTGCTGGCGCGCCGCACGCCAGACGACGGTGTCGTGGGCAAGCGGGTAGCCGAGTCGCCGGGCCTGCAGAGCGACGGACGGATCGTCCACCTGCTCCCACAGGTCGTGGGTGAACCGGGCCGTGTGGTGGTGATCCCGGGTCAGGTAGAACAGCTGCCGCCACTCCTCCGACCGCATCGTGAGCTTTCGGGCGGACACATGCCGGCGATTGCCCGAGTACCGATACGCGTCTCGCCACTCCTCGTACAGGCGAGAGAACGCGGGGCCCGACAGATCGTACAGACCCGCCGCGGCGAGGTCCCGGATGGCGGCCGCCTCGGGCCACGATTCACCCAGCGCGCCGACGAGCCGGCCCGCCAGCCCACGTGCCTTGTCGGGGTCGAAGAACACGCCGGGCGCGTATCCCTGGGGCGGCACGGTGGGATCGATGCGGCTCATCACTGGGGCGGGGGGCGGCGCCACAGGCTGCAGCGGTCCGACGCGCGTGTCGAGCAGGGACCAGCTCAGCGACGACACGGCTCCTGTGGGGTCGCTGCGATCGACTGACGTCGGCCGCGCGATCGGGAGCGCGTGCGTCGGGCGAGAGGGGATCTCCCAGGCCTCGACGTATTCCTCGGGAATCGGCAGGTTCGCCCCGGCCCAGGTTCCATCTCGAGCGTATGTGGGGTCGTCGTGGCGGGGCACGAAGCCCTGCAGAGCGAGCATGCCGTACCAACCCCAGGGGTCTTCCTCGACGAGGATGCGGCGGTCCGCCATGGCGTCCGGGTGGCGCTCGACGGCTTCGTAGACCCGGGATCGCCAATACCTGGCTTCGGTAGCGTAGGTGCGATCGAGCGCGACGAGGCTGTCCAGCCGCTCGAGCGCACCATCGTGATCGCCTGCGAGGTGTGCCGAGAGGCCAGCGAAGAACTTGCCGCGGCGGCCGGTCCAGCCGCCTCGCCGCGCGACGGTATCGAACAGATCACGTGCTTCCTCGTAGGCCCCGCCCAACATGAAGGTGCGGCCGAGGTCTTCCTCCTTGCGGGACCAGCTTCGCGTCTTTCCGTGCTTGGTACGCCCGATCTTCGCCCATTCAATCGCGTCCGCGAACCGACCTCCGCGCGCCGCGACCCGGTATGCATTCCACGCGAGGTCGCCGTCCGGACGCTCGGCATACGCGGCCGAATACATCTCGTGCAGGAAGTCCCACTTGTGGCACCGCCAGCCGAAGCGTTCTGCGCTGCCCTGGACCCAGGCGCGGAGGCTGGGAGAGTCGTCGGAACGCGACTGCAGCTCCTGAAACAGCCGCCATGCCTCGTCGTACCGCTTGGCATCGCGGAGTGACACGGCCCGCTGCATCAACGCGCTCACATCGACTTCGTCGCCGGCTCCGGGCACCTCGTTCGCCGCGAGCTCCTGCAGCAGCTCCTCGGCGACTCGGCCCGTGAGCGGAGCCGAATGGACCGCGGAGAGGTCGCGGAGCGGTCGCACAGCCTGCTCGGGGTGCGTACGCGTGAGGCGCATGGCGAGGGCGAGCTCGATCTGCTCCCCCATTCCGCCGATCTTGTGCTCGGCATCGTAGGCCCCTGCCGCAGTTCGCGCGGCGGACATGTTGCCTAGCCGGGCATGTGCCCGGGCGATCAGGCTCAGACACGTGTTGGCATGCTCGCCCGCGGGCCAGGTCTCCCGGTACCGTTCGCACTCCCGGATCGCGACCCACTCCTTGCCGCGCGCGAGATCTTGTTCGGCTTCGTAGAACGCCCCCCATGGCGCCAATGCGGTTCCGCCCGCCCTCACCTGCGTGAACGCCTCCGACGCCAGATTGTGCCGCTCAGCCGATCGGTGGAGGAGACCGACCACGAGTTGAGCGGCGGCGCGCTCACGCCCCCAGCGGTTGTGCGCGACCACCGCATTCGCCGCAGCCAACGCTCGTCGCGTGTCTCCGACGGCCAGGTGGGCGCGCACCTGCTCGAGCGAGGTTCCTGGACCGAACTCCATACCCAGGGACACTGGTGGTGCCGCTACCTCGGAGCCGACACCGGAGGTGGCTGGCCGCACGACCGTCGCCGGCGGCTCGGTCGACCAGCTGCTCGGAGAAGCAGATGCGATCGCCGTCGCCACCATCGTGGCCGTGGCCAAGGGCCAGAGCATGCGTCGCACCGGGGTCGTCACGCTTGGGCCTCCAGTAGGGTGGACACGCGGGGGAGGGGCTCGGTTCCGTGCGGTGCACCGATCTCGCCGGCGCCCTCGCTGATCATGCCACGGTGCGGCGCGTTCTGCACGTGCTGTTCATGTAGTTTCCAGGTTGGGAGTGGACCCGGCAAGGGTAGTTGGGCGGTGTCGCATCCGCACCAGGGGGCAGCGCGCCCAATGGCAGTTCCCGCTATAGGTGGGTGGATGTGTGGCGAGTGAGCGGAGGACGGATGGGTCGGGTGCGGCGCGTGCTGCGGTGGGTACTCGTCGGGCGCAGGGACGGCCTCCGCGCGACGGTCCGCCGACAGTTCGGATGGCTGTCATGGCTGGATCGAGACCCGACCGAGCCTGCCTCCACCAGTCCCGCCCACGATGCGGATGCTCCGATCGCACGGGATGACGGCTGGCTGAATGCCCTCGGCACGACCGAGCTCGCGCCCGGCGAGGTGACCGAGGTGATCGTGGGGGGCCGCGCAGTGGCGATCGCGAACGTCGGGGGCGTCTTCCACGCGGTCTCCGACACATGCCCGCACGCCGGTGGGCCCCTGGGAGAGGGGTTTCTCGACGGCTCGACCCTCACCTGCCCGCTCCACGGGTGGACCTTCGACGTGGGCACTGGCGAGTGCCATATCGACCCTGACGAGCGGCTCGAGCGCTTCGGTGTCGAGGTGCGCGGCGACCGGGTGTTCGTCGAGGTCGCCGCCACCAGCGAGTAGACTGCTGGTGGAGGGCCGATGCACGGTTCTTCGACCGGCCCACACGCCTACGATCACTGGCGGGTCCAGTTGGATCCGGATGGACTGGTGTGTGCGGTAGAGCCTGCGGACAACACGCTACGTCCGCAGCAGCCGTTCGTGGAAGCGCTCCACAGCTCCGAGCAGGTGGCTTGGGCGGCCGCAGTGGCGGACGATCTGGTCTGGGTCGGCGAGCGGTTCTGGCGACTGGCCGACGGCCGCGTCGTGATCGCACTGTTGGCGGGACCCGGCACGCTGGAGCTGATCGACGTGACGGTGCCACTCGCCTCGCGGGATCATGCCGGAGAGCTCAAGCGTCGCAAGGCCGTGGCCGATGTGGCCTGGGCTCTCGCGCGGGAGCTGAACGACCCGGTGAGTGTGGTGCTCGGCCGGCTGGAGCTGCTCGGCGACCTACCACTGGCCGCGCCCGAGACCATCGCCCGCCATGTGGGCATCGCGCTCGGGCATGCGCGCAGGCTTGCCGATTCAGTTCGGAGCCTGCGTCAGCTCGACACCGGCGCGACCACGGGGACGACTCGGCTCTCCGACGTGGTCGCGGCTGCCAAGGAACTCCTCGGTCGCCGGGCCAGTCAGGTCAGCGTGTCGATTCGACCCGCGTCGGTCAGGGTCGATGGGGGCGCCGCCCCGTACATACGGGCGCTGACCGGTGTGCTCGCCGCGGCCGTGGAGCGCACTCCGATCGCGGTCCAGGTGGAGGTGCGGGTCCGGCGAGACGGCGATCGTTTGCAGCTCGAGGTCCACGGACAGGCCGCTACGCCGGGGTCGAGGCACCCCGCGCTCGTGCTCTCAGAGGCGGTGATCGACGCACACGGAGGGGCGATGGCGCGGGTGGGCGCCGCGTCGTGGCGCATCGAGCTCCCAGCGCCTCCGCCGCGCCGACGGGTCGTTCGCGGTGGCCATGCGGTGGCATGGGGCGACGCGGCGTTCGCCTCAAGGGTGCAGGTGCTGCTCGAGGCCACCGCCGTGACAGTGACGGCAGGCAGCGCCGTGGAGGACATCCGGCGCGACGTCCGGCTCGTGGTGGTGGACGCCACCGCCGGGACCCGGCCGGGCTGGGGTGTGGCCCGAGACCTCGTGGCGCGGCGCCCTGACCTCGCCGGCCGGGTGCTGCTCGTCGGTGTCGTGCGCGCCGCCGTGCCGTCCGGAGTGCGTCTCGTCCGGCCGCCGCTCCGCAGGGCGACCCTGGTGGATGCTCTGCTGAACGCGCTGCCCAGCGGTCCAGGTGTTGGAACCGCCTTGCAGATGGCGGGCGACCAGGGTTAGTCGGGCCGGCGAGTCTCCCGTCGCCAGCCCGCGGGCCGTGCGACCATCGACGAACCCCATGCTCGAGAGGCGTATCATGGCCCGCAAGTGCACCTTCACCGGCAAGCGTCCCAACGTCGCCAACAAGGTGTCGCACTCCAACCGCAAGTCGAAGAAGCGGCAGCTGCCCAACATCCAGGCCAAGCGCCTGTGGTGGGAGGAGGGTGGGCGCTTCGTCCGCATCCGGCTGTCCACGCGCGCGATGCGCACCATCGACAAGAAGGGCCTCGACGTGTTCGCACGCGAGACCGGTGTCGATCTGTCGGCATACTGAGCCGCTGACCTCCAGAACGAGAAAGGCCGGACGCTAGCGTCCGGCCTTTCTGATTCAAAGATGGAAGTCAATCACTGCGCTTCCACGTTCATCCGGCTTGTCAGGCTCGGGTCGCTCGTCCGGTCGGCTCGGGGGCGGGCGCTCGATTCGCAGCGGAACCCGCCGATGACGAGCCTGCTCTCGCGCTCGTTCACGTTGGATTCGCTCGATGATGTAGGCATCCAGCATGGGTCGCCTCTCGTCGTTCCTGCTCAGACTTTAGCACCGCCGGCGGTGCCGACAACCCCTAGGGGCTCACGGGTCTGTCTTCGTCCTCCACAACCCCGTCGCAAACGGTGGGCTTCCGTGCGATGGCTTCTGCGCGGGCTGTGAGCGCGTCATACAGCCGGCGCAGGTCCCCTAATCCCGCCTCGTCCAGCGCCACTTGGTGACCGCGGATCGTTGTTCGATCCCCGCGTGTCACGGGCCCGGTCAGGCCGGCGGCCGGGTCGGGGACCGCCCCGTCCACCGAGGCATGGGCGAGGGGCGCAAGCGTCGCCGCGGCGGTCTGAGGATCGGCTCCGGCGGCGATCAGGAGCCGGGTGGCCTCGGCCATCAGGACCGTGGTGAAGTTGCCCGCGATGACTGCGGCCGCATGGTAGAGCCTCCGGTCGCCAGTGATGCTGATCGGGGTCATCCCGAGGACGGAACACAAGCGTCGCGCCACACTGACGGCGTCAGGGTGACCCGCCACCGCAGCGCCGACTCCGGCCAGCGGCGGCACGCCATGCTCCGGTCCGGGAAAGCTCATCAGCGGGTGGAGGCTGCCACGGCGAACATGAGGATCGAGCACGTCGATGGGAGATGCCCCTGAGCAATGGAGGACGACAGGGCCCGGTCGAATCGCAGACGCCACATCGCTGATCGCGGAGTCCGGGACTGTGAGCAACACGACGTCGATGCCCGCGGGTGGCGCCTCGCCCCGACCACACAGGGTGACCGCGATCCCTTCGGCCGCGAGGAGAAGTGCCAGCGACCGGCCGAGGCGCCCTGGACCCACGATCGCTACGTCCACTACGCCTCCAGATGGACGCCATGCTACCGTGTCGGGCTTCTCGGGGGAGCCATGGCGCTGGTGGAGCGGCGGGACGTCGGAGCGGTGGCGGTCGTCGAGATGAACCGACCGGAGCGGCGCAATGCCCTGGCAGGAGCGCTCGTCGAGGCGCTCGCCTCGACGCTCGGTGCAGCCGCCGAAGACGACGCTGTGAACGCCATCGTGCTCACCGGGCGGGGCACCGTATTCTGTGCGGGTGGAGATCTGGCGGAGGGGTTGGCTGGTGACGGGTTTGTCGCGAGCCACGACCAGCGTGGCCAGTATGCGGATCTCCTCGCGTTGATCCCGCGGCTCCGGGTGCCCGTGGTCGCTGCGGTAAACGGAGATGCGCTGGGAGGAGGGCTCGGTCTCGCGGCAGCGTGCGACGTAGTGGTGGCGGACGCGAGGGCGAGGCTCGGCACTCCTGAGGTTCGGGTCGGTCTGTTCCCGTGGATCATCCTCGCTGTGCTGCAGCGTGACGTCCCGCGCAAGCCGCTGATGGAGCTGGTGCTGACCGGGGGGCGTTGGTCAGCGGAAGAGGCCCAGCAGCTCGGCCTGGTGAACCGCGTGGCCGAGGAGGGCACCGCCGTGGATACTGCGGTCGCGCTCGCGACGGTCATCGCGGCGCGCTCGCCTGCCGTGATAGCCTGGGGTAAGGCGGCATTTTACAGAATTTCCGATCAGGGATATGACGACGCGCTCGCGTACATGCACGCGCAGCTGTCGCTCAATCTGCTGACCGAAGATGCCATGGAGGGCGTGGCAGCCTTCCTCCAGAAGAGGGAGCCGCGATGGACGGGCCGCTGACCATCGAGCGGGTGTTGATAGCGAACCGCGGAATCGTCGCGGCGAGGCTCATCGGGGCGTGTCGGGCACACGGCCTGGAGTCGGTGGTGGCGTTCTCGGAGCCGGACGCCGAGCAGGCGCTGCTCGACGAGGCAGACTACGCCGTGTATCTGAACGGTCGGACCGTGGCGGAGACCTACCTCGACCCGGGGCGAGTCGTCGGGGCCGCCATGGATGCTGGTTGCGAGGCGCTGCATCCCGGAACCTGCTTCCTCGCGGAGCACCTCGGCTTTTTCCAACGGGCGGCGAACGCCAACGTGTTGGTCGTCGCGCCGCCTGCCCAGGTCGCGTACCGGGTGGTGGATCGGCGGTCGTTGCGAACGCTCGCGACCGGCGCGGGGCTTCCACTCATCCCGGCATCAGACCCGATTCCCCCCGGCGGCGACGGCTTGATGGAGGCGTCGCGGATCGGTGGGCCGCTGTACGTCAAGGCGGTGCACGGCCGTGCCTTGGAGCGGGTCGAGAAGCTGGCTGATGTGCCCGCCGCTGTGCAACGCGTGCGATCGATCGCGCGCCTGGTCGCCGGTGATGAGGGCGTGTTCCTGGAGCGCGCGGTCGACGCCAGGCGCCACGTGGGCGCAGTGGTGGTGGGGGATGGTGAGTCGCCCCCCGTCCTGCTCGGTTGGGTGGACAGCTCTGCCGAGCGTGGCCGGTTCACCCACCTGGAGGAGTGCGGGCGCGCCGTGGTCCCGGCAGCGCTCGCGCCCGAGCTCGTCCGCCAGGCAAGGGCGCTGTTCGCAGCGGTGGGCTGGCGCGGAGTCGGGCGCATCCGCTGGGCGCTGACCCCTGATGGAGGCGCCTACTTGCTGGGCATCTCGGCTCGCTTGACCAACGGATTCGGGCTGGTCGAGGCCGTGCACGGTGTGGATTTGATCGACGCCCAGCTCCGCCTCATGACCGACGGCGCGCTGGGGTGGGAGCAGCCGGAGCTAGCCGACGACGCGCATGGCATTCAGCTCCGCATCTACCACGAAGATGACTCGGGGCTCCGACCAACGGGCGTCCTGGAGGGGCTCGCGCTTCCCGACGGCGGGGCGATTCGCACCGCCGTTGGCGTCGACGTCGGCACGCCTTGCAGCCGGGAGACCGAGCCGCTCCTGGCCACCGTCACGGTCACTGGACCGACGAGGCAGGCGGCGGTGGTGTTGGCCCGCGCCGCGCTGGATGGTGTTCGGATCTCCGGCCTGCCGACCAACGTGGAGCGCCTTCGGGCACTCCTGGGCAGGCGCGACTTCTGGGAGGGCGTGCACGACGCTCGGGTCTTGCGGTGACCCGGCGCACCCGCTAGTCCGGCGGGCCGACGTCGGCCCACCGATGGCGGGCGCGAGGAGCATTGCATGAGCGCCTACCGGCCCAAGCGCGTCGCCGAGATGCTGCACAAGGAAATCGCGGCCCGGTTTCGGACCGAGCTGAAGGATCCGAGGCTGGAGCCGATCTCCATCACCGCGGTGGACATCACCCGTGACCTTCGGCGCGCGACGGTTTCGTGGATGCCCCTGGGCGGTGGGGTTGCCTCGGAGGAGTTCATCGCCGCCGTGACCGACGCCGCGCGGCGCCTTCGAGGTCCTCTCGGGCGCGCGCTTCGTCTGCGCAACGCTCCAGAGCTGCTGTTCGTGCTCGACGATCACACCGATCGCGCTGCGAGGCTGACCACCATCCTGGACCAGCTCGCCCGCGAACGCGATGGGGAGGAATGATGGACCTGGGACCTGGCTTCCTCATCATCGACAAGCCCGCCGGCATCACGTCCCACGACGTCGTGGCTGCGGTCCGCTCGGTCACCGGCGTTCGCAAGGTCGGCCACACGGGCACGCTCGACCCGTTTGCCACGGGGGTCTTGCCCCTCGCGCTGGGTGGAGCGACCCGATTGATCGAGTACCTCGACGAGTCGATCAAGATCTATGACGTGACGATCGCGCTGGGTTCGGCGACCGACACGGGAGATCCCACAGGGGAGGTGGTGCGAGAGGCGCCGGTCCCCGCGCTCGAGGAGGCTCACATCAACGAGGTGCTGAAGGGCTTCCTCGGCGACCGGATGCAGGAGCCGCCGGCGTACAGCGCGGTCAAGGTGGATGGCAAGCCGCTGTACCACTACGCTCGTCGGGGTGAGATCAAGCGGGCCAAGGCCCGACCGATCATCATCCACGACCTCGAGCTGCGCTCGTGGGATGCCACGTCCATGGACGTAGTGATCACCTGCAGTCGCGGGACCTATGCTCGGGTTCTCGCAGACGAGATCGCCTCTGCGCTGGGCACCGCTGGGCACCTGTCACGCCTGATGCGCACCCGGAGTGGTCCATTCTACCTGGAAGATGCGCTGTCGTTCGACCGCCTGTCCGCTTTGGTGAGCGACGAGCCCGACAAGACCTGGAAGGAGGTCTTGCTCCGACGCGCGGCCGGGGAGGAGCGCGTGCGTTGGCGTGCCCGCGATGCGGTGCGAGCCGACCTCATGCCATCTGTGCGCAGGTCCATCGATGCGCTGTCCCACCTGCCGCTGGCCGATGTGCTGCCGGGCGATGCTCGCCGCATCCGGAACGGCGGCACCCCGCCGGTTCCGCCGGCGAACACCGTCATGGGCGGGAGGTACCTCATTGTCTCCGGGCCCGACGTGGTCGCTGTGGCCGAGCGCAGCCCCCGAGGGCCTCGCACGGTGAAGGTCGTCAAGGGCTGATCTGCCGGTCGACCACCAGGTTTCCAGTCCGACTTGGCGCCAGTACGGCGCCGACCCCACCGCGATTCATGCTTGCCTCTGCGTGCCCCCCGTGGCATGGGGGCGAGTCAACCCACGGTTGTTGCGGCCCGCCAGGGGGCTCTGCCCCGATAGCGCCATGCTCGGCGAGCGCTGCGACATCCTGCTGAAGGAGAGAACAATGGCGCTGACTGCGATCGACACGAAAGCCATCGTCGACCAATACCGCGTAAACGACAGTGACACTGGGTCTGCAACTGTGCAGATCGCGATCCTGACCGCGCGGATTCGCTACCTCACGGAGCACTTCAAGGCGCACAAGAAGGACCACGGTTCACGCCGCGGCCTCCTGCGTGTGGTCGGGCAGCGTCGCAAGCTCCAGAAGTATCTGAAGAACAAGGATCCGCAGGGCTATGCCGAGCTGATCGCGAGTCTCGGACTTCGCCGTTGATCGTGTCGAGGTGGCCCTGTGCCACCTCGTCGCACTCTTGAACCCGTTCTTTGAGCAGACGGCCCGATGGGGCTGTCAGACCTAATCAATCGATCCGCCGATGCGCTGGTGCCTTCGCAGGTCTCCGTGCAGGGACGCACACCATGTGCGCTTCTGAACGAAGGGCTGTGAGGCCTTTGGCCCCGGAAACCCCGGGGTCGTGTGTGTGAGCTCCGAAGGGCGAGCGTGCGTGCGGATCACATCGGGCCAAATGCCCGAAGGAGATCCCATGAATGTCGTGACCAAATCTGTCGAGATCGGCGGAAAGACGATCACGTTCGAGACCGGCCGCTACGCCAAGCAGGCGTCCGCGGCGGTCGTCGTGAGCAGCGGTGACAGCAAGCTCATCGTCACCGCTGTGTGCACGTCGGCCTTCCGCACCTTCGACTTCCTGCCCCTCACGGTCGACTACCAAGACCGCAACGGCGCCAACGGCACCATCCCCGGCGGCTATCTCAAGCGGGAAGGCCGTGGCAGTGAGCGGGAGACCCTCGCCAGCCGCGTGATCGACCGCTCGATCCGCCCGATGTTCCCGAAGCACTTCCGGATGGAGCTTCAGGTCATCGCCACCGTGATGTCGTACGACCGCGACAACGAGACCGACGTGCTCGCCCTCTGCGGCGCCTCGGCGGCGTTCCACATCAGCGAGGCACCGCTGACCCAGCCCATCGCCGGCGTGCGCGTCTGCCGCATCGATGGCGAGTTCGTGCTCAACCCGGACCATGAGGCGGCCAAGCGGGCCGACATCAACATGATCGTGGCCGGTACCCGCGACGCGATCACGATGGTCGAGGGCGGCGCCAGCGAGGCCGACGAGGCCGCGATGCTCGACGTGTTCGACCTGGCGCAGGGCGCCATCCGGTCGATCATCGACTGCCTGGACGAGCTGCGCGCCGATGCGGGCAAGCCCAAGCTCGAGGTGGCTCCGCCCGCCGAGCTCGATGCCACCGTGCTCGCCTACGTCACCGAGCACGGCCGCGCTCCGCTCGTCGAGGCGCTCGCCATCCGGGGCAAGCACGAGCGTACGGCTGCACTCAAGACCTCGCGCAACGCCGTGATCGCCGCGATGCTCGACGGCGAGAACGACGCCGATGTCATCAAGACGAAGACGGCAGACGGCAAGACCGCCTGGAGCAAGCTGCTTCGTAGCGTGATGCGGTCCGAGGTCCTCGCCACCCGCACGCGGATCGACGGCCGGAGCCCCGACTCCATCCGCGACATCTGGTGCGAGGTCGGCCTGTCGCCGCGTGCGCATGGTTCGGCCATGTTCACTCGCGGTGAGACCCAGGGGTACGTGAACATCGCGCTCGGCACCGAGATGGACGCCCAGCGCATGGAGCTGCCCACCGGTCGCCACGAGCGCTGGTTCATGCTCACGTACGTGTTCGCCCCGTTCTGCACTGGCGAGGCTCGCCCGCTGCGTGGACCGAAGCGTCGTGAGGTCGGGCACGGTGCGTTGGCCCGTCGCGCCATGCTGCCGGTCCTGCCCAGCAAGGCAGACTTCCCGTACGTCATGCGGTCCTCCTCCGAGATCCTCGAGTCCAACGGCTCCAGCAGCATGGCCACCGTCTGTGGCACCTCGCTGGCGCTCATGGACGCCGGCGTGCCGATCAAGGCGCCCGTCGCCGGCATCGCCATGGGCCTGATCAAGGAGGGCGACGACTACGCGGTGCTCTCCGACATCCTGGGCGACGAGGACCACCTCGGCGACATGGACTTCAAGGTCACGGGCACCCGCGAAGGCATCACCGCCTTTCAGATGGACGTGAAGATCAACGGCATCAACCGTGAGATCATGTCGAAGGCGATGGCGCAGGCTCGCGAGGGCCGGCTCCACATCCTCGACGAGATGGACAAGTCGATCGCAGCCCCCCGCGCCGAGATGTCCGAGTACGCCCCGCGCATCACGACCGTGCACATCAAGACCGACAAGATCCGCGACCTGATCGGCCCCGGCGGCAAGGTCATCCGCGGCATCCAGGAGGCGTGCCAGGTGCGCGTCACCGTCGACGACTCAGGCAAGGTGGACGTGGCGTCCACCAGCAAGGAGGCCACCGACAAGGCCATCCAGATGATCCGCGAGATCACGCAGGAGGCCGAGGTCGGCGCGCTGTACGTCGGCGTGGTCAAGCGCATCGTCGACTTCGGTGCCTTCGTGGAGATCTTCCCGGGAACGGACGGCCTCGTCCACATCAGCCACATCGCGCACGAGCGGGTTGATCGGGTCACCGACATCCTGCACGAGGGCGATGAAGTCCTGGTGCGCGTGATCGACGTGGACCGCTCGGGCAAGATCCGGCTGTCCCGCAAGGAAGCTCTCGAGAGCATGGGCGCGTGAGCGGGCGCGTGCTGACCGTAGCCGTCGAGCTGCTCCCACACGGGAGTGAGTTCGGGCTGCCGGCCTATCAGACGGCTGGCAGCGCAGGCTGCGATCTGCACGCTGCCATCGAGCATCCGCTCACCCTCGCTCCAGGCGAGCGTGAGCTCGTGCCGTGCGGGCTCCGGATGGCCTTGCCACCCGGCTGGGTGGGGGACATCCGGCCGCGCTCGGGCTTGGCCCTGCGACACGGTGTCACCATCCTCAACGCGCCCGGCACTATCGACTCCGACTATCGGGGCGAGCTCAAGGTGCTGCTGGCGAACCACGGCGACGCACCGTTCGAGGTTCGCCGGGGCGAGCGAATCGCGCAGCTGGTGGTACTGCCCGTGGGCCGGATCGAGTGGCAGGAGACCGGCGCGCTGGACGCGACGAAGCGCTCCGCGGGCGGGTTCGGCAGCACGGGTCGGTGAGCCGTCCTGGAATGTTCAGCGGCCTTCCCACTCGGTCAGGCTGCACTGCTCGGTCGTCCCGCCGTTCTCGAGGACCAGCGAGCCCGACAGCACATTGCCGGCTTCCAGTCGGATGATGATGGTGCCGTAGGTCCACTGGTCATCCAGATCGGGATCGATGCGGATTCGCTGACAGGCGCGGGCCTTGAGGGCCTGGCCGTCGCGGTAGAAGATCAGAGGGATCTCGAAGTTCTGGTCGTTCAACGCATAGCCGGCGTAGTCCTCGACGAACACGTCGATGGTCACGCGCGCGACCGGCACATACGCGTTGTCGGTTGTGAACGCCGGATCGGTGTCGCAGCCGCATGCCACGTTCGTCGCCGGGGGCGTGGTGTAGACCTCGACAGCGTCCTGCGGCGGCACGACGATCTTCAGGTCGACGACTTCGTCGGCGTCGTCGCACTCCACCGCTCGCCACAGTCCGTCGAGCTCCTCCAATAGCGGGATCGAGCTCGCCAGACCCTCCGGCCAAGCATCCGCCGGCACCGTATTCAGCGGCTCGGAGGCCCAACCGTCACGACAGGCCGTGTTGTCCACCACCGGGGCGGTGTCGGCGTCGCCCTTGCCGCCGCAGCCGATGAGCACGCTGACGAGGAACAATCCGCGCATGAGACGCCTCCTCGGGCCGAAGTATCGCCCGAGAGCGGCGCAGGCGACGCCAGCAGGTGAGCCAGACCCACTTGCGGCGGAGCGGGGAGGTCCAACCGGTTAGGGACCGCGTTCCAGCCCACGAAGGTCCGATGTTCGACGTCCTCTCCAAAGGGTTCAAGTCCGCGCGTCTCGCGCTGGGCGGCAAGGCCGAGCTCACCGAAGACAACCTCGCTCCAGCGCTTCGCGAGGTGCGCACGTCGCTCATCCAAGCCGACGTGGAGCTCGGCGTCGCCAAGCGGTTCCTCGCCAGGGTGAAGGAGAGGTCGCTCGGAGAGATCGTGCCCCTGAAGGGGCCCGGCGGCACCAACGTGAAGGTGACGCCCGATGACTGGTTCATCAAGGCCTGCTACGACGAACTCGTAGAGCTCATGGGCCCGGTCGACACCTCACTCGACCTGTCGGGAAAGCCGGCGGTGATCCTGATGGTCGGCCTACAAGGCTCGGGCAAGACGACCACCACTGGCAAGCTGGCCAAGCGGCTCATCGCTCAAGGCCGCAAGCCGTTGCTGGTGGCCGCCGACATCTACCGGCCTGCCGCAGTCGAGCAGCTGATGACCGTGGGTCGCAAGGTCGGCGCGCCCGTGTTCAGCATCCGCGGGATGAACCCGGTCAAGCTGGCCAAGCTCGCGGTCACCCAGGCCCGCAACGTCGGCCGGGACGTGGTCGTGATCGACACCGCAGGTCGCCTGGCGGTGGACGACGCCCTCATGCAGGAGGTCGTTGACATCAAGGCGGCGGTGAACCCGGGGAACATCCTGTTCGTGGTCGACGCCATGATCGGTCAGGACGCCGTGCGCACGGCCGCCGAGTTCGATCGTCGGCTCGACTTCACGGGGTTCGTGCTCACCAAGCTCGATGGTGATGCCCGTGGTGGGGCAGCCCTGTCGATCAAGGAGGTCACCGGCAAGCCGGTGAAGTTCCTCGGCCAGGGGGAGGCCCTGGATCGGCTCGAGGAATTCCGTCCGGAAGGGCTCGCGCAGCGGATTCTCGGGTTCGGCGACATCGTAGGCCTGATGCAGGACTTCGAGAAGCATGTCGACCAGGAGGACGCCGAGAAGTCCACCGAGAAGATGCTCAAGGGGCGGTTCAGCTACGCAGACTTCGTCAAGCAGCTGACTATGATCCGGAAGATGGGTCCGCTCCGGGAGATCATGTCCCGGATGCCTGGGGTCAGCGGGATGATGGACATGATCCCGCAGGAGGCCCTCGACGATCGCGAGCTGGATCGCACCATGGCCATCATCGGCTCGATGACGAACCAGGAGCGCGCCGATCCCGACCTGTTGACGCAGGAGTCGCGCAGGATGCGGCGGATCGCGAAGGGCTGTGGGAGGGACGTGGACGATGTGCGCCAGTTGCACAACCGGTTCCTGCAGGCGCGAGAGATGATGAAGGGCTTCGGTGACCTGCTGGGCAATCCACAGGCTCTCGCTCAAGCGCAGCGCATGATGCAGCAGGGTGGCGGTATGGGCGGCATGCCGGGCCTGGGTGCGCTGCCGGGGTTCGGCGGTCCTCCGGGGGCCGCTGGCGGCGACGCTGGCCGAGCGACCATGAGCAAGCAAGAGAAGATCGCGCTCCGGAAGAAGCGGAAAGACAAGCGCAAGGCCCGGAAGAAGAACCGGAAGTGAGGATCGTCGCGCGGGCGCCGAATCACCTTGGCGACGGGGTGATGGCGCTGCCAGCCATTCGCGCGCTGTCGATGCTCGGCGACCTGCACATCCAAGCGCCGCGATGGGGGCCGGAGCTGTACCGCGGCGTGGACGCGACGATCGCCGCCCCGGGCGTGGTGGCATCAGCGGACCTGGCGGTCGTGTTTCCACCGTCGCTTCGCACGGCGTGGCAGGCACGTCGCGCGCGCAGACGCATTGGCGTGGCGTCGGACCACCGAGGATGGCTGCTTACGGATCGCGTAGTGCCCGGCCGCCATCGGCGCGACACGTATGGAGCCCTCGCACGGGCCGCTGGGGCGGACGTCAGCGGAGAGCCGGCCTGGCACCGTCGCCCCGGCGATCCCCTCTCATCACTCCCGCTCGGACATGTAGGGCTCAACCCGCTGTCGGTCTCTGGCTCGGTTCGAGAGTGGCCTCGATTCCGGCAACTGGCGGACCGTGTGGACACGCCAGTGTTCTACGCTGGACCGGGTGAAGGTGGCCGGCTGAGGCCGATCGCGGGTCGCCACGCAACGGTCGTCGGGCTGTCACTGCCCGAGCTGGCCGCCGCTCTCGCGCGCTGCGCGGTGTTCGTGTCCAATGACTCCGGTGCTGCACACTTCGCCCGCGCCTGCGGCGTGCCCACTGTGGTGATCTTCGGCTCGACGGCTCCCGACCACACCGGCCCTCCAGGGTGCATCCCCGTTGTCGGCCCCCGACCTGCGTGCGCGCCGTGCGGCCGCCAGCGGTGTCGTGAGCGCCTCGGATGTCTCGAGGTGCCTGTGGCCGAAGTTCTCGATGCACTGGAGGCAGCCCGTGGGTGATGTGCTCCTCCGGAAGGGGGCACTGGGAGACGTGGTGCTGCTGGGGAGCGTGACGGCCGCGGCGGCGGGCCCGGTGACGGTGGTGACGGATCGCCGCTGGCTGTCGCTCGTGGCGCGCCTCAAGGGGGTGGACCGCGCAGTACCGTGGCCCGTCTCGGCCGAGGGCCTGCCTCCTGGCCGGGTGATCGACCTGCAACGAAGCGTACAGACCCTTCGTTGGCCTGCCGCCCGACGCCTCCGGAAGCACTCGCTCCGCCGTCGGCTTCACCCTCGCTTCGGCGGTGTCGCAGCTCGGCCCACCGTGCCGGAGATCTATGCTCGGGCCGTAGGGGTAGAGCCCGCTCCGCCGCCCTGGCTCGGCCTTCCGCGGGTGGCGCGCGACACGCTGGTCCTCGCGCCCGGCGCGGCGTGGGCTCCGAAGCGCTGGAGCGTGAGCGGGTTCGCCGAAGTCGGGAGGGAGTGGTCGGGTCCCGTGGCGGTGCTCGGCGGGCCAGGCGAGGGGTTGCTGGTCAACGAGGTGGTTGCGCGCATCCCCGGCGCAATCGGCGTCGCCGAGCACGGCTTCGGCCAGACTCTGGAGGTGCTCGCGCGAGCTCGCGTTGCCGTGGCTGGCGACACGGGCCTGATGCACCTGGCCGGGGCGGCGGGCGTTCCGGTGGTTGCGCTGTTTGGGCCGACACATCCCGCAGATGGGTTCTGGGTCTACCCGGGTGAAGTGGTCCAGCGGGAACGATGGTGCCGCCCATGCACCTTGCATCGCATCTCCAGCTGTCCACTCGGGCATGGGCGGTGCATGCGGATCGCGCCCGAGCGAGTGGTGGAGGCGGTGTTGCGATGCGCTGGGTAGTGCTCACCGACGATCACCCGCCCGCTGTAGGGGGCGTCGCGCGCTTCACCGCCTCGACCGCCGACGCTCTACGGGACGCGGGCCACGAGGTCACGGTGTACGCGAGGGCTCGGCCGGGGCTTGTGGGAGCCTTGCCGGTGCACGGGCCGTCGTATGCCCGTCGGGGCGGTCTGTGGGCGGGGGTACGCGCGCTCCCCGAGTTGGCGAGGGCCGACGCCGTGCTCGCCACGACCTGGCCGCTGGCTACGACGACCGCCCGGTGGCATCCTGCCGTGCACGTCGTCGCCCACGGCTCCGATGTCACCCGGGCTGCGCTCCGCCCGACGGCCCTCGGCCCCACTTGGAGGCGGGCGGCCGGACGGTGGGCGGTGAGTGGCTTCCTCGTCAGCGTGCTCGGACGCCACAACATCGCTGCTCAGGTGCTGCCGATGCCCATCACCCCAGCCGCCCCACGGCGAATCAGGGGAAGCATGGGGACGTTGGGCCTGATCGCCCGTGCCACGAGCCTCAAGGGCGGCGACCGATTCGTTCGACTGGTCCGCGCACTCGGTGCACGAGGCCTCGTGATCGGGGAGGGCCCGGCGCTGAGCGAGTGGGTCGCGCTCGCCCAGCGGTTGGGAGCCGACGTGTCGTTCCTGGGCCGCCGGAGCCACGCCCACGTCCTCGCGGCGCTGGCGGCGATGGATGCGGTCGTGCTCGTTCCGCGCCCGGCTCCGGATGGGTCGGGCGCAGAGGGACTCGGACTCGCGCTGCTCGAAGCGGCCGGAGCCAGCGTTCCGGTGATCGGGTGCGCCGTGGGCGGAGTGCCGGAGGCCCTGGGGCCTGGACTCCTGCTCACCGACCCCGACGACCCGACCCGATCGGCATCCCAGGTCCGTGGCTGGTGGACTCCGGATCGCGGAGCGGAGGCGAGAGCATGGCTGGTGGCAACCCATGGTCCAGGTCGGACCGTGGCCGCTCTGTGCGGCGTGCGGTAGCGGGGGGCGTGCGCTCGCTCTTCTGGCTGTACCGTCCCTCCCTGCCGTCCGTTCGGGCGCAGTCCATCCAGGTGGTGAACTCAGCACATGCCGCCGCTGTGCGTGGGAACTCGGTGCGGCTGTGCGTCGATCCGGTCGGCGGCGCCAGCTCGGCAGCGGAGCTGCTCGCGCCATACGGACTGGCCCCCCACCCGAGACTCCAGCTGGTGCCGCTTCCGCGAAACCCCCTCGGTTCCTTGGTGTTCCGGCAGCAGGCGTTCCTCGCGGCGCGCCGTGGGGACCTGTTCGTGGCGCGCTCCAAGCGCTATGCGCGCGCCCTGATGCGCATGCTGCCCGCCAGGGTGGTGATCGAGGCGCACGAGGTGGACTCCCGGCAAGTGGCCGAGCGCGGTGACGATCCAGGTCCGTGGTTGGAGCTTGAGCGCAAGGTGCTCGGGGGGGCAGCGGCGGTGGTGGCGAACTGTCCGGGCACACTCGATCTGCTTCGTCGTACACACCCTCGACTTCCGCCCGCCATCGCGCTGCACAACGCCACGCATACGTCCCGTCGCAGGCAGCCTGTGGGCCGAGGGCAGGGAGCGCTGTATGCGGGGTCGGTCCGCGACTACAAGGGGCTCGCGGTGCTGGCCCGAGCGGCGCGCCAGGTGGACTTCTGCGTCACCTTGTTGGGCGCTACATCTGAGCAGGCGGCAGGGCTCCAGCGGCTCGCGGGCGGCTGTCTGAAGGTGGCGCCTCCGGTGCCCCATGTAGAGGTCCCGGACCGACTTGCGGAAGCCCGGGTGCTCGTGTTGCCAGCGGCGGGAGGGCTGTTCGGCTCTCGTCTGACCTCTCCCCTGAAGCTCTGGGACTACCTGGCCTCTGGACGGCCTGTGGTCGCCGCCGACACGCCCGCGCTGCGGGACGCTGCGGGAGCCGGTGCCGCGTACTACCGGGTCGGCGACGCCGCCGATCTCGCCAGAGTCCTGGCCCGAGTGCATGCCGCCGACCCGCTCGCGGCGTCCGTCGCGCGTGAGGCACGGACCCGTACCTGGGCCGAGAGGGCGGCGGAGCTCGACGGCTTTCTCGCGGATGTACTCCGATGAAGCTTCTCTATGTACTGCGCTACTATCCGGCGCTGTCTGAGACCTTCATCGCGCGCGAGCTTGCCGAGCTGTGCCGGCGGGGCATGGACGTGACGGTCGCTCGAATCGGCATCCGTGCGGACAGCGCGCTCGCCGAGCCGCTTCCACAGGTGAAGCTGTGGGCGCCATCACGGATGGATCGCGTTGCAGCATGGCTGGTGCCGCCCAGTGATGATCCCCTTCGCCGGCGGTCGTTCGCGCGGGCCCACGCCTTGGGACTGTGGTGCCGGAGGGCAGGGGTCGAGCGGGTGCATGCTCACTTCGTGGGCGAGGCCTCGGCCTGGGCTCGGATCGCCGCGGACGTGGCCGGCATCCCGTTCGGTGTGACCGCGCACGCGGTCGATCTGTACAAGCCATTCCCCACTGCCCGGGCCCACCTGGTGGCCGCCCGGCCGGCGCTGGCGATCTCAGAGGCCAGCGCATCACACGCGGCCGAGCGGTTCGGCGTCCGCCCGAGGGTCGTGCGCTGCGGCGTGCCGGTGCCGCCCCGACCGGTAAGGGCCCCGCCCTCCGATCGATTGCGGGTGGTGAGCGTCGCGCGGTGGGTGCCGAAGAAGGGGCTCGACCTGCTGGTCGGCGTCGTGCGATCCCGAACGGACGTGGACCTCAGGATCGTGGGCGACGCTCCGGCGTCCATCGCGTGTGGCCAGGTGCGGGTGGGGCCTCTGCCGCCGAACCGGGTCCTCGCCGAGCTGGCCCGGAACGACGTGTTCGTGTTGCCCTGTCGCGTGGCTGCCGATGGCGATCGCGACGGGATCCCGGTGTCATTGATGGAGGCCATGGCGAGCGGGTTGCCCGTGATCACGACCCGGGTGGGCGGCATCCCGGAGCTTGTCGATGATTCCGTGGGCTGGCTGATCCCGCCCGACGATCCTGCAGCGCTGGACGATGCGCTGAGTGCCGCCCGGGACCCTGCCGAGCGAGAGCGTCGCGGCGCCGCAGCTCGGGCCCGGATCGAGCAAGACGGGTGGACCGTGCGCCGGCAGGTGGACGAGTTGGTGGCCGCTTGGTCCGGCACATGAAGGCAGCCCTCGACAGTTGGCTCCGCGCGGCGGCGCTCGGCGAGGACCAGGTCGGGGCGGCGCGAGCGGCTGCGGAAGCGGTCGCCGGCGATGCCTGGCAGGTGGTGGAGACCGCGGGAGCTCTCGCCCGCTCCCGGGTCGAGACGGCGGCGGTGGATGTGGGCATCACCGAGCGCCTGGACCATGTGGCAGTCGATTCGCCTCGGGCGGTCGCACGCGTGGGACAAGGGGCTCCCGTGCCGGTGCGTGACCGCGCGGGGCGTCGTCGGCGCGGTGCTTTCGACACACCGCGCGCGATGGCCCGACGGACGGTGGCCGCTGGCCTGGAGGCGGCTGGTGGCGCAAATTCGGCACGGGACCCGGCGTGTGGCGCAGGTGCATTCCTCGTCGCGCTTCATGAGGCCGGCGTACGCGACGTGTACGGTTCGGACCTCGACCCGGCGGCCGTGGCCGTCGCACAGGTGGCGGTGCCCTCGGCCTCGCTGACAGTGGCGGATGGTCTGGACGCCCGCGCACCCGTCGATCTCGTGGTCGGAAACCCGCCGTTCGTGCCACCGGAGCGCCAAACGCGGGCGTTGAGGGAGGCCCTGTCCGTTCGATTCCCGTGGCTGCGGGGTCGGTATGATCTGGCGGTGCCATTCGCCGCGGTGTGTGTGTCACAGGCGCGGCGAGGCGTGTCGCTGGTTCTTCCGGCCAGCCTGATGGTCCAGCCGTATGCAGCGCCGCTACGGCGACGGTGGATCGAGCGCCATCGCGTGCACATGCTCACGGCGCCGGAGCCGTTCCCGGGCGCGACCGTGTACGTCGTCACTGTGGCCCTGGAGGTGGGTGCAGGGCCCGCAGCCCTCCCATCCGGGGTCACCCCGGTAGAGCTTCTCGAGCTGGTGTCGGTCCCGCTGACCACGCATCACCGTCCTGGAGATGTGGCCATCATCCGACATATTAGGAGTGTGAGCACAGTGCTGGGTGACCACTGCCTCGTCGACACAGGGCTCGTCGCGCACGGTCCCCTCGGTGGCAAGGCGAGGCTCCTGCGCGACGAGGGCGGGCCGCATCGCGTCAAGTACGCGGATGCCCGTGAGTTCTTCGCTGGCGGGCATCGGTGGCTCGAGTGGCGCCCAGAGGAGATGCACCGGTCGAAGTCGCCGTCGATGTTCGAGCGGCCGAAGATCGTGGTGCAGCGGCTCCGGGGGCGGCGTCCGATCCGCGCCCAGGTCTGCCGTGATGGGATCTACGTCGGGCACACGTGCACGGTGGTGCAGCCGTCCGACCCCTCAGCCCCGCTCGACGCCTTGGCTGCGCTTATTCGCGACCCCCTGGTGGACGCGGTGCTCCGCATGGAGCGCGGCGCTCGACTCGATCTCTACCCACGCGACGTGGCCGCGATCCCGGTCCCGCTCTCGTGGTGTGAGAGTCCCACGAGGTCGCTCGCCGAGGCATGGGGCCTCACCTGCGCCCAGGAGCGCCGCCTCCGGGCCTGGGTTGAAAGCTGACGGTCAAGGTGTGGCGACCGCGTCCTCCGCCGTGTATCTCGCGTCATGCGACCCACAGCCTACCTCTGTCTCTGCCTCCTCCCGCTCGCCGCCTGCGGCCCCGTGTTCAAGCTCGACGATGGCGCCCAGACCTGCACAGCGCCGTTCCTCGAGTGGTCGGGCGGCCTGACCCGCCACGTGCTCCAGGGCAACGGGAATGGAGAGTTCGACTGGGATCCGCCAGATCTGGGGCTTGCCAGGGCGGTGGGTGCCTATGACCTGAAGACCGGTGGGATCGACTACGTCGTGGAGTACGAACCGTCCCACGCCAGAGTGAGCGACACCATCTTGGGGTGGGGGACCCTGTGGCCGGATGGCGACATGGACCTCGGCTACGAGGTCGTGACCCGGTGGACCGATGGCACCGAGACCTCCGTGGCCCTACGCGACCAGCGCTTCGGGTGCGATGTGTCGCAGCGCGCCGAGACGGGCGACGGCGTGGAGTACGTGTTTGGCACCTATGACGCCGATGGGCTGAGCTACTCGCGGGAGTACGCAGTGGGCGCCAAGGTGGTCGCCACGACGGGCGCGCAGTCCCCAAATTGGACCTACACGGAATCCGTCAACTTCGCGGATGCGGGCTACGAGCTGTCCTACGATGAGACGAGCGACGTGGGCGGCACGATCGTGCGCGGTGTGATCGAGAAGTACGATGGCGTGTCGCTCCGCGGCCAGTGGACGCGTCAGCTGTCGGGCGAGACCACCTACGACTACCGGGTGACGGACCAGCTCGACCGCGTCGAGAAGTGGATCTACACGGTCGACCTCGCGGGCAATGGGTTCGGCACACTCGAGCTCGATGCGGCCACCTGCGACCTCGCGATCACCGCGTTCTCGTGCGAGAAAGTGGGGTGCGGCAAGGACTTCAACGGCGCCTGCACCATCCCGCTCATCGAGCCTCGGCGCTGACTGGCACGGGGCTGTTATGCGCCCAGCATCGAGGGGAAGGGCATGCTTCAGTCGATGACCGGCTACGGTCGCGGAGAGGCTTCGGGATCGAACGTCACAGTCGTGGTCGAGCTGAAGAGCGTGAACAACCGCTTCCGCGACCTTCAGCTCCGGTGCCCGCGCGAGTACATGGCGCTCGAGCCGAGGATCAACCGGCTGCTCAAGACTCCATTCAGCCGCGGGCGCATCGACGCCTACGTCCGCAGAAAGGCCATGGCAGGCGCTTCCCGCGTTGTCGCGGATACGGCGTTGGCCGCCGAATATGTGCGGGTGGTAAACGAGGTCTCCGACCGGGTGACGGGGGTGATCCAGCGCGATGTGCCGTTCACCTTCATCCTCAATCAGCCCGGAGTCCTGCTGGTCGAAGAGGTCGAGGTGGACGTGATGACGGAGTGGGATGTGGTCGAGACCGCCCTGCAGTCCGCCATTGACGACCTCCTCGCGATGCGCCGCACGGAAGGCGAGGCGCTCCGGACCGATCTGCTGCAGCAGCTCACCGAGCTGCGGGGCACGGTGGGCCACGTCGACGACGTCGCGGACGGCATCAACGAGCGGCTGCGCGCCCGCCTCGAGTCGAGGATCCGGCGCATGCTCGGCGAGCGCGTCGACCCATACCGGGTGGCCCAGGAGGCCGCGATACTGGCGGACAAGGCCGACGTAGCGGAGGAGCTCACCCGGTTGAGGTCGCACTGCGACCAGTTCGGCACGGCGCTGGTGGCCGAGGAGCCGGTCGGGCGGCGGCTGGACTTCCTGCTGCAGGAGATGAACCGTGAGGTCAACACGATCGGCTCGAAGGCAAGCGAGCACCCGATCAGTCAGCGTGTGGTGGACATGAAGTCGATCCTCGAGCGCATGCGCGAGCAGAGCGCCAACGTCCAATGAGCAGTTCCTCGCCTCCGCTACAGCCCCTGCTGATCGACGCCCCCGATCGGGGCGTGTTGTTCGTCGTCTCTGGGCCCTCGGGCGTGGGAAAGAGCACCTTGATCACGCGAGCGGTGAAGCGGGTTCCCGGGCTCAGCTTCTCGGTTTCCGCCACCACGCGGGCCCCACGGCCGGGCGAGGTGGACGGCCGCGACTACCAGTTCATGGACATCGCACGGTTCGAGGCGCTGTTGGCTGACGGAGCCCTCCTCGAGCACGCTCGCGTGTACGACAACTACTACGGCACGCTCCGCAGTCAGGTTGAGACCACACTGGCGGGTGGCAAGTCGATCCTGCTGGACATCGATGTTCAGGGCGCACGCCAGGTGAGGGAGGGGTTCCCGACGGCTGTGCATGTGTTCGTCGTGCCCCCCGACCTGCCTACGCTGGAGCGCCGACTGCGACGGCGCAACGCAGACCCCGAGCAGACCATCCGTAGGCGGATGGAGCTAGCTCAGGAGCAGCTCGTCGACGCTGCGCTGTACGACTACATCGTCGTCAATGGTCACCTCCCGACGGCCCAGGCCGTTTTCGAGGGCGTCCTGTTGGCGGCTCTGCACCAGCGCAGTCGGCGCGAGAGTGCGCTGGAGCGGGTGGTTCGCACGTAGCCCAAGAGACTGGCCCAAAGCAGATTGCTGCATTCGAGTGCCCCAGCAAGCCATTGCTGCGTCGTCTTTCATCAGGATAGCTCGCGATCCCCTCCGTCATCCTCCTTGCTCTGGGCGCCCTGGAGCCCTCTCGGTGCTGCGCACCTTGTTTTGGGCGTGTCCCTGGGTGGACGTGCGGCATCTGCGGGGTATCGGATTGAGCCAGCGTGTGGTCTCATCCCCCTCGCTGCGTGGAGGCTGACCCTTGTCGAGCGTCGCCGACATCCTCGAGCGGATTCGGGAGTATGCCCCGGACGCCGACCTTCAGCCAGTCGTCACCGCCTACCTGCTCGCCGCGCGCGCCCACGCCGGTCAGGTGCGCAAGTCGGGCGAGCCCTACCTCACGCACCCGCTGGCGGTGGCTGCCATCCTGGTCGACATGCGCATGGACGTGGACACCGTCGCCACCGCACTGCTGCATGACGCCCTCGAGGACAACCCGATCACCAAGCGCGAGATGGCGCGGGAGATCGGGCCAGTCATCACGAACCTCGTCGATGGGGTGACCAAGATCGGCAAGCTGAAGTTCCGCTCACGCAAGGAACTCGCGGCCGAGAACTTTCGGAAGATGATGCTCGCGATGAGCAAGGATCTAAGGGTGATCCTTGTGAAGTTGGCCGACCGGGTGCACAACATGAGCACCCTCGACTTCCATCGCCCCGAGAAGCAGCGCCAGATCGCCCGCGAGACCATGGACATCTACGTCCCGATCGCGAACCGCCTCGGCCTCGAGCGCATCAAGGTCCAGCTCGAGGAGTACTGCTTCAAGGCGGTCGACCGCGAGGCCTACGACACGATTCACGGTTGGCTCGACAGCACCGCCAACGACCGTGAGGCCTACATCGCGAAGGTCGTGGGCGCGCTCGGCGCCGACTTGGAGAACAGCGGGATCACCGCCGAGGTGAAGGGTCGCGCCAAGGCGCCGTGGAGCATCTACAAGAAGACGCTCCAGAAGGGCCTGCCGATCCAGGAGATCAAGGATCTCCTTGCGTTCCGGGTGCTTGTACACACGGTTGGTGACTGCTACGCCGCCCTCGGCATGGTGCACGCGGCGTACCCGCCGGTGGCTGATCGGATCAAGGATTACGTCGCCCGGCCCAAGCCCAATGGGTACCAATCCCTGCACACCACGGTGATCGGCCCCGCTGGTCGCGCCGTCGAGATCCAGCTCCGTACCTACGAGATGAACCGGGTGGCCGAAGAGGGGATCGCAGCCCACTGGCGCTACAAGGAGGGGCACCTGGCCCTCGCGCCAGAGGATGTACTGGCGATCAGCCGCATCCGAGAGCTGTTCGAGAGCGCTCGGGAGGCCGAGGACGCCACCGAGTTCATGGAGACGGTCAAGGTCGAGTTCTACTCAGACGAGGTGTTCGTGTTCACGCCGCGCGGCGACGTGAAGTCGTTCCCCGCCGGTGCGACCGCGCTGGACTTCGCCTACGCTGTGCACACCGATGTGGGCCAGTCCTGCGTCGGGGCCAAGGTCAATGGCCGCATGGTGCCCATCCGGTACGAGATGCAGAGCGGCGACAACGTCGAGATCCTCACGTCACCGACCCAGAAGCCGAGCCGCGACTGGCTCGACTTCGCGCGCACAGGCCGCGCGGTGTCGAAGATCCGCAGGTTCCTGCGCACGGCCGAGCGCGACCACGGCGTTCGGCTCGGCAAGGAGATGGTGGAGAACGAGCTCAAGCGGCAGGGGTGGGCCTACCAGCGGCTCCGCACTGAAGGGCGCCTGGAAGAGGCACTGAAGAAGCGTGGGTTCCGCGATGCCGAGCCGATGTGGGTGGACATCGCCCGCGGCCAGCTCTCCCTGCATGCCGTGGTGCGTGATCTCCTGCCGGAGGGCGCCTACCAGTCGCCGCAGGAACTGGTGCAGCAGAACGCACTGTCATCGCTCCTGAACCGCATCCGGCCACGCTCTGAGAGCCCGGTCCTGATCACGGGCGAGGACGGGGTGCTGGTCTCCTTTGCCAAGTGCTGCGGCCCGCTGCCTGGAGAGCCCATCGTCGGGTACATCACGCGAGGTCGCGGCATCACCGTGCATCGTGACGACTGCACGCAGCTGGGGAGCCTCGACCCGGAGCGGCGGATCAGCGTGGGGTGGGATCGGCAGTCCGACTCCCGACACACCGGAGAAGTGCAGATCTACTGCGACGACAGCACAGGCATGCTCGCGAAGATCACGGCCCTGTGTGAGCGCTCCGACGTGAACATCCAGCGCGTGCAGGCCGAGAACATCGACAACCAGCGCGCTGTGTGCACGCTGCAGGTCGCGGTGCGCGACGTGGACGAACTCTCGACCCTCATCCGGTCCCTCCGCTCGCTCAAGGGCGTGGAGGCGGTGCACCGCACAGTCGGCTGATGCGCGAGCGTGAGGTCACGCGTGCCACACCCAGGTGGCGGACTCGATGGCCTGGTCGCTCACGTGCACAGCGCCATCGGCCATGGTGAGGTGGCCGTCAGCGGCCCATCGAAGTGCGCGCGGGTAGATCTGGTGTTCAACCTTCAGAATCCGGGCCTTGAGCGCGTCGGGGTCGTCGGTGGGCCGGACGGGCACCGCGCCCTGGATGACGATCGGCCCAGTGTCGGTACCCGCGTCGACCACGTGGACCGTGCACCCAGTGATGCGTACGCGCGCTGCGAACGCCTGGCCCTGTGCGTCGAGCCCCGGGAACGCTGGCAGGAGCGACGGATGGATGTTCAGCACGCGGTTCGGGAACGCGTCGAGAAAGGTTGGGGTGATGAGACGCATGAAGCCGGCCAGGCACACCCACTGCACGCCATGTGCCTGCAGACGGCGCACCGCTTCGGCATCCCACGCGGCGCGGTCGGGATGGTCGCGCCGGAGCACCACCTCGGTGGGCACGCCGGCCTGCCGTGCGCGATCCAGCGCGCCGGCGCGCCCGCGGTTGGTGAGCACCACGGCGACGCGTGCCGGAAAGCCGGGCGCGTTGCAGGCGTCCAACAGCGCCTGGAGGTTCGTACCCGATCCGCTGGCGAGTACGCCGACGGGCACGCGTTCAGCCATCGAACTGGACTCCGGCGCCTTCGACCACCGTGCCGATCCGGTAGCCACCGCTCGCGGCTGCGAGCGCCTCGGCCCGGTCGGGCGCGACCACCAACACCATGCCGACGCCGAGGTTGAAGGTTTTGGCCAGGTCGGACTCCGACAGGGCACCGGCGCTCCGGAGCAGGTCGAAGATGGGCGGCATCGGCCAGCTCCCGCGCTCGATGCGGGCCCCGAGCCCAGCGGGGAGCACCCGGGGCACATTCCCGGGCAGGCCGCCGCCAGTGATGTGGGAAGCGGCGTCGAAGCCCACGGTAGCCCTCAGCTCCAGCAGCTCCTTTGCGTAGATTCGCGTCGGCCGAAGGAGCTCTTCGGCGAGCGAGCATCCGAGCACCTCGGATGGTGCGTCCAGGTCGGCGCCGTCTACGTCCACCAACAGCTTGCGCACGAGGCTGTAGCCGTTGCTATGCAGGCCGGAGGATGGGAGCGCGACGAGCACATGCCCTGGACCCACGCTGCTTCCGTCCATCATCGCGTCGCGCTCGACCACACCGACAGCGAACCCGGCCAGGTCGTAGTGTCCAGGCTGGTACATCCCCGGCATCTCCGCAGTCTCTCCGCCCAACAGCGCGCAGCCCGCCTGCAGGCAGCCCTCCGCGATGCCGCGTACGACGGCCTCCGCCTCGTCGACCGACAGCTTGCCCGTGGCGAAGTAGTCCAAGAAGAACAAGGGCTCTGCGCCGGTGACCGCGATGTCGTTCACACACATGGCGACGAGGTCGATGCCGATGCTGTCGTGTCGTCCCACGCGTTGGGCGACCAGGAGCTTGGTGCCGACGCCATCGGTTCCGCTGACCAGCACTGGATCGGTGTAGCGGCCGAGAGCGAACAGCCCTCCGAACCCCCCGATACCGCCGAGCACACCGGGGCGGTGGGTCGCGCGAGCGAGCGGCTTGATCCGGTCGACCAGCGTGTCTGCTGCGTCGATATCGACCCCCGCCTCGGCGTATGCATCCCGGCTCATCGCGCCTCCGATCGAGCGCCCAACTAACGCGCTGCTCCTGCTCCGGACGCGAACCGCTCCCCGGCGTCGACCAGGCGCTGGCGAACCTCGCGGTACACGCCAGCGTCCCACGCGAGCTCCGAGTGCCCCAGGCCGGAGATCTCGACGTTGCACATGTGTGGCTCGTCTTCACGCGGTCGCAGCACCGAACACCACCACGGACAGACGAGGTCCGAACGGCTGTAGATCGAGGTCATGGCGATCGAAGGCGGGAAACGCTCCTGGCTCAGCTCCTGCACCAGACGCGAGCGGGGCAGCAGGTCCACCAGCGAGGTTCCGATGCCGAGGACCGGCAACATCAGGGCCGCGGTCGGGGTGCCGTGATGCGGCGTGCCGAGCGTGATCACAGACTTCACCCGGCGGTGGCCGCCATACCGCTGCACATACCTGCGCGCGATCAGGCCGCCCTTGCTGTGGCCGATGATGTGCACGCGTCCGAATGCGTGGCGCCGCCCCAGCGCGTCGATCTTCGCCGCGATCAGCCGCGCCGTTCGGTCGATGGGCTCGGTGTTGAATCGCCACCGTGGGCCGGCCAGGTTGAAGGACATCACGCCGAAGCCATCGTGCCGCAGCCGGTCTTCCATCACGTCCCAGATGTTCCGGGTCTGGAAGAAGCCATGCAGCAGCAGCACGAGCTGGTCGTGCTCGGCGAAATCGTCCCGGCGGTGAACGACATCCTTGCCGAGGTACACCTGCCGAACGCTGCCCAGCTGGCCGCGGAGCTGGTCGTACGCCCGTAAGGGGAGGGCACGTCGGCTCACCGAGGGTGCCGCGTGGTCGCCCTCACTCAGTGGCGGGCGCGTCTGCATCCCGACAGCAACGGAACGAGAGGCTCTTGCTCTCGTAGCCGATCGACTCATCGGTACTCAAGGCGCAGCGGGTACCCTTCGTGGGGTTGGACCGAAGGCCTCCCTTGACGATCTTGCGCGCTTCTTTGCCGTGAGGTGCGGTGCTCGTCCACTCGCGTGCGTTGCCGCTCATGTCCATGGCGCGCCACCCGGTCTTGCACTCGGGCCTGACACCCGCGGCGTACATCGTCTCGACGCCCTCACCGCAGAACTCAGGGTCGTAGACATCGCCGTAGCTGTACACGAAGTTGCGCGGGCCCTTGCACGCCTTCTCCCACTCGTCGGCGGTGCACAGTCGCTTGCCCTGTTTGGCACACAGCGCGGACGCTTCGGCGTAGCCGACATCCACTTTGACCGCGGCACCGGGGGCGTTGGGGTACTCGAAGATGTCGATGAGGTATGCGCCGACCTCGGCGACCTCGGCGATGGGCTCACCGCGAGAGGTGTTCTCGCTGCGCTCGGTGTGGAGTCGGCCGAGGATGAACGGACCGGCCGGCACGTACACCATGTTCGGCGGGTGCTGGGCCTCGATGGCTTTGAGCTCCACGGCGGACGGCCGATCGTGCTCATCGAGCATGCGCTGGCGGAGCTGCGAGTCCTTCGCCAACGCGACCTTTTTCGGATCGGATTGAAGATTGTAGAGGATGATGCCGAGCAACACGACGATGGCGACCAGGAGGCCCCACCCGAGAGGTGTGATCAAGGGCTTGGACTCGCCCCGCTCGAAGTCTGCATCCTCGAAGGTGCGCTGGAGGTCGGTCGCAAAGTCGAGGCAGGTCTGGTACCGGTCTTCCGGTGCCTGGGCGAGCGCCAGCTCCACCACGGTGTTCACGTGCTGGGGCAGCTCCGGTCGCCGTGTGCGTGGGAGCTGGAAGGTGCCAACCGGTGCGGATCCGACGAGCATCTCGTACAGAATGACGCCGGCCGAGTAGATGTCGCTGCGCTCGGTGGGCACAGGCTCGAAGCTCTTCAGCTCGGGCGCAAGGTACTGGGCCTCGCCGCGGGTGAACTCGTCTTCCGCCAAGGTGGCGGACGGCACGAGGTCCCAGAAGAAGGCGCCGAACACCTTGCAGTTCGCCACGAAGGTCTGACGCCGCGGCCCCGTGTAGCGCACGTTGATCAGGACATACTCGGGGCGGAGCGCGCGCAGCACCTTGCCGGACGCGTTCACTGCCGCCGCGGCATCGAGGATCTGTTTGGTGACCTGTGCGGCCTCCTTCACCCCGAACTGGCGGCCCGCGATCTTGTACTCCTGCAAGAGCTCCCGGAGAGTGGTGCTCTCGAAGTCCTCATAGGTGATGTACGCAATCCCACTGTGCTCACCGAGCTCACCGAGCTTGACGAGGTTGGGATGCTGGAGCTCCTTCGCCTGCTTGAACGCAGTGAGGATCGAATCCTTCTGCTCCCGGCCCGCGATCGTCGGACGCAGCATCGTCAACCGGATGTAGCGCCCAGTCTTCAGGTGCTTGACCCTGTAGGTCAGACCTAGTGGGCTCTCATCCAAGAGGTCGACGACCTCATACTTTTCGGCGATCGTCTCACCGCGGGAGAACTCGAGCTTGCTCGACACGGAAGGGCACCCCTCGGACACCTGCCGACTATGCGACCCTACCACACCGTCTGTGTGGCGTCCGCGCGTGTTCACCCGACTCTACGGGGTTCAGGGGTCTCTGCGCCAGGAGAAGAAACGAACTACGGCCAACAGCCGCCCTCGCCACAGGCCGAAGTTCAGGAAGCGCGCGAAGAACACGTGGATGCCCAAGGCACCGAACAACCCGAGCCCACCCCCTAGAGTGAACAGCCCGAGGATCCCGAAGATCGGGATTCCGAACGGCGTGGGGGACCACGCGGCCAGAAACAGCAGCGAGCCGAGGGTGGTGACAGAGGCCAGCGCAGCCATGGACAGGCGCAACACCGCCAGTCGGATCTCGGCACGAAGCAGCCCTGCGTCGGGGTCGCGGGTGACGATGCTGATCGAGCCGCCCTCGAGGTCC
>JBLFXJ010000038.1:0-35743 GCA_047609825.1 Myxococcota bacterium
AATCCTCGAGAACATCGCGGAGACCATCCGCGGCCGGTTCGTGTTCCATGCGAAGGTGAAGGCGATGACCGCAGAGGCTCGCATCTCTGCTGTCATCCTCGGTGGCCTGCCCCTCGCCGTCATCAGCTTCCTCGGGATCTCCAACCCCGAGTACCTGATGCCTCTGGTAGAGGACTGGAAGGGCAATATGCTTCTCGCCATCTGTGCAACCATGTACATCAGTGGCATTCTCATCATGCGCGACCTGTCGATTGTGGATGTGTGACCCATGACCGGAACCGTCCTAGTCGTCAGTATCGCATTTCTGGCCATCGTGGTGGTCGGAGCTGCAGCATACGGCGTCAACGTACTGCTGAATCCAACGCGTACCGCCCAAGACCGGCTTCGTGATCTTCGGGAACAGGCTCCCACGGATGATGGCTTCGCCATCGGCCTCGACGAGCCAGAGGGAGGGGTCGAGCAGATTGCCGAGCGGCTAGGTCGGCTCGCCCAGCCCGCGTCGGAAGAAGACCTCAATCGGCTGCGGCAGACCCTGCAGCATGCGGGCTACCGCAATCGGCACGCGCTTGAGGTGTTCAACGGCGTACGCGTGACCGCAGCGCTGGTGCTGCCCCTGTTCGTCATCCCGATCGCGTCGGGCATGTCGCTCACCTCGCTCGCTGGAGCGGTGGTGTTCGCAGCGGCCTCCGGCTACTACATCCCTTACCTGTTGTTGCGGAACAACGTAGAGAAGCGCAAGAGAGTGCTCTTGTCTGCGTTCCCCGACAGCCTCGATCTACTGGTCTCGTCGGTCGAGGCTGGTCTCGGTCTGGATGCCGCCTTCCGTCGCGTAGCGGCGGAGATGGATGCGGCTACGCCGGAGCTCGCGCGGGAGTTCCAGCTTGTGAATCACGAAATCTCGGCGGGCATCAGCCGCGTCGACGCGCTGCGGCACCTCGAGGTTCGCACGGGCCTCGACGAGGTTCGGTCGCTCGTGAACATGCTGGCCCAGTCCGAGCGGTTCGGTACCTCCGTTGCGAAGTCCCTTCGGGTGCACGCGAAGGTGGTGCGCCAGAAGCGGATGGCCAGGGCGGAGGAAGAGGCTGCGAAGGTGTCGCCGAAGCTCACCGTTGTGATGATCCTGTTCCTCCTGCCAGTCCTGATGTCGATTCTCATGGGCCCGGCCATGATTCGCGTCATGAACACCTTCGGTATGTGAGGTGAGGGTGAGGTGGACTCTTCTGCTCTGCGTTGGCGCACTCGCCTGCGCGACGGGGCGCTCTTCGCGGGTCGAGACCCAGGACCTGCCTCGGTGGATGACCGAGCGCGATGAGGTCCGATACGCACTGATCGAGCACTTCCTTGAGGTGCACGACATGAAGCGAGCGCTCGAGATCGCACGTGTGCTCCGTGACGAGGGCGTCGTGAGCCCATTGCTGGACCTGTACCAGGGGATGGCGCTGCGCGATCAGGGCATGCTGGATGATGCCCTTCGGCTGCTCGAGGCGGCGCGCACTGGGATGCGTCGCGACCCCCGGCCGTACCGTGAGCTGTGCGTGCTGTACGCCGACCTCGAGAAGCTCGACCAGGCTGTGGCGGCCTGCGACCGGGCGGTGAACCTGGACGACCAAGACGCGGTCGCATGGAACAACCTCGGGTATCTCCTCCTTGCGGAGGACCGGCCGGCCGAAGCGCAGGATGCGCTGGAGAAGGCCGTGGACCTGGACGGCACCATGGCTCGCTATCGCAACAACCTCGGCATCGCGCAGGCTGCTGCCGGACGCGAGGATCGTGCCCTTCGCACCTTCATGAGCACCAGCTCCCGGGCGGACGCCCACTACAACGTCGGCGCCGCCGTCGAGCGCTTCACCTCGCCGGACGGTGCACTCGGGTGGTACCGTCGGGCTCTTCAATTCGATTCGTCGCACGACCTCGCCACCGAGGCCGTCGAGCGACTCACTTCCCCTCGTCAGGAGTCTCCCTGATGCGCATGTCCTCCCGTGTATTCCTGCTGCTCGCTGCGGCCGGTTGCGTGTCGCCGCTCCACCTTACGTACGATTTCGGTCGGGCCTACACCGAGGCGTTCATCGCGCAGTCGGACCTCACGCGCCCCTCGATCGCCAGCAGCCGGTACTACCTGTACGGCGTAGAGGCGGCAGAGATCCGGATTCGTGTGCGCGATCAGACGACCGATGAGGAGACGGCTCAGGCCGAGCTGGACTAGCGGTCGAGGTCATGCGTACTCGCTCGCGGCCATCGGCGGCGCTGGTGCTCGGCGTGATGTCGGGTGCGCTTGCAGCCGTCACGTTCCTGCCGACGGTGATCCCGGTTACTCAGGTGATCCACGAGGCCGAGGAGACCGTAGCGCTGCGCGAGGCGCAGAGTGCGTCACGGAGCGTTTCGCTGGGCGTGCGTCGAGGCGTGGAGGTCACGGACCGCACCCGCTTGGACCATGGCGCGGACCTGATTCATGTGGTCGCCAAGGATGGCGAGCAGCTGTACCTCGAGGGTGGGGGCTTCCAGGCCGACTCCTACGACACCGTGTGCGCCCAGCCCGCGAACGGCATGGTCATGGAGGATGAGCAGGGCACCACGTGGGCGGTGGCGTGCACGGATTCCGCAAAACATCGGGTCGTGGTTGCATATCGGGTAGCCTTCCGCAGCCCCACGCAAGTGTTGACGCTGATCAGCCTGCTCGCTCTGTTCGTCGGGATCATCACGGCGATCGGCGTGCTGCGACTGCTGTCTCCGCTCTCCGAGGTGTCCCGCGCGCTGCAGCGCGTGGGTGCTGGCCACCGTGGCGTGCACATCGAAGGGACCGGCCTGGCGGAGCTCGATGAGTTGGTCGATCGGCTGAACGCGGCCGCGCGGGCGATGGAAGATCGCGAAGATGCCATCCTCGCCCGGATCCAGGTGGTGCAGGAGCTGGCACGACTGGTGGCGCACGAGATCCGGAATCCGCTCCAGAGCTTGGACTTCTTGGCCAGCCTGATGGCCAGCGAGGACTCGATGGAGGAGCGCCGTCAGTTGATGCTGGCGATTCGGGCCGAGATCCGAGCATTGGATATGGTGGTGGTGCGGCTGCTTCGCGACAGCGCCTCTTCCGGGGCGCTCAAGCTGCACCGCACCTCACAGTCACTTGGGCCAGTGGTGGACCAGATCATGGCTCTCAACCAGCCAGAAGCCTCGGCGCAAGGTACCCGGCTGCACGTGGAGCGGGTGTCTCAACGGCCAATCCCCATCGACGTGGCGCTCGTGAGCCGCTCGATCGAGAATCTGGTGCGCAATGCCATCCAGGCTGTCGCGGAGCAGGCGAACGGCGAGGTGCGGGTCACGGTCACGGAAGAGACTGATTTCCTGGCCGTCATCGTGGATGATAATGGCCCGGGCGTGGACGATTTCCTGGCGCCACAGCTGTTCGACGCCGGTGTGAGTGGGCGCCAGGGCGGGCTTGGCTTGGGTCTGAGCCTGGTGAAGGGGGTCGTAGAGGCCCACGACGGCAACGTGGAGTTCGGAAAGTCGCCAGCGGGGGGCGCGCGCTTCGTCGCGCGTCTGCCGCTCGCTGAGGCAGCGGAGGGCGACGGTGTCACGGTTGCAGCTTAGAATCCTCGTAGTGGACGACAACCAGTCGAGCGCTAAGGCGCTGGCGCGGTTGCTCCGGCGGTCGGGCGACCAGGTCGATGCTGTGTTCGATGGGCGCTCTGCCATCGCCGCGATTGAACAGGACCCCCCAGATGTGGTGCTCACAGATCTTCGGATGGAGCCTGTGAACGGACTTCAGGTGCTGCAGGCGGCCCGCGCCGCTCGGCCAGCACCCGCGGTGATCGTGTTCACTGCCCATGGCGAGGTCGACACGGCTGTGCGCGCGATGCGGCTCGGGGCGTTGGACTTCCTCACCAAGCCGGTGACCCTCGAGCAGCTCCACGCCCGGTTGGACCGCATTCGAGGTGTGGACGACGAGAGTGCGCCAGCCGATTTCGTCGCGGTGGCGGAGTCCTCCCGGGTGCTGGTTCGGGTGCTCAAGCGCGCCGCTGCTGTCCCATCCCCGGTGTGGATCGAGGGCGAGTTCGGCACAGGGCGCACCTTCTGCGCGCGCACGATCCACCAGCTGTCGCAGGGTTCTGGGCGTCCGATCCGGGTCTGTGATCCGGGCGCGGAGGGTGCCTGGCCTGATACCGGCACTGTGGTCCTCCCAGAGGTCGACCAGCTCGACGAGACCGCCCAGTGGCGCCTCGTGCGCCGCCTGCACGCGGCACCTCCTGGGCTTCGCTTGGTGGGGACGGCCCAGCCGGGCGCGCAGCGCAAGGTGAGCGAGGAGCGGCTGCTCTCGGAGCTGTTCTACCGCATGGCCGTGGTTGTGGTCAGCGTGCCGCCGCTGCAGGAGCGGAGTGACGACATCGTGCCCCTGTTCCGGGGGGCACTCGCCCGGTTCGCGAACCGGTATGCGCTGCCGGTGCCCGACATGACTGCCGCGATGGAGGCGCAGCTGCTCCGCCACGCTTGGCCCGGGAACGTGCGGGAGCTCCTGAACCTGGCGGAGCGCACCGTGGTTCTTGGCGCGGAGGCGTTCGCATTGGTGGTCCACGAGCGGCCGATGGTGGGGATGCCGGTGCTGGAAGAAGGGTTCTCGCTCGCGCGCCACCTGGAGGAGATCGAGAAGCGAATCCTCCGTGAGGCCCTCCGCAAGGCGGGCAAGGACCGAAACAAGGCCGGCCGTCTCCTGTCCCTCGAGCGGAACACCCTTCGGTACAAGCTACGAAAGTACGAGCTCCTGTAGCGTGTGGGGGCTCATTGTCGGCGCGGCGCTCGCTCATCCGTTCGGTGCGACGGCGGCCGCACATCGCTTGGATGCGACCATTCAGCCCGACGGGTTGGTCGCCACGTGGTCGGTCGATGTGCCTACCGCGATGGTGCTCGCAGGCGCACCGACGCCCGAGCTGGGGTTTCGGCGCATGCAGGCCGAGGTCGTGTCCGGGTTCTGGGTGCGAGGGGACGGAGCTGCGCTGGACCTGGTCAAGGAGGCCGGCGAGCCCACCCGGTCGGATGATGGAAGCTGGTTGTTTCCGGTGCAGCTCAGTGCGTCCTGGGATTCACCCCCGCGTTCCCTGGTATTCGAGGACGGCAACTCAGTGGAGCTGCGGGGGTTCTACCGCGCGGATGTGGCGGTGACGCCAGCGCTGGCTGTCACCGCGAGCTCACTGGTGCCTGTGGATGCCGACGGCGCGCCGGTGGTCGACCACAGCGGGCGCTGGCGTGAGGGCGATGAGCACCGGGTAGTGAGGGTGGAGCTGCAGCCTGTGTGGCGGTTCGGTGCGGGAGGGGAGCCCCGGCCGCTGCGGGATGCGATGGCGCAGCCTCGGCATCCCTGGAGATGGGGCGTCGGCGTAGGGCTGATGCTTCTCCTCGCTGCTGCGGCTCGCCGGCTCAGTCGTCGGAAGGCGCCCACCGCGCGAGCGCGCTGACAGCGCCGAAGCCGCCGAGGTGCCAGCACCACTGACCAGCGGATAACCGAACCTGCTCCGCCTGATCCGCGCGGTCGGCGTTCAGGTGGGCCTCCATCGCGAGCATCGCGGCCGAAGCGAGCACGACCGGATTCCGCCGGCGCTGCGCCACGGCGATGTGACGCTCCGCCAATGCGATCGCATCGTCGGCCCTGTCCGCCCACAGCAGGCAGGGTCCCGCGACGGTCTCCAAGGCTCTGGCGAGATGCGGGCGGCCGCTGGCTTCTGCATGCGCTGCGGCATCGATCAGGGGTTGGGCCAAGGTGTGGGGCGGCGCGGCGGATGCAGCGCGCACGAGAGCCAGAGCGACCGAGGTGTCCATTCGCTCTGGCTGTTGGCGTAGCCAGGGAATCGCGTCAGCGGGGTGGCCGTCGAGCCACGCCGTCTCGAGGGGATCGGAGGGATGGTCAGCCGGGAGGCCAGGTACGGCCGGAACTCCTGGGAGCACGGCGCCTGCTACCTGCGACAGGGCGCCGAAGGACTCCCGCCGGATCTTCTCGATCTGACGGGCACCTCGGCGCAGTCCATTGGCCAGCCCCTTCGGTGGAACGGATCGACGTTGCGCCGCCCTGGCAATCTCCACCAGCAGCTGCAGGGTCTCCTGCACGCGCTGATCTACATGGGTCGCGAGCATCCGTAGCGTTGTGGCAGGCACCCCGGTGGACCAGTCAGCGCAAGCATCGCCGATCGCCAGGGCTGCGCCCACGAAGGCCACGCGCGTGCGCGCACAGGAGCCCGCCAGTCGCTCGGCGCCCTGCACGGCTGCGTGGTACACGGCGGCGTCTGGATCGACAGGCCCGCCGGTGTGTTCGGCGAGAATGGCGTCCAGGCCGAGTGGGTCGTCGTCGTCGTGCGATGCCGGAGTGGGGCGGGTGAGCAGGCTCGGGATCACCGAGCGGGCCGGCTCGAGCGCCGTCAGATCGCGCAGCGTGGCCACCATGCGCGCCGTGGCCTCCGGGGGCAGGGGCCGCGGCGCCACCCGCCTGCCGTTGTCCGGCAGCATCTCGTCGAGCAGGTCCGCCGCGCGGGGCAGCTTCTGACCCATTGCCAGCACCCGCCGCGTCGCCTCCCGTACGTGCCGCGCGCCCGAGGCCGTCTCGAGGATGAAGTCGAGGAACGCGGATGTGCCGATCGGAACGTCTCCTGCCAACAGGCGCGTATCGAGCAGCGCCCAGGTGGCGAGCGCCGCCGTGCGCACCCTTGCGACCAGCACCCGACCGTGCGGATCCTGCAGGCACGGCGGAGGGTGGGCCAGGGTGTAGCCGAGGCATCGGTGCTCCAGCGTGGGCTCCAGCCACCGTGCGGCCTCCCGCGACCAGGGACCGAGCGAGCCGGCGAGAGCCAGTGCTGACGGCTGGAGCAGGCCGTCCGGGTACCGCGTGTGGTGCAGCCGTGGTGATGGCGATCGCTTGACCTCGGCGAGCCACTTGTCGTCTTCCGGAGGGAGATCGTCGTCGGGCATCGCTTCGAGGAAGGCGGGCCGATCCTCCGCCTTCTTGGTCGTGGGGTTCCACGACGCGGCGAGCTCTTCGATCGTCAGCGGGGCGTCTTCGAGGGGGTCGTCGTCCCCGCCGTACTCCTGTCCTTCCTTCTCTCCGCCGCGCTGGCCCTGGACCAGCCCGCCGCCGCCGCCTTCCCGGTCGCCCGCGTCCGGCTTCGCCCGAGAGGCCAGCATGTCTGCGAGCGCCTGGTTGCCGACCTGGTTTTGTGCGCGCGAGTGCTCGGGCTCCTGGGTCTCCGTCCCGACCTCGATCTCCTGCTCTTGCTCCTGATCCGGCGTGTGCTGCGGGCCTTGCGGGTTGCGCTGGGCATGGCGGTCGGGTCGAGACACGGCTCCCCTTGGATTGTCGAGAGGATACCGCGGACGCACCGGCCAGGGCGGGCGGGTGGGCTAAGATGCGCCCCTTGGAACCGGGAGCGCCGATGGAGGAGATCGCAGGCATGAGCCCCACCGGGAGGGTCATCCGGGGGCCGTCCAGCGACCTGGTCGAGGTCGTGGCCAAGAACGGCCTCAAGCACCTCGTGGTGGCGTTCCATCCCAAGTACGCGGAACACCCTGCGATCCACTCCGGGGTGCAGGCGCGGGTCGGGTGGATGGAGCAGCCGGAGGTCGGCGGCGTGGTGCGGTGCTCGAGCTACCTCCCCGAGCAGTCCAGCTTCCTCTACCCAACCGGCACCGTGTGGACGCTTGCCGAGGTAGTGCGATCTCTGTCTGACGGGGGTGATGCGGGAGGGGTCAAGGCCGGACTCGAGCTGTGCTACTTGGCGGGGGAGATCCTGGCCGATGCAGCCGAGGTTGCACCGGCGCACGGGGTGCCCAACCACGGAAGTCTGGACCCGTGGCGCGTGCTGCTCAAGGCGGATGGCCAGGTCGTTGTGCTTGGCTACGGGCTCCCGGCAGTGGATGTGCTCGCGTACCTGGAGAACAAGGCGCGGGTGCCGACAGAGGATGGCCTGCGGTACTGTCCTCCGGAGCGGCTGAGCGGTGCGCCCGAGGAGGTGAGCTCCGACCTGTTCTCCCTGGCATTGCTCGCTCTCGAGCTGATGATGGGGCGGCCGGTCTACGACGGACTGGTGGACGACATCCGCCAACAAGCGAGCCGCGGGGAGGGGGTTCGACGCCTGTACCAATGGCGCGACAAGCTCCCCGAGTCCGTGCGGGACGTCCTGAGCCGAGCGCTCAAGCCCGACCCCGACACGCGGTACAACGATCCGATGGAGTTCGTGTACGCCATCCACGATCTGCTGAACAGCCTCGACGCGGAAGGCCCCAGCTTGCTCGAGATCATGCACCGGGTGCGGGCACAGCAGAAGCGTGGTCGCGCCCATACCGCAGGCGCGACCACCCTCCTCACGCGGGAGGACCTCGCCGAGATGACCGCGGATCTCGAATCCGAGAGCGGGCGCGATCTGCCTCCGCCGAAGCGTCCTCGCCCAGAGGATAGGGTCGAGGAGGACGACGACCTGCCGCCGCCTCGCTGGGGCCGGGTGGCTCGGCCGGGCAGGGCCGGGGATGTTCCGGCCCAGGAGGCTCCCGCAGCCTCGGCAGCCCCTGCGCCGGCGGGGGCCCCTGCAGGCCGAGACGACCTCCGCAGCCGGCTGAAGTAGTCGCGCAGCCGAGCGCCCGCTGCCGCCCCAGGCGACGCGACGGAGTCGACTGGAGACGATCGGCGCCAGCGCCTGCGCCGACGACTCAAGCCCACCGAGGGCCGCAAGCCGGCAGCGCGAGGGGAGGGCGACCGGCCACGTCGATTGCGTCCACGGAGGTCCGCTCCGGCCGCACCCCCTCCCGAGGCTCCGCCTGCGCCAGTGCCCGTCGAGGTGGCGACGGCCCCGCCCGCTCAGGAGCCGCCCGTCGAGCCTCCGGCGGCACAGAGTGCGCCCCCACAGGCCGCGCCGGAGCCGGCACCCGCTGCTCCCACTCCCGAACCGGCCGCAGCGCCGGAGCCGGAACCCGCGCCGGAGCCAGAACCCGTGCCGGAGCCAGAACCCGTGCCGGAGCCAGAACCCGTGCCGGAGCCAGAACCCCTGCCCGACGTGCCCAAGAAGAAGCGCAGCTCCGCCGCTGAGCTTCTCGCACGCCTGCGGGGGAACATGGGGGCGGGGGCCCCGGCAGCACAACCGGCACCTGATGTAGATGCAGACGCCACCGAGGAAGACCTGGGCGAACTGGCGACACCTCCCGTGTCCGCCGCGCCGGGGGGAATCCTGTTTCGTGTCCGCGGCGATGGGCCGGCGCGATCGGTGTCGCTCGACCCCGAGGTCAGCCTCGCCGAAGCGATCCTGCGGGTGGCGGCTCCGCCGGGTCCGGCGAGGACGGACCTTCTGGGAGCGGTGCGTGAATGGCGTCGCATCGAGCAGGGTGGCCGCCGGCTGCCGGGGGCCACGCGTGTCGCCGATCTGGACCCCACCCAACCCCTGGATGTGGTGCCGGTGCCCAACCGCACCGTGCGGGTGTCGGTGGAGGTTCGCGCCTCAGCGGTGCCCACGCGGTTCCAAGCGCCTATCGGCACCGCCATCCCCGCGGCCATGCTCGCTGAGCACCTGCGTGAGTGGCTCGGCCTGCCCGCCGGAACCTGGTCACTCGCGGTGGACGGAGCCATGCTGGGTCCGTGCGAGCTTCTCGACGACCATGACCCTGGACCAACGACGACGGTGGTGGTGAGCAGGTGACCAATCAGGAGCGCTGGGATGTAGCCGTGAAGGTCCTGAACGGGCCGCTCTCCGCAATGGGTGAGCAGGTCCTCCGCGGACCGGTCGTGCGTCTTGGAGCAAACCCAGGCCCTGGGGGCGTCCAGCTCACCGGGTACCGTGGTCTCGACGCGCGGCAGTGCGTCATCACGGCGTACAAAGGGGGGAGCGCCGCCGTGGCCCCGGTCGGGACCAATCAGGTCCGGGTCGCCCCGCACGCCAACGTCAACTGGAAGGAGATCGACCCCATCCCGGGGCCGGTCTACCTCACCGACGGCTGCGCAATCCATCTGGGGCCGGTGGGCCGCGGTGCGACCATCGAGTTCGTCGAGTGCCGCCGGTTCGGCACCTGGGAGCATGGTCGACTGGCCTCTGAGATCGCGCAGGTGTCCTCGGCAGGCACCCCAGCGGCCCAGATCGCCAAGGGCGGCGTGCCAAAGTCCTTCGATGCCCGCAAGGTGGGCATGGTGCGGGCGAGCACCGCGCCGATCTGGTTCCTCGGCTGCATGTTCGTATTGATGAGCACCACGGCGGTCACCCTGGTGTTGATCGGCGGCTACCAACTCGCCTTCCGAGACGTGGCGTCTCTAGGTCCGGAGGAGGAGGGGTACGAGTTCTACGAGTCGGTCGACCTGGCGAAGACCGAGCTCGACCTCGACCTGTACAAGGGGCTCGAGAAGCCCTTCTTCGAGTTCGTCATGCGCTACAACCAGGAGGCCGCGGGTTCGGCTCAAAAGGGGCTCGACAAGCCCGCCAACTGGGACTCGCGGTTCCTTCAATACACCACGGCTCAGATTCAGCAACAGGTGCGAGCGTGGAGCGTGTTCCGCACGCTCGATCAGGTCCGGAAGGAGTACAGCGATGTCACGCTCGTGCTCCGCGAAGCCGGGCTGCCCGAGGTGTTCGCGGGCATCCCATACCAGGAGAGTCGCTACCGCCCGCGGATGCAGTCTGTCGTGTGCGCCATGGGGTACTGGCAGTTCATGCCGGAGGTCGCATTGCGGGTCGAGCGCAAGAGCGGCAGCCCCTTCCGAGTGCGGGACTGCCGGCTGAAGGGCGTCTCCGACTTCAAATGGAACCCGACCGAATTGGCCCCGCCGCTTCCGGTGAGCAAGGCGGAGTACGTGTTCGACGATGATGGCGAGCGGCGGTGCCTCATCGATTCCTGCGACATCGACGATCGCACCGACCTGAAGAAGTCGACGAAGGCCGCTGTCTTCGCGCTGGCCGAAGCATTCAACGACAAGAAGCTGCGCCGGTCGGGGTCCATCGTCCAAATCACCATCCTGTCCCACAATGCCGGCTACGATGACCGCCGGTTCGGCCGCAAGAGCCGGAGCAACCTCAAGCCGGCGTACGAGGCGTGGAGCGGTGAATACGGCGAGACCGAGGGCCCCTACTTCTACGGGCGCAACATCCTGACTGCGACCCACTCCGACAAGGCGTGGAACGGGTCGAAGCTGCCTCCTGAGACCCAGCATTACGGGTACAGCGTCGTGGCCCAACACCTGCTGGCGGTATGCTACTACGCCTCGAACTACCCGGAGGACCGGGCGTTCTCCGCCTGGAGGCACCACGTGAGCGATGCGGATGGCTACTGTCGCCAGTTCGACGTGCCCAGCAGCTCGGACGTGCGGCGGCGAAAGGGAGGCGCGAAGTGACCTGGCGTCCATGGGCCGTGCTGGTTGCCCTGTTCACCAGCTTTGCAGTCAATCTCGTGCTCGTCAGTCAGGAGCGCCTGCCCGAGGCCGACGCCGGCGAGGAGGTGGAGCGCATCGATGAGCCGCTCCGGCACGTGTTGTACAGTCCTGGGCAGCGCCGTGCGAACTTCGAGGAGTTCGGCATGGATCCGAAGCTCGCCGACACCACGGCATCGCTGATCGCAAACTACGGTCGCGCCCATGGCAAGCGTCTGGAGGCCATGCTCGAGGAGCAGGCGCCCGCTGTCAGCCGAGCGTTCTGCGCCATCTCCGGCGAGGTGGTGCCACAGCCGTACGCAGCGATGCAGTTCCTGGTGCGGGAGGAGAACGGACGGCGTGACGTGTTGCCGGTCGGCGACCTGCTCGAGTTCGAGCCCCAGCCCTGGTTCGACAAGACCCCGGTGAACTCGGTCTATCAGAAGATGGAGGTCCGGAAGGACCGGCGGGCCGACGCCACGCTGATGGGAGTCTCCTCGCTCCTCGCTGCGCGCGAGGCCGACGCCATCGGCCAGCGCAGTCCGTTCCAAGTCGGACTGATGGTCGGCGGATTCGACGCGGTCACCCGCGACACCCCGCGTGTCCGTCAGGTGGCGATCGAGTACTTCGCCCTCATGCACTACCTCACCGAGCTGGCCAACAAAGAGGGCGGTATCTGCAACTGAGCGGCGACCGCCGGGGTGCCCCGTTATCGGCCGGCCCAGTCGCCTGACGTCCCACGGTTCGCGGATGTTCCCATAGGGTATAGTCGGCGCCGTTCCACCGGAGAGTTCGCATGAGTGTCGGCCGCCGACGCTTCCGCATCATCAAGGAGATCGCCGAAGGTGGCTTCGGCAAGGTCTACCTCGCGGAGCAGATCTCTTCTGACGGGTTCTCGAGAATCGTAGCTGTGAAGCTGCTGCATGCGAAGTGGTCGAGTCACGACGAGGTCGTGATGCGCACCCGCGACGAGGCGAGGCTGCTCGGCCTGATCCGTCACCAGCACATCGTGAAGGTCGAGGATCTCACCTCGATCGACAGCAAGTGCGCGATCGTGATGGAGTACCTCGAAGGCGTCGATCTGAAGTGGATGATCACCTACCTCAAGGAGAAGGGGCAGGAGTTCCCGCGGGCGGCGCTGTTCGAGATCATCCTCGGCGTGGTGTCGGCGCTAGACGCCGCCTACAACGGCCAGCCGCTGCAGGGGGGTGATCCCCTTCGGGTCATCCACCGCGACATCAAGCCGTCCAACATCTTCGTCACTGTCGCCGGTTCGGTGAAGGTGCTGGACTTCGGCACCGCGCGAGCAAACTTCGCCGAGCGCGAAGCGAAGACCCAGGCGCTCGCGTTCGGTAGCCAGGGCTACATGGCGCCGGAGCGGATGCTCGGCGAGGAGGACACCCCCGCCGCCGATGTATTCTCGCTTGGGATCTCCCTCTACGAGCTGCTCACGTGTGAGAGCTTCGGGCGGATTCCGCCTCGGCCCGGCAAGTTCAAGAAGAAGATGGACGACCGTGTGGCACAGCTGCCGCTGCGCGGGCGCGAGTCCTGGTGTCAGCTGGTGCGTGACACGCTGCGGGGCATGCTGGCCTACGAGCCGGGTGAGCGTCCAACGGCAGCCCAGCTCGTCGACACGTTCGAGCAGCTCGCTCAGGATGCGGGCGACATGGGCCTCCGTCGCTTCTGTCGCACCGTCGTCGCCGAGTCGAAGGAAGCCCTCCCCGATCTCGACACGGGTGATCCGCTGTGCGGTCAGATCGTCGACGAGGACGTGGGTGTGGACAGCGCGGTCCCTGCCACACCGCCCATGTCGTCGATGCCCGCTGGCCCAGCGGTTCAGGCGATCCTCGCCGGTCAGGCGGGCGTGTCGGGTCCGCAGGCCGCCGCCGCCTCCGGGTCCGTACCAGGAGCGCAGGCCATCGCCTCTGGGCACCAGTTCGCAGCGCAGGGAGGCGGTGCCACCGCAGGCCAGAGCGCCGATGAAGGTGGCAACAACCGCGGTGCGATCGGCCTGGCCGTGGCCGGGGTCGGCCTGCTGCTGGTCGGTGGCGGGTTGTTGCTCGTGTTGGCCGTCGGCGCCCTGGTCTTCGTCGGCGGGTCGGCCGGAGGTCCTGGCCCAACTCCGAGTCCAGCTCCGGAGGCTCCTGCACCGGCTCCCGCACCTACCAAAGGAGCGACAGTCGTCTCGCCCGACACACGCGGCGACGCTCCGCGTCTGAAGACGGTGCTGCGGTTCAGCGACCCTGCGGGCGGTGACATCACCATCACCAACCGTAGCGGGTTCAAGGCGGAGTGGGACGGTCGGTCCGACTTCCAGATCGCCGACATGGCGGAGGGGCGGTACTCCACGATGGTCGTGAAGGCCGACGGAAAGAAGGTCCGCGGCAAGTCATTCACCGTGGAGAAGGACAAGTCGACCTGCACCTACACGTTCGATACCGTCGAGTCCGACTGGACGGGCGGCTGCCAGTAGGTGGGCATCGACGAGGTCGAGCGCCTCTCGGCGGAGGCCCACCGGTTGGCCACGGACGGGAGCTGGGAGGAGGCCGGCCGCCACTACGCCGCGGCGGGCGCACGGTCAGTCGCCATCCAGGCATTGGGGCCTGCCAGACGCGCCTTCGAGGCCGCCGGCGAAGCGTTCCGTCGCGCTGATGTGCCACGTGAGGCGGCCCGCTGCGCCCGGGTGGCGCTCACCCTGCCGTCGCCATCGAGGGACGTGACCGCGGCACTTCGAGTGCGGCTCGCTGCAGTGCTCGGCGAGCTGGGCAACGGCGCCGGAGCGCTGTCCCTGTGTCGGCGAGCTGCACGCGAAGCATCAGAGCTCAACACCCGCGAGCTCGTCCTCGACACCACCATCGGCCTGCAACAGGGCTACGGCCGCAAGCGGCAGTGGAGGCGGCGGGTTCGGCAACTCGGTCGGGTCGCCGGGGCGTTCAGGGCGGGCCAACTCGCCAGGATGGACGGGGAACTCGACGCTGCGCGCCAGTGGTTCGCCACGGTCGCCCAGGTGTTCGACGGCGTGAGGGGCGGCGAGGCCGGCGCGGCCGCTGCAGCCTGCGAGCAGGCGGAGCTCGACGCCTTGGAGGGCGACGCCGGTCCCGCAGTCGAGGCCTACACCCGCGCCGCCCGGCTGCACCGAGAGGCCGGGCGCATGTCCCTGGCGTGGCGCTGCGAGGCCGGGCGGGTTCGGGCGTCGGTCGACGCTGGACTGGATGTGCTCCCCGGCGTGCTGGACGAGGGCATGGCGCTGGCCGAGGCGAGGGCGATGTGCCTCCTGCGGATCGACTTGCGGATCGCGCGGGGTATGGCGCGGTCGGGGCGCGACCGTCTCCAGGCGGCGACCGATCTCGACGCTGCGGTCGCCGAGGCCCGGCAGCTCGGTCTCCGCCTGCGCGAGGGGAGGGCGCTCTGGCAGCGTGCGGCACGTCTCGAGGGGCCTGAGGCGGCTACGGATCTCGCCCGCGCGCTGGAGCTGCTCGATGACCATGTGCCGCTCCGCACCCGGGTGCGCGAGATGGCTGGTCACGGCGGTTCACGGTAGTCGGAACCGGGGGGGGGGACACTCCCGCCGCGGAGGTCGGTGTGCAGCTCGATGAATTCGCCACGCTGAAGGTCTCCTCGCATCGCGATGGCCGCTGTCTCCACCTCGAGTTCGATCACGGCAAGGCGAACGAGATGGGCTCGGCGCAGCTGGTGGAGCTGGAGCGCCTTGTCGAGTACCTCGAGGAGTCCGAGGCCGTCGCGATGGTGTCCTACAGCCGGCGCCGCTCTCGCCGCGGCACACCGATCTTCATCGCCGGAGCCAATGTCACGGAGCGGGCTGGCTGGACCCCGCATGAGGTCAAGCAGCACGTGCGCTGGCAGCGTAGGGTGCTGGCGGCTCTCAAGCGCACGCGCGTGTTCCACGTCGCGGTGGTTGATGGCGTCGCCCTGGGCTGGGGCACCGAGTTCCTCCTGACGGCCGACTACAGGATCGCGGCGCCAAACGCGCAGTTCGGGCTGCCTGAGACGGGGCTCGGCATCCTCCCTGGCGCTGGGGGCACCGCGGAGCTCTGGGCGCACGTGGGGGTGGCCCACGCCCTCAGACTCGGTATGACGGGTGAGCGCATCGATGCGGAGGAGGCCGCTCGCATCGGGTTGGTGCAAGAGACGGCTGTAGATCTCGATGCGGCGCTCGCCCGGGCCGACGCGCTGGTAGGCCGCGTGGCTCGGTGCTCACCGACCGCGGTCGGGGCATTCAAGCGCGCCGTGCTCACGGCTGTCGGCCAGGCACCCGCCGAGCGAGCGAACCTCGAGGCCGAGGCCTACGAGCTGTGTGTCGACAGTGGCGAGGCGACGATTGGACGTGAGAACTTCGCGGCCATCCGCGCTGGGGCGAGGCCGCCGTGGGGCCCAAGGCGGCCCTGAGGGAGAGGCGATGCTGAATCGGGCAGAGATGTGGGACAAGCTGGGCGATCCGGTGGATGTGCTCGTGATCGGTGGCGGGATCAACGGCGCGGGGATCGCTCGGGATGCCGCTCGGCGGGGGCTGTCCACGGTCCTCGTTGAGATGAACGACATCGCATGGGGCACCAGCTCGAGGTCCTCCAAGCTGGTGCACGGCGGCTTGCGCTACCTCGAGCACTACGAGTTCAGCCTGGTGTTCGAAGCGGTGAGCGAGCGGCGCATCTTGCTCGATATTGCTCCTCATTTGGTGAATCCGCTCGGCTTCCTGTTCCCGGTGTACAAGAACAGCCGGCACAAGCTGTGGCTGATCAACGCGGGCATGTGGGTGTACGAGGGGCTGTCGTTGTTCCGGTCGCCCCGCCGTCCTCGCAACCTGAAGCGGGAGGAGGTGGCCCTCGAGGAGCCTACTCTCGAGCAGGAGGGCCTCACCGGGGCTCCGCTGTATTACGACTGCTCGACCGATGATGCCCGACTCACGCTCGAGAACGCCATCGACGCGGCGCGGCAGGGTGCCGTCGTGGTCACGCGGGCCAAGGTGGTCTCGTTCGTGAAGGACGAGGCGAGCCGGGTGGTGGGCGTCGTGGTGGAGGACCAGGAGAGCGGAGGGCTGAAGGAGATTCGTGCAGGCGCGATCGTGAACGCTACCGGACCGTGGACGGATCGCACGGTGTCGATGAGTCGACCCCTCACGTCGGGTCCGCTCCTGCGCCCCACCAAGGGCATCCACATCGTCGTCCCACACGAGCGGCTCGCGGTGAACCACGCAGTAGTGTGTTTCCATCCTCGCGATGGGCGTGTGTTGTTCGCGATTCCGTGGAGTGACCACACCTACATCGGCACCACGGATACCGACTACGACGGCGACCCTGCGCTGGTCGCCGCGACCTCAGAAGATGTCGACTACCTGCTCGATGCCGCGAATGGGTACTTTCCAGAATGCTCATTGGTGCGCAGCGACGTGGTGAGCACCTGGGCGGGGCTGCGACCGCTGATGCGTCCGACTGGACCTGGTGGCGGGATCGACGAGTCTGCTGTGAGTCGCGAGCACCAGATCCTGGTCGGCCAGGATGGCTTGATCACAATCGCCGGCGGCAAGCTGACCACGTATCGGCGCATGGCTGCGGAGGTCGTGGACACGGCGACCAAGCTTCTCCGGCTGTCGAACCGCCTGCCGTCGCCCCTCACAGCGGCACACACGGACCAGGAGCCCCTTCCCGGCGCCGTGGGCTGGCCCGCCGATGATGACCACGACAAGGTCGCGGCGCAGGTGCACGAGGTCGGGGATGGGGCGATCGGGCTCGACACCGCCCGCCTGCTCGCGAACACCTACGGCATGCGTGCGCTCGACATAGCACGGCTCGCGGCCGACGATCGGAGCTTGGCGGCCCGCCTCGTACCGACCCGTCCGGAGATTCTCGCGCAGGTGGACTGGGCCGTTCGGCAGGAGCTGGCCTCGGAGGTCGCCGACATCATGGTGCGGCGCACCCAGGTGTTCTACCGCGACCAGGACCAGGGGTTGGGAGCCGTGCCCGTGGTATCGGCGCGGATGGCGGCCTTGCTCGGGTGGAGTGAAGAGCGCCGGCGTGAGAGCGCGGCCGCGTATGAAGCCGAGGTGGCCATGTCGCGCGCCTGGCGGTCATGAGGCTTGTCGCCCCTCGTCGCGGGCGGCACGTGCGAATTCGCACAGCTGCACGCCGGCGTTGTTCCCAGCAGACCTGAGGCAGCAGCCTCTCCGCTGGGCGGCGGGTCTGGAATGTTGGCACGGTTGCTGCTGCAAGGAGTGGGTGCAGGAGGTCAGATGATCCCGAACCCGCCCGTTCGCCAGCTGATGAGCACCGACGTCGTCAGCATCGACATCAACGCGCCGCTAAGCACTGTGCGAAAGCTGCTTGAGGTCAATCGGTTCCACCACGTGCCGGTGCTCGAGGACGGCGTCGTGGTCGGGGTGCTGAGCTCGGTCGACATCGCTCGTGTCGCGCTCAACGCGTACGTCACCGACGCGCGGTTGGTGGATGCGCACCTCGACGCCGCGTTCTCGGTACGGCAGGTGATGACGCCGGATCCGATCGTCGTGGTGCCTGACGACAGCGTTCACCTCGCCGCCGAGAGGCTCGGAGACGGTGACATCCACTGCTTGCCTGTTGTCGACCATGCTCGGCGCCTCGTGGGCATGCTCACGAGCACCGACCTGGTGCGATTCCTGTACGCGCGCACCTGAGGGACCCGCGCAACCTGTTTGGGCCAGTCCCTGAATCAGGGCTTGGTCCACCCCGCTTCGATGCCGAGGATGGGCAGGATCGGCAGGCCGTAGCCATAGCCATAGCGGGATTCGCCGAAGCCGGTGATCACCGGCTCTGGCACGCGCCGATTGTACACATTCTGCAGGTCGAGACTGGCATCGATGGTCCACTGGCGACGGATCCATCGCTTCCGGGCGCGCAGGTCTAGCGTGTGGTACGGCGCCAGCCGCGGTCGCGTAGGGTCGAGGGTCTCCCGGGTGTTTCGGAGAAGGTCCAGCGCTGTGGCGGGGAGTCCGTCCGGCCCCGCACCTGGGGTCGGGAAGCCGGTGCTATACCGCCAGCGGCTCGCCACCTGCCAGCCGCGGCCGGCGTCCCAGCGTCCGATCGCGTCGATGCGCAGGGGCTGATCGAGTAGCCACAGTTCAGGCGGGTCGCCGGGGTCTTCCCACCGGCGGGATCGCGACAGCTGTACGAGCATGCTGGCGCTCACCGGACCCCGCCGCCCCTCTAGCTGGGTCTCCAGCCCTCGCGCATCGCCGAACTGCCCGTCCACCGATCCGTCGAACTCGAACGCCGCGAGGTCGGCCATGGTACGCGTCCATACCTCCACTTCGGCGGAGAGGGCGGCGGTGCTGTACCGGGTTCCCAGGGACACCGTATCGGATCGTTCGAGGGCGAGGTACCGCCCCTCGGGCGTGCCGACGAGCAGTGTCGTGCGAGGCGCCCTGTGCAGGCGGGCCATGGCGGTCGTGAGGGTCCATCGGTGGTGGAGTCGGACCGCGGCACCCGCGCGCGGGGACAGGGCGTGGCGAAGGCGATGATCGCTGACCTGGAGCACGGTTGCCCGGGCGCCCAGCCAGGTGCGGACCCTCCTACCGCCCTCGATCTGTCCGAATGGCTCCGCGCGGAATCCGACGGACTGGCGCTCCACGCTGTCGACCGTGAGCCCCCACGCGTTGGCTGAGAGCTCAGCGCCGGCCCGTGCCGCGACGTCCGCGCTGGGCCGGGTGCTGACTTCGGCCCGGGCGCCCCCGCTCACATCGCCCGCTCCAGCCGATCCGGGGGCGTACGACCAGCACCGGGCCGTCGACCACGCCGATCAGCTGGACGCCCTGCTGAGACACCTCCACCGTGTCTTCCAGCGCGTTCGAGGTCGGGGCGTCGAACCGGTCGTCGAGCGCCAACAGCGTCCATCGGGTGTTTCCCTGGTCCACCCGGACCTGGGCGTCGGTGAACCGTGGCGCGATGCGCGCTCGCTCGGCGTCCAGCGCGGCCGTGAGCACGGCGTCCAGGTACGACCGACGTGCCGCGACGGCGACTCCGCCATCCCCGGCCGGCACCTCGCTGTACACGTTCGCGAACACAAGGTTCAGCCCGCCTTGAGCGCGGGTCGCGTCGCCCACCGGGCGCGTCTCTACATCGACGGCTCCGGCCAGCGCATCACCGTACCTGGGCGGTGCGACCCCCGGGTGGAACCAGACCCGCTCGGTGAGCTCGGGATGGAGCACGGAGGTGAACCCGCCAAGGTGGAACAACAGCGGAACGGGCGCGCCGTCGAGTTGAAGTGCGGTGTGGTCGAAGTCGCCGCCGCGCACCAGCACCCAGCCCGCATCGAAGGGCGTGCGCGCGAGCCCGGGGCGCGTCTGCAGCGCCCGGATCGGGTCGCCGAGCGTGCCCGGGGTGTCACGGATGGTGGCGCGGTCCACCACCCGCAGGGTCGACACGTCCAACCGATAGGTGGCGACCAGCTCGCCAGCCGCCTCTGGAGCAGGCGCGGCCGGAGCGGGGGAGGGGGCTGGCGTCGGAGGGTCGGGAAACCGCCAGGTGAATGGAACTACGACATCGACCGGCACGCCGTCTTCGCGTGCCGGGGTGAACGTGCACTGCGCGGCCGCTTCGGTGGCCGCCGTGGCGAACGGTTCCGGGCCGACCACCTCGGTCGTCGAACTCACGGCGCCGCTGGCATCGAGGCGCAGCAACATGGAGATCTCTGGCGACCCCTCCGCGACTGCACCCTCGGGCCACTGGCTGGACGGGCACTCGACGACCACCGGCGGCTGTAGCGTCTGCGCCTGGGCGGTGGACGCCCAGGCGAACAACGCGCCTGCACAGGTGTCACGGTAGCGGCCCACGCCACCCGGTATCCGACCTGCGCGGCGAGCGGGTCACCGGGCCGACACCTGCGCGTCGCGCGGGGCCGGAGTAGTGCGCAGCGGCGGGGACGCCAGCAGCGAATAGGACTGCAGCGCGTAGTCCCGCACCATTCGGTGGCTGCTGAACTTGGGCGCGCAGGTGGCGATGCAGCTCCGGATTCGGTCCAGCCACACGGTCGGACGGCCGTTGGCATCCCGGGTCGACCACTCCGTCCAGACCTCGCCCTCGATCTTCGCGTACAAGTCGGCGGCGTCGAACGTGTCCTGTGCGTCGGTGTCTTCCCAGTCGCGGGTGTCGCCGATGCTCCAGCCGTTGGTTCCGTCAAAGCCCTCGGGCCACCAGCCGTCGAGCACTGACAGGTTCAGACCCCCGTTGAAGCAGACCTTCTGGCCGCTGGTGCCCGAAGCCTCTCGCGGACGCCGAGGGTTGTTCAGCCACACATCGGCGCCGGTGGTGAGCAGGCGGCCGACCACGATGTCGTAGTCGGGCACGAACACGACCCGTTCCCGGAAGTCCTTGTGGTCGGACCACTCGATCACCCGGCGAACGATCTCCTTGCCCAGGGTGTCCTGGGGATGGGCCTTGCCGGAGTAGATGATCTGTGCGCCCGCGTCGAGCAGTCGTGCGAGGCGCTCGGGGTCGCTGAAGATCAAGTCGCCGCGCTTGTACGGGGCGAATCGACGGGCGAAGCCGATGGTCAGGGCGTTGGGATCCAGCTGCTTTCCGGTGCGAGTCGCGACGGCTGCCACCAGGCGAGCGCGCAGGGTGTTGCGCAACGCCCACAGCTCGGCGTCCGGGATCGAGCGTGCCTGCTCCCAGACCGCCGGATCCCACACGGCCTCGCGCCAGCCGGGCACGCGCGCGTCGTACAGCTCGCGCGCTGGCTCACCCATCCAGAACACGGGATGGACGCCGTTGGTGACGTGACCGATCGGCACGTCCGACACGTCCAGTTCCGGCCACATGCCGTGCCACATCTCCCTGGACACCTGACCGTGGAGAGCTGACACCCCGTTCGCGAGACTGGAGGCCCGCAACGCGAGCACGGTCATGCACAGCGGCTCATTCCAGTCACCGGGGTCGACGCGCCCGAGGTCCATGAAAGCGCCGGGTGCGAGTCCGATGGACTTCCGCCATGGCCCCAGCACCTGGTCGATGATGCGCCAGCCGAAACGATCGTGGCCGGCCGGGACCGGGGTGTGCGTGGTGAATACGCACTTGCGCTTCACGTGTGCGAGCGCCTGGGGGAACGTGTCGCCGTCCGCGAGGCGATCCGCAGCGAGTTGGAGCGGCGCGAAGGCGCAGTGGCCTTCGTTCAAGTGCATCACGTCGGGGTCGACGCCGATCGCGGTGAGCAGGCGAACCCCGCCGAGGCCGAGCAGCACCTCCTGCTTGACCCGCGTGAGGTGGTCGCCGCCGTACAGGTGCTGGGTGAGTGAGCGGTCGTCCGCGGTGTTTCCAGGCAGGTCGGTATCGAGCAGGTACAGAGGCACCCGCCCCACGTCGAGGCGCCAGACCTGCACACGCACCGTGCGATTCTCGATCGGCACGGTGAGCACGAGTCGCTTTCCGGCGGGGTCGACGACCGGCGTTAGCGGGAGTCGCCCGTAGTCGGCTTCCGGATACGCGGCGACTTGGTCGGCACCGTCGATCACCTGGCGGAAGTACCCTTCTCGGTAGATCAGGCCGACTGCCGTGAGCGGGATTCCCAGGTCCGACGCGCTGCGCAGGTGGTCGCCGGCGAGCACGCCCAGCCCGCCGCTGTACAGCCGCAGGGACTCATGCAGGCCGAACTCCATGGAGAGATAGGCGACGCTCCGGCCGTGCAGGTCGGGGCACTCGCGATCACACCAGGTGGAGCGGTCCTCGAGGTAGGCTTGAAACCGAGTGTGGATCGCGCGCACGTCAGCGGCGAAGGCAGCATCGGACTGGAGCTCTGCGCGCCGATCCGCCTCGAGATCGGCCAACAGGACCACGGGGTTGTGACGCGAGCGCTCCCAGCGGTAGCTGTCGATGCGGAGCCACAGGGCGGATCCCGCAGCGTCCCAGCTCCACCACAGGTTCGCTGCCAGTGCGTCGAGCCGTTCGGCCGTGGTCATGGGCATGTTGTCTCCAGCGTGTTCGGTGGCTTAACAGTGACTCGGTTATGGGTCACTATGCGAACCGCCCAGCCTTCATGGAAGGTGCTCGTACTCACCTGTGCGAACTCGCGCCCCCCCGGTGGCAAGCCGAGCTGCGGGGCCGAGTCTGGCGCGGTCTTGCGCAACGCACTTCGGGATCGCGCTCGCGCTGAGGGGCTCCGGGATGTCGTGATCGTCACTCGTACGGGTTGTCTGGGCGTGTGTGCGGCCGATGGGTCCACGGTGGTGGTGGTGACGGCCAGCGGAGCACGGCAAGTGCTGGTGGTACCTGCTGGGGCTTCCTTGGAGCCGCTGTGGTCGATCGTCCTCAGCGCGGCGCGGGGGTAGCGGGTGCCGACGGGTCGCCTATAGAGGTCGGACCAACACAAGCTCTCGTGGTTTCGGCGGATGGTCCCGCCGTGGTTCGGTGGCCGCGCGATACGCCGTGTTACATCCCGTAACCCTTCGCCCCGTGAGCCCTGTTGTTCCTCTTCGCTCTCCTGGTCGGCTTGCTGATGCTGATCACCGGCGCCGAGATGATCGTGCGCGGGGGGGGCCAGCTCGCTCTAGTGCTGCGGGTGCCGGCCCTTGTAGTTGGCCTCACGATCGTCGCATTTGGGACCTCTGCTCCCGAGCTCCTGGTAAGCGTGACCGCGGCGCTCTCCGACAGCGCCGAGATGGCGCTGGCGAACGTCAACGGGTCGAACATCGCCAATGTTCTCCTGGTGCTGGGAATGGCCGCCATCGTTCGCCCGCTCGTGGTCGAACGCTCGCTGCTGCGCCGTGAGATCCCGTCGTGCCTGTTGCTGCAGGTTCTCATCCCTGTCTGCGCATGGGACGGGGTGGTGTCGCGCGGCGACGGCATGCTGCTGGCCGCGGTCGGCATCGGCTACAACGCGTGGCTGATGTGGGAGGCGCTCCGAGGCCGGCCTGTGCCTGTAGACGACGACCTCGAGGTGGAGGACGGCAACCCGTTGTGGCGCCACGGTGCCATGCTCACAGGTGGCATCAGCATCCTGGTGGTCGGAGCCAACCTGTTCGTGTTCGGCGCCGAGGAGTTCGCCCACATGCTGGGGTGGAGTGACCGGTTCATCGGTCTCACGGTCGTGGCGCTCGGCACGAGCGCTCCTGAGGTCGCCACCTCGATGGTCAGCGCTCATCGCGGCGAGGTGGACCTTGCGGTCGGCGCCAGCCTCGGGTCGAACATCCTCAACGTCTCGATGGTGCTCGGCATCACCGCGATGCTCACCCCGATCCACGTGGTCGACACTGGCGCTTGGTCCGACATGTTCACGGGTGTCGGTGCCACGCTCCTGCTCGTGCCGCTGGTCTGGCGCGGCCGCGTCGGTCGTGGGCTGGGCTTGATGATGGCGTTGGCATACGTCGGATTCGTGGTCATCGGCTACCTCGCCAGCTGAGGGTCCAGTGCCTGTACATCCCAAGTTCTCAGCCCCCATCGCTCGGATGCGGGGCTCGGTGTACTCAAAGCTCGCCCACCGTCTCGCCGAGCGCTCCGGCGAGGTGTACCCGTTCCACGTCGGGGACACCTGGCTGCAGCCCGCACCGGGGTGTCGGATGGAGGACCTCCGCGTGCAGGAGTTCCCACGGCTGCACAACTATGCACCCGTGCAGGGCCGGCCTGGGTTGGTCGAGGCGATCGCGGAGCGGGCCACCGAGCGCACTGGGGAGGCCGTAGACGCGGCCCAGGTGCTCGTGACCGCCGGGGCGACCGGTGGGTTGGGAGCCGTGCTCGGTGCCATCGTGGAGCCAGGCGATGAGGTGGTGGTGCTGGCGCCCCACTGGCCGCTCATCGCCGGTATCGTCCGCGCACTGCACGGGGTTGCGGTGCAGGTTCCCTTCTTCGGTGCCGTGCACGACGCCGCAGCGGGCGTAGCGGCGGTCGAGTCGGTGCGGAATGCTCGCACGGTTGCCCTGTACCTGAACACGCCGAACAACCCGACCGGGCGCGTCTTGCCCCGGGACTGGCTGCTGGCGCTGGTTCACTGGGCGCGCGAGCACGATCTGTGGGTGATCGCTGACGAGGTCTACGACGACTATGTGTTCGAAGGTGAGCACAGCTACACGCGGCCGATGGCGCCGGAGCGTACCTTCGCCGCCTATTCCTTCTCGAAGGGGTACGGCATGGCGGGCAACCGGTTGGGCTACGTCATCGGGCCGGCCGCGGCGATGGCACAGGTCCGGAAAGTGAGCACCCACACGTTCTACAGCGCGCCGACCGCGAGTCAGGTGGCCGCCGAGCGGGTGCTGCGCGGCCCGGGCCCGGCCTGGGCCGACGATGCGCGTGCGGCCTATGCCGCAGTGGGACGCGAATCTGCCCGACGCCTGGGACTGCCGGCTCCACAGGGGAGCACCTTCCTGTTCGTCGACGTGTCCGATGCGCTCGACGCGCGCGGCCTGGAGGGATTGCTGAGCGACTGTGTCGACCGTGGCGTGCTCGCCGCCCCGGGGCCCGCATTCGGACCCTACCCCACACACATCCGTGTGTGCTTCACCGCCACACCACCCGAGCAGACCCTTCGCGGCATCGACATACTCGCCGACATCCTTACTCGGGGCGCCGGTCGGCGGTGAACGACCACACGACGGTGCCCGTGACGCCGTCGGGGAACACCATCGTGCGCAGCACCTCGCTGTAGCAACTCACCAGTCCAGGGTTGTCGTCGTCGCCGGACAGGATGCCGATGGCGCTGGCCCTCCCGCCCGCGATGGTCCACTGCAGCCGGGTGGGGCCGCTCACGGTGAGGTCGGAGGCCCATGCATCGTCGAAGCAGGTCTGCACCATCTTGCCCCGGCTGCGGATGGCGTTCTGCACCACGGTGGGGTCGACCCCTTCCACACGGTAGGCGGTCTGGACGAGGCGAGTGGTGAACGGACGCCCCTGGTCACGCTGGCTGCTCTTCAGCGTGCCACTTCGATCGAAGGTGAAGCTACCTTCGGTGTGAAGTGAGCCGCCGCGCGCGTCGCGGCGCTGGTAGAAGGTGGCGCTCACGGTCCAGCCGGAGCCGGAGCTTCGACTCGCGACCGGCACACCGAAGTCGATCTGGTCGAACGCCAGCAGCACATGGCGGGTCCAGTCTTCGAGTGCGGCGGCGCTGACGGTGTCGCCGAGAATCACCTTCGCACCGTCCGGGATGTCGACCCAAGCGTCGTCGGCCCACAAGCCCAACAGGTTGCATCCTGCGTGCCGCTGAGTGACGCCCACCACGAGCACGTGAGCATCGACTCCATCCGGCATTCTTGGCGTTGTGACGCAGATCGCCTGACGAGGCACGGCCTTGCCGTACGCCGACCCAACGGCAGCCACCAGTGGCTCGGGCAGCCCATCTCCTGAGGCCGCGAGCGCGGACAACGTCAACCAGATCGAGATCATCAGGGCCTCACAGGCGGCGGTGCTGGGCGAGGGGCATGCCGGCACGGATGCGTTGGGTTCTACGGGGATCTACCTCGGCGAGCGCCAAGCCGTCGCCATCCGGGCACATCCCGATGATCTGGCCCCAGGGATCGATGATCATCGAGTGCCCGTAGCTCTCTCTGAGGCCCCCGTCGTCGTGGTGGCCGTGCTGGCCTGGCGCGATCACATAGCACTGGGTCTCGATCGCTCGCGCGCGAAGCAGGGCGTGCCAGTGATCCTTTCCGGTGGTGAGGGTGAACGCGCTCGGGACGGTGAGCAGGGTGGCGCCATGGTCCACATAGTGGCGGTACAGCTCTGGGAACCGCAGATCGTAGCAGATCGACATGCCGATCTGACCGACCGCGGTCTCGGCGACCACAGGCTCGGTGCCTGGCTTACAGGTGCTGGACTCGCGGAATCGCACGGTGTCGGAGTGGTCGACGTCGAACAGGTGAATCTTGCGATAGGCGGCGATCAACTTACCGTCCGGCCCGATGGCCACCGACGTGTTGTAGCAGCGTGAGGGCTCGTCCGACGCCTCGTTGAACGAGCCGAGCACGAGGGTGATGCTCAGCTCTCGGGCCAGATCGCAGAACCCCTGCACGAGCGGACCGTCAATCGGCTGCGCCCGGCGCACCTTCTCCGCGTGCGGGCCGAGGTAGTTGGTCTGCTCGGGCGTCACGACCAATGTGGCTCCGAAGCCCGCTGCCCGTCGGATGAGGGCCTGGGCAACGGACAGGTTGGTCGCCTCGTCGGATGTCGAGGTGAGTTGGACGGCTGCAGCGAGGAACATCCTGCCACTCCGGCGTTCGTGCGGTCGCGTCCGCTAACCCCCGAGTTGGGCCGACGCTTCCTCTGCGGCTGACCGATGTGCTCCAACCCGATGCGCTCTCGTGCGAAACGGTCGGGCCCTGATATGGTCGGACCCAGACGGGCCTTGGCCCTTCCCCCCGCCTTCGTCCACTGGACTGCGTTTGGCCCAGTCGTTCACGGTCTCCAATCGAGGTGCCCAGGCCGTGCAGGTCGTGGGCGTCAACTGGATCGTGGCACTCGGCGCTGGGCTCGAAGCACTCGGGGTGGGGATCGACATCACCCGACTCGCGTGCGAGGTGTTGGCCAACGGCACCGTCATCGCGATGGACATCAAGTCGGGCAATCGGTACGTGGTGCAGCCGGCAGACGCCGCGACGGACGAGCCAGATGGGCGGATTGAGGACGAAGACGCCGATGATGACGACAGTGTGTTGGCGCTGCCGGCGGAAGCCATCGGTGAGTTCGAGCCAGAAGACCATCGCGAGCTGATCCACGGTGCGGAGACGATGCTGATGGCGAGCCAGCTCGCCATGAACCTGTGTGTCGAGGCCGTTCCGTCGGAGAGCGGCGCTGTCATCTTGGAGGAGCGTGGGCTGCTCCGATTTGTCGCCGTGCACGGTCCTCAGGCGCGCCGACTGATCGGAGTGCGGCTCCCACCGGGCACCGGTGTTGCTGGATTCGCGATGGAGAAGCGTCGACCGGTTGTCGTTCGCGACGCCCATCGCGACCCCCGCCACTGTGGCGAGGTCGATGACCTCACCGGCTACGTGACCAAGGCCATCGTCGTGGTCCCGCTGGTGGGCGCCGACAAAGTGCACGGCGTGCTGGAGCTGATGAACCCGCCCTACGGGGGCTATACGACCGAGCAGATCGCGCGCGTCGAGGAGGTCGCCCGCCACCTGGCGGAGCGCCTGGACCGATAACGATCCAGCGCCTGGCTACGGGAGTGCGGCTGTCGTCACACGCGGTCCCTGCTCCCGGGGTTCGAGCAGCGTGACGCCGACGGCCGGCAGGCGGTCGTACGTGCGGAGGTGTTCCAGGTACCAGGCGAGGCCGTGGTCGCGGGTGCCACCGCTCCCCATCTTCGTCGCGTGGCGGACGGTGGCGCGTTCGGAGGTGGGGACCGTGAATCCGACATGGCTGATCCAGATCGGGGACCAAGCGCGATCCTTGCGCACCGTGAGTACGATCGTGCCGGGTCGGATGGACTCGGCGACGCGGATTGCGGTCTCGAGGGGGAGCACATCCAGCGCCATGGTGCCAGAGGGCAGCTGGTCGTCGGTATGCGCGAACTTGCTCCGTGGCCCCCAGGCGGCCCAGGTGGAAGGCCCGATCTCCTTCTCCATGTGAATGACCTCGCCGTACGAGGCGGTGCTGTCGCGCAGCCAGCCGTTCGCGATGGCGTTCGGGACCCACTGCAGCTCCATGAAGTGGTGCCGATGCACGTAGTCGCGCGGACCGTCCCCATAGCGAAGCTGGTCGCGGATCCGGGACGCATCTACGGCGTCGCCCGCGAGGCTCAGTGCGAGGACCTCCTCCAGGAACGTCTGGCAGTCGAACACGTCGAAGCGCGCGAACGGGTCGGCGTCCGGAAGTTGGCCCTCACCGAGGGGATCCAATGCATACGGCCGACCGAGCAACACCTCGCTGATCGCGGCCATACGGTCGGGCAGCGGCAGGTTGCGCGCGTCGGCAGCAGCGCTCAGTACCTCGGCGGGGATGACGCCGAGTGGGGGCGTGCCGTCGGGCGGTGCGCTGTTCGTCACGCCTGCGAGCGCAAGGCCGACCACGAGCCACACGTCAGCGACCGAGTCGCTGCCGGTAGCCCGCGACGCTCTCCAGCACCTCGTCCAGGCCCTCCTCTGGGAGCTGGTCGGCTGCCGCAGACAGCGCGCGGTCGATCAGATCCACCAGGGTCTGGTTGAGCAGCTGGCGATGTTCCGTGCTCGGCCGCCCGGCGAGATTGGCCAGCAGGATGCGGTCGCTCACTTCGCCGTTGCGGCCCACCTTCAGGTCCATCAGGACCGCTGCATAGCGGGCGGGACTCCCATCGATGAGAAGCTGGAGCATGGCGCGTCCACGCCCGCTACCCTCCGCCGAGTCGAACGCGCTGGCCAGCTGCTGCAACACGTCGTTCGCCACGGCCACCTTCTCGATCGCCTCCGCCTCCGATAGCACTGGACCCGAGAACCTGGAGGTCGGCGCTTCGTTGCCTGCGCTGGGCTCCGGAGTTGGGCTCCCGAGCGCGGCGACCTCGACCTTGTCGAGGTTGTGCGAGTCGGTTGAGAACTCACCCTCGTTGTCGCCCCCGCGGTCGTAGTCGTGGTCGTCGAACGCCTCGAGATCGTCCATCTCCACCGAGGTGTCGAGCCAGTCCCGAACGCTTGTGGCCTCGCCCTCGGCCTCGGTTGGTGCGTCACTCACGTCTTCGTCGACCTCCAGCGCTGGGAGCTGGTCGAGTGGGATGGGCGCCTCGGTGTCGAACTCCTCGCCCGGCGCGAGGTCGAGATCCGAGTCCATGGCGGCCTGGAGCTCGTCTAGAGGAATCTCCTCCAAGCTGTGATGCCCGCCGTACTCTCGCGGCACGGCGTCGGTCGCGGCGTCTTCCACCATCATCTCGTCGTCGTCATCGGGGGGGACCATCACGGTTCCCACCTGCAGCATGTCGAGCAAACACGCTCGCGCAGCGACCGATTCGAGTGGAAGTTCCTCGAGAAGCTCCTCGACGGTGAGGGCGGCGTATCCCAGCGTGGCGAGCACCATCCGGTGCTGGGGGTCAGCCGGCGGCATCGGGCCACGGACGATCACGGCCCGTGAATTGAGGGCGGACGCCGTGTCCCACATGGCGCAGCTGGTCTCGAGCAGGATGTCCGGGTCGTGCCCAAGCTGGAGATTATCGGCGAAGACCGACCTTGATGCGGTGAAGTCGGGTTGGTCCTTGGAGCCGACGAACCGGCACAAGCCTTCATGGAAGCGCTCGGCGAGGATGCGCTCCGCGGCCGCGTCTGGGACCCCGTCGAACAGCAGCCCGAACACGACGTCGTCACCGGCCTCCTCGAGGACCACGGCGACCCGCTCTTCGGTTGCCAGGCGGTGACGCAGTAGCAATCGTGCGTATCGCTCGGCGTCGTCATCCGACTCAGCCGCGACGATGTCTCCGCCGAGCAGGAAGACACGGACGGGGCCGTCAGGATGGCCGACCTGAAGACGGCCGGTGGCCTGCTCCTGGACCAGGCCACTGAGCGTCCGTGTGGCCGCGCTGTCTCGTGCGGATGGCTCCAACTCGTCCCCCCATCGGAGAGCACGCTAGCCTCGCTCAGTGAGGCCGGTCAACCCGCTGTGGCCAGCGGATGGACACAAATGCTCATGGGGCGGTCGAGATCGGGTCGTCTTCGGTGGATGGAGCGGCGGGCGTCCAGCTTGCGGGCCGGTACTGGCCGGCAGGTAGCGTCTCGGTCGACGCGGTCGTTGGCGTGGGCCCCGACAGCTCGTTGCCGCCCGATAGGCCCCACCCGACCGCCATGGCGAGCGCAGCGGCGTAGAGCAGGAGGGTCAACCGTGGCACCGGTGTAGGCTCCCGCAACCAGGGGAGGAAGCCACTTGCGACCAGCACCTCGGGCTCCGCTCGGTCAGCGAGCTCACGGATCCGTGCTGGGCTGACGGCAATCTCCAACCGGTCCTGGATCGACGGGGGAACCTGGAGGGTGTCGCGGGGCGTGACCCGCTCCAGGCGCTTCGCGAGGCCACGGCAGGCCCAGCACTTCTTCACATGTTCCTCCACCAGGCGGTGGGCGCTCTGGGACAGCTCTTGGTCGCTATGGGCGACCAGCAGCGGTCGCACGTCTCGGCAGTGCATGCCATCTCCCAGTAGGCAGGGCACAGGACCCGATGGGCCTGTCATGCAATCTCAACCCCCGAGCCGTCGATGGCTTCCGCGAGTCGACGCTTTGCACGCGACAGGCGACTCATGACGGTGCCGAGCTTGATCTCGAGCGCGTCGCTGATCTCGGCGTAGGACAGATCCTGGTAGTACCGGAGCTTGAGGATGTCCCGATGCTCCGGGGTCAGGTGCTCCAGCGCCTCGAAGATGGCCCGCTGCTGCTGGTTCTGGAACACCATCGCGTCCTGTCGCGCGGCGTCCTCCTTCTTCTTGGGCATGGCGTCGAGGATCGCGCTCCGACGGCGGCGGTCACGCACCATGTTGAAGCAGAGGTTCCGCGTGACGCGGTACAGCCACGCCTTGATCTTGAAGTCGGGGTGGTACAGGCGACGCTCCCGCAGCGCCTTGATGAACACCTCCTGGGCCACGTCCACCGCCTCTTCGTAGTCCTTGAGGATGTAGGCGGCGTGCTGGAAGATCGGCTGGCGGTACTTTCGGATGACCATGTCGTCTGCCCTGTCCCGGTCAGTCCGGGCCATCGCTCGGATGTCGTCTTCGTCGACATGGTGGTCCGTAGACACGATTCGCAGGTGGCGCATGGTTTCCCCCGTCTGGCCAGTGCCCGGAGTGCCCGAGCGTGCGGCGGACTGTTCGTCCGTTCGCAGTCCACAGACGCGGTTCGTGGGGGTTCCTTCGACACCCGAGACCGACCTGACCATCCGTGACAGGCCAATATCGTGATAGACAAGTCGCGAGGCGATCTCTTACGCCGCCCTGGCGGCGACGCACAGACAGATCGCGACGGAGGGTTCGCTCAGCTGGTGATGCCCGGGATGTCGACGCCACGCTCGCGGGCCACATCGATGGCCTCGTCGTAGCCGGCATCTGCGTGACGCACGACGCCCATGCCAGGGTCGCTGGTCAGCACACGCTCAAGTCGCAGTTCAGCGGCGTCTGTGCCATCCGCCACGATGACCATGCCAGCGTGCAGGGAGTACCCCATGCCGACACCGCCACCATGGTGGAAGCTGACCCAGCTCGCCCCGTTCACCGAGTTGATCAGCGCGTTGAGGATCGGCCAGTCGGCGACCGCGTCGCTGCCGTCCTTCATCGCCTCGGTCTCCCGGTTGGGCGATGCGACCGATCCGCAGTCGAGGTGATCGCGGCCGATCACGATCGGCGCCTTCACCGCACCGGTACGGACCAGGTCGTTGAAGATCCGGCCCGCGATGGCGCGCTCGCCGTACCCGAGCCAGCAGATGCGGCAGGGGAGACCCTGGAACTGCACGCGTTCCCGCGCGAGCTTGAGCCAGTTGTGCAGCGCCACATCGTGTGGAAAGGCCTCCATCAGGGCGCGGTCGGTCGTGTAGATGTCCTCCGGGTCGCCCGACAAGGCGCACCAGCGGAACGGCCCCTTGCCCTCGCAGAACAGCGGCCGGATGTAGGCCGGCACGAACCCAGGGAAGTCGTAGGCGCGGTCGAAGCCGCCTTCGACGGCCATCGCCCGGATGTTGTTGCCGTAGTCGAACACGTGGCAGCCGGCGTCCATGAAGCCGACCATCGCTCGCACATGGCGAGCCATGGAGGCCTTGGACCGCGCGACATAGTCCACGGGGTCGGCGGACCGCAGGCTCGCGGCCTCGTCCAGCGTGAGCCCGGCCGGCACGTACCCATGGAGGGGGTCATGCGCCGAGGTCTGGTCAGTGACGAGATCGGGGCGAAACCCGCGCTCCAGGAGTGTGGGCAGCACGTCGGCGCAGTTGCCGGCGAGGCCGACCGAGCGCGCGGTTCCGGCGGCGGCGTACCGCGTCACCCGGTCCACCGCGTCGTCCAGGTCGCTGGCGACCTCGTCGAGGTAGCCCGTGTCGAGCCTGCGCTGAATCCGGTGGGGATCGACATCCACGCCCAGGAAGGTGGCACCGGCCATCGTGGCAGCGAGGGGCTGGGCGCCGCCCATGCCTCCGAGCCCGCCGCTGAGCACGATGCGGCCCGCGAGGTCGGGTGAGCCGAAGTGCTGCCGCCCGGCGGCCACGAAGGTCTCGTAGGTGCCCTGGAGGATGCCCTGGGTGCCGATGTAGATCCATGAGCCGGCCGTCATCTGGCCGTACATCATCAGTCCCTTGGCTTCGAGCTCTGCGAAGTGCTCCCAGGTGGCCCACTTGCCAACGAGGTTGCTGTTCGCGATGAGCACGCGCGGAGCGTCCGCGTGGCTCTTGAACACGGCCACGGCCTTGCCCGACTGAACCAGCAAGGTCTCGTCGTTGCCAAGGCGTCGGAGGGTACGCACGATGTCGTCGTACGCCTGCCAGCTGCGCGCTGCCTTGCCCGTGCCGCCGTACACGACCAGATCCTCTGGGCGCTCGGCAACGTCAGGATCGAGGTTGTTCATCAGCATCCGCAGGGCGGCTTCTTGCACCCACCCGCGGCAGGTCAACTCACCGCCCCGAGGGGCTCTGACAACGCGAGACATGTTCAGCCCTCGTCGGTCTGGCCGCCCTCTGGCGCCTCGTCTCCGCGGCTAGCGAAGTTGTTCGTGAACCGCGTGACGCAGTCCTGCCCGCGCGCTGCGTCATCTGGGAGTTCGGCCAAGCGGGCGCGGAGCGCCTCGCGGGTGATCTCGCCGCGGCGGACCTTGTGCTCCATCGTGCGAACGTCGAACTCGGCTTCGATCTTGTCAGACATGCTCGGCCCTCGGGGGGTGCGGGTTCTCAGAGCTCGGGCGGAAGCTCGTCATCGACGACTTCGGTGTGACGCTGGCGATGCAGCGGCTTCCACAGGTCGTGCTTGTGCACGGCGGAGTCGTCGATCTCGAAGTGGCCGGCTGCGATCTCGCGCAGGGAGGTGACCACCTCCTTGTTCTCCGACCCGCCATCCAGAAGGGTGTGAGCACCCTTGAGGAGCTGCTTCGAGCGCTCGGCTGCTACCAGCACGAGCGAGAAGCGATTTGGAACGACCTTGAGGCAATCCTCGACCGTGATGCGAGCCATCGGTACTCCCGTCGTGGTTGCGTCCACGGGTGCGAAGGAGCCGGCTATTCCATGGTCGGGCGCGGGTCAAACCCCGCCGCAGCGCGGCCTGCGGGCGCGCGGCGGGCTGTGCGTTGCCGATCCGCCACGTGGGCCGGGGGGCAGGACCTGGGCGCGTGCCCCGAAGCCGAGCCGGTGAAGCAGCGCCATGCGATCGTGTGCCTGCGAACAGGTTGACAGCCGCAGAACTCGCTCGGCAACGGCAATCTCCATGCTAGCGCAGATGAATTGCAGCCGGGCCATTGACGACTGTCGTGGTGTGTCTACCCCTTGCGCGCTCCGGCGGGCTCCCACGCTTCGCCGACCCACGACTCGAGGCTGCTCGCGATGGCTCGCGAGTAGCAAGGAGGATCCCATGCAAGTCCGTCCGCTCTACGATCGGATCCTGGTCAAGCGCGTCGCAGAGGCGCAGAAGTCCCGCGGTGGACTGTTCCTGCCCGAGACTGCCAAGGAGAAGCCGCTCGAGGGCGAGGTGATCGCCGTCGGTCAGGGCAAGCTGCTCGACGATGGCACTGTGCGCGCCCTTCAGGTGAAGGTGGGCGACCGGATCGTCTTCGGTCGGTATGCCGGCACCGAGATCAAGATCGACGGCCAGGATCGGCTCGTCCTCCGCGAGGACGAGGTCTTCGGCATCGTCGGCTGAACCACTTCAACACAATCTTTTTGACCAGGAGTGACTGATGTCCGCCAAGGAGATCATCTTCGATGTCGAGGCGAGGAACAAGATTCTCGCCGGTGTCGACACCCTCGCCGATGCTGTCAAGGTCACGCTCGGGCCGCGAGGCCGGAATGTGGTGATCGAGAAGTCCTGGGGCGCGCCAGTCGTCACCAAGGATGGCGTCACCGTCGCGAAGGAAGTCGAGCTTGAAGACAAGTTCGAGAACATGGGCGCTCAGATGGTGAAGGAGGTCGCATCCAAGACCTCCGATGTCGCCGGCGACGGCACCACCACGGCCACCGTGCTGGCGCAGTCCATCTTCCGCACGGGCTCCAAGCTCGTCGCGGCGGGCCACAGCCCGATGGACCTCAAGCGCGGCATCGATGCTGCCACGAGCGCCATCGTCGATGAGCTTCGCACCATGTCGCGCGAAGTCGCCGACTCCCGCGAGATCGCCCAGGTGGGGACCATCTCCGCCAACGGGGACCGTGAGATCGGGCGCAAGATCGCAGAGGCGATGGACCGCGTGGGCAAGGAAGGCGTCATCACGATCGAGGAGAACAAGGGCCTCGAGACGCTGATGGAGACGGTCGAGGGCATGCAGTTCGACCGCGGCTACCTCAGCCCGTACTTCGTCACCGACCCGGATCGGATGGAGGTCGTGCTCGAGGATGTGTACATCCTCATCCACGAGAAGAAGATCTCGCAGATGCGCGATCTCCTGAAGCTCCTCGAGAAGGTGGTCGAGCTGGGCAAGCCCATCATGGTGCTCGCCGAGGATGTCGAGGGCGAGGCGCTCGCGGCTCTGGTCGTGAACAAGCTCCGCAACATGCTCAAGGGCGTCGCCGTCAAGGCGCCGGGCTTCGGCGACCGCCGCAAGCGCATGCTCGAGGACATCGCCATCCTCACCGGCGGTCGGATGATCGCCGAGGAGCTGGGCGTCAAGCTCGAGAACGTCACGCTGGAGGACCTGGGGCAGGCCACGCGCGTCGTCATCCGCAAGGACGAGACCGTGATCATCGGCGGGGCCGGCTCCGACGACGCCATCCAGGCTCGGATCAAGCAGATCAAGGCCCAGATCGAGGAGACCACCAGCGACTACGATCGGGAGAAGCTGCAGGAGCGTCTCGCGAAGCTCTCCGGTGGCGTGGCGATCATCAAGGTGGGGGCTGCCACCGAGATCGAGATGAAGGAGAAGAAGGCCCGCGTCGAGGACGCTCTGCATGCCACGAAGGCCGCGGTCGAGGAGGGCGTGCTCCCCGGCGGTGGTGTCGCGCTCCTCCGCGCAGCGCGCGCTCTCGATGGACTGAAGCTCTCCACCGCCCAGCAGTTCGGCGTCGACATCATCCGGCGGGCGGTCGAAGAGCCGCTCCGGATGATCGTCGCCAACGCGGGCGCGGAGCCTGCCGTGGTGATCGAGAAGGTGCTCCAGGGCGAGGGCAACTTCGGCTACAACGCTCGCACCGGCGAATATGGCGACCTGATGCTGATGGGCGTGCTCGACCCCACCAAGGTCACGCGCTCAGCGCTGCAGAACGCTGTGTCCGTGGCGTCGCTCCTGCTCACCACCGAGGCGATGATCGCCGAGATCCCGAAGAAGGAGAGCGCTCCGTCGGGTGGTGATGGTGGCGGCATGGGTGGCATGGG
>JBLFXJ010000039.1:0-35669 GCA_047609825.1 Myxococcota bacterium
GACCCGGTCTCGGGCGTGGCCGGGTACTCAACGAGCCTGGCCGCTGCCGTCCTGCCGGACGCTCGTCTCGTCCTCGGCGGTGAGCTCGGGCCGTTCGATGCGCCGGGCGGCCTGCGCTCCGCGGGGCAGGTGGCGCTCCTCTCCCCCACCCCCGGCGCAGTGCTCGATCTGTCTGCCCCAACGCTCCCCTTCGCCTGGGAGCCGTCTGCGCCGGGACGGATTGTGATCGAGGTCCGAGGGCTAGGCGCGCATCGCCTGTTCGGTCCCACCGACGATGGGGCGACCGAGCTCGACCTCGGCTTTCTCGGCCCTCGAGGGATCGGTGATGCCGTCGAGGTCGTGGCATGGCGCCTCCACGACACCGTGCACGACGTTCACGGAAACACCGTCGTGGCCCGCTCGGCCGTCCGACACGCCATGGTCGCTGCGGTGTCGGAGCCGTCGACCTGCGCGCAGGTACTCGCGGCGGATCCATCCGCACCCTCCGGACCCTACGCGCTTCAGCCCGACCCTCTCTCGCCAGCGGTCATCGTCAGGTGCGACATGGAGACGGATGGCGGCGGGTGGAGCCTGGTGGCCAACACCGCCGGAACACCCCTGTCCGACGAAGCTGGCCCGTGGCACGACGACCTCGCCACAGAACGCCCGGTGAGCGCAGCGCCCTGGGTCTGGGATGGACTCCGTGCCGCGCGCCCGGGGGACATCCGATTCTCCTGCCGATTCTCGACCGAAGACCCGTCACTGGTCGTCGATCTGTCGTTCTACGACGTGGACTGGTACCAGGTGATCACAACCGGCACCGAGCTCGAGTCCTGCTTCTTGCCGGATGACGGCGCTGGATTCGGTGTGCCCCCCGCGCGGAGAGACAACGTCACCGGCGAGGATCTGCCCGAAGGGGAGCCCTGGGCGGCAGGGTACCTCGAAGGTGAGGACCACTGCCGCGAGCCACGTGACTTCACGGTCGACCTCCGCGACCGTGGAATGGACGGCAATCAGTCCGACGGAACGGACTGGGGCCTGGACGACGACATGCCCAAGTGCGGCACCGAAGGCGCCTTCACGGGCGAGTGGTCGATCTGGGTGCGGTGATCAGCCGCCCGTGGTGGCGTACTGACCGATGCCGGCGACCAACATGAGCACCCAGATCAGCAGGGTGAACCCGCCGTTGATGCTAGCCATGCGAGCCGGGCCTGCCGAGGACAGGGGTGACTTGTCCTGGTAGATCCGCCGGCGCTCGAAGCTCGCCATGCCGATCGCGATCACCGCGCCGAGCCACGCACACGGTCCCAGCAGCAGCGACAAGAAGCCGATGCCCCATGCCGCCATCGACACGCCGCTCGGCTTCTCCTCGCGTTCCTCACGGACAAAGCCGATCAACCCCCAGACGTTGAACGCAAGCATCGCTGAGAGGAGGCAGCAATCTACCCCCATCGCTGCCCACACCAGGGCGAGATCTGCCAACGCGACCATCGAACCTGCCTCCTGCGCCCGCGGGGCCGAGCGAGATGCACCCTGACACTCCCCCGCCATCCTAGCAAGCAACATTACGCGACTGGGTGGTCCGATTCCGACCGATGGGTCGGTCCACGCCGGCACTGTTTTGACCGACCGGTCAGTTTATGTGGGGCCTCGAACCTACATGATCGGGCGACGGGATGCTTGCGAACGGCCCGGCGGCGGCCTATGGAGCAGGCGCTTCGCGGTCTGGTCGCCGGTGACCCGGCCCCGTTCCGTCACGACACCCGAGGAGACGCTCCATGGTCAAGCCCTTCGACACGGTCGCCCAGGCCCTGGGTGAGGTCACGCAGCTGTACCCGGACAACAAGTTCACCTTCATGGACCTGAAGGGCGAAGAGACGCCGTTCAAGTACACGGAGTTCGATGTCGCGACCCTGCAGCGCGCTGCCGCACTGCAGGCATACGGACTGCGCAAGGGCGACCGCGTCGGCCTGATTGTCATCGATCCGATGGACTTCGTGCTCACCTTTCTGGCCTGCATCCGCATCGGCGTCGTGCCGGTCCCCCTGTACCCGCCCATGTCCTTCGGCAGCCTCGACGCCTACTTCGAGCGCACGCGCAAGGTGCTCGCCAGCTCCGAGGCCTCGCTGCTGATCGCCAGTGCGCGGCTGAAGAACGTGTTGTGGGGCCTGGTCGACAAGGTGCCGAGCCTGCACAAGCTCGTGCCCGTCGAGTCCTTCCGCGAGGCGACCGGGATGCCCGCGCTCCCGAAGATCACGGGAGACGACCTCGCATTCCTCCAGTACACCTCCGGGTCCACGGCCGATCCCAAGGGCGTGATGGTGACCCACGGCTCGTTGGTCGCGAACTGCCGCGGGATCATCAACGACGCCGTGCAGATGGGGCCCGATACCCGCGGTGTCTCCTGGCTTCCCCTATACCACGACATGGGGCTTATCGGGTTCGTCATCGCGCCGGTGTGCCACGGCCTCAGCATCACCTACATCCCGACGCTCCGGTTCATCAAGCGCCCGAATGTTTGGATGGACGCGGTGCACCGCCACCGCGCGAACATCACCTTTGCCCCGAACTTCGCGTTCGCACTTGCGGCGCGCAAGGCCCGCCCGCAGGACCTCGAGAAGTGGGACCTGTCCTGCCTCGACCGCCTTGGCTGCGGCGCCGAGCCGATCCAGCCCGAGACCATGCGGCAGTTCACCGAGCTGTTCGGCAAGCACTGCAACCTGCCGGAGCACGCGATCAGCCCGGCCTACGGCATGGCCGAGTCCACGCTCGCGATCAGCATCAAGCGGTTCGGCCGCACCATGAACACGGTGGCGATCGACACCGACGTGTTCCGCAATGATGGCAAGGTCGTCGCCCCGATCGACGACCGACCGACCACCGAGTTCGTGGCCTGCGGCGAGGCATTCCCCGGACACGAAGTGGCCGCGCTCGACGAGCAGGGCAACGAGCTTCCGGAGGGAACCGAGGGCGAGCTGTGCCTGAAGGGGCCGTCGGTGACGCCCGGATACTTCAACAACCCCGAAGCCACGGCCGAAGCCTGGAAGGACGGCTGGCTGCACACCGGCGACCTCGGGTTCCTGCTCGACAAGCAGGTCTACGTCACCGGTCGCATCAAGGACCTGGTGATCGTGAACGGGCGTAACGTGCACCCGCAGGCCATCGAGTGGTCCGCAGCTGAGGTCGACGGCGTGCGCAAGGGCAACGTGGTCGCCTTCTCCGTGCCATCGAGCACCGGAGAGCAGCTGGTGGTGGTGCTCGAGTCTCGGGCCGACGATCCGTCGTCTCTGGTGGCGCCCGTCCGCAGTCACATCCAGCGAGAGCTGTCGCTCCGCGCCGAGGACGTGATCGTGCTCCCGCCCGGCTCGCTCCCGAAGACGAGCTCGGGCAAGCTCCAGCGCCGAAAGGCCCGCCAGCAATACCTGAACGGCGAGCTGGGACGTGATGGTTCACGCCTCGCGGGTGCGTCCGCTGATCGGATCACCCTCGCCAGGCATGTGGCGCGCTCGCTATGGAGCCGCGCCAAGGCGACGGCCCTCGGCCGCTGACGCCTTCTCGTCACTGGACCTCGGAGTGCACCGAACATGACTAGCAACGACCCCATCCACCTCATCCGCAACGCGCTCAACTCTGTGGCGCCGAACCGTGAGGCCGACTTCGCCACCCTCGAGCCCGGCACCAAGATCGAGACGCTCGGTCTCGATTCCATCGCCACGATGGAGATGGTCGGCCACATCGAGGAGGCCATCGACGCCACCTTCGCCGACGAAGAGCTCGCAAAGGTGTCGAAGATCTCGGACCTGGTCGGGCTGATCCGCGGCGGGCGGGTCGACGCCTGAGCGGCCGCTCGCCGTCACGCGCCCAGCCCCAACACCCACAGCGAGTGCTCGTGCGCCTCTGACGCGCACCCGGGAAGCGACCGCACGCCTGCGATTCGCCCCGCTGGAGACGCCGTTGACTGCGATCGCAATCGTTGGAATGGCGTGCCGCTTTGCCGGCGCGCAAGACCTACACTCATACTGGCAGATGACTGTGGAGGGCCGGCACGCGTTCGGCCCCGTACCGGCCGATCGCTGGGACCACGACGCGTTCCACTCGACGAATCGCCGGCAGGCGGACCAGTACTATGCGCCGCACGGCGCGTTCATCGACGACGTGCGTTCGTTCCCAGCACTCCACTTCGGCATCCCGCCCCGGCGGGTCGAGGTGATGGACCCACAGCAGAGGTTCTCCATCGAGGTCAGCCTGCAGGCGATCGAAGACGCCGGCTATACGCCGGGGGCGCTGCCGCGCAAGACGGGTGTGTTCGTCGGAGTCACGGCGAGCGAGTTCAAGAAGCTGGTGGGCGCGCGCACGTCGGCGCAGCTCATGGCCACCGGCGCATTCGGGAAGTCCCCCACCGCGGAAGAGCGTGAGCGACTCGGTGAGTGGGTCGAGCAGGTGGTGCCAACGCGCCCGTTCTCCGCACCCGGCGCCCTCGCCAACATGTGCGCGGCCGCGGTCGCCCAGGAGCTCGATCTCCACGGTCCAGCCTACACCTTGGATGCCGCCTGTGCGTCTGCGCTGATGGCGCTCAGTGACGCAGTGGCCCACCTGCGCGCCGGTACCATCGATGCCGCACTCGCCGGCGGCGTCTACATCTCCCTCACGCCAGACCACTACCTGGCGTTCTCCCGCATCGGAGCCATGAGCGAGAGCGGCTACTGCCGGCCCTTCGATCACCGCGCCGACGGGTTCGTCCAAGGAGACGGCGCCGGCGCCGTGCTGCTGAAGCGCGTCGAAGATGCCGTGCGTGATGGCGATCGGATCTACGCGGTGATCCATGGCATCGCGACCAACAACGACGGCCGCGGCGACGGCCCGATGGCGCCGGTGGAAGATGGCCAGGTCGAGGTGATCCAGGACGCCTGGGGCGATGCTCGGCGTGACGCCGCGGGCCTCGGCTACATCGAAGCGCATGGCACCGGCACCGCGGTCGGTGATGTCACCGAGTTCAACGGGCTCCTCCGCTCACTACACGGCGTGAAGGGCGCCTGGCTCGGCAGCTCGAAGGCCAACATCGGCCACACGATGAGCGCCGCCGGGATCGCGGGGCTCATCCGCGCCACGCTGAGCCTCCACCACGAGACGATCCCGCCGATGGCGGGTTTTGAACGACCGAAAGACACGCTCGAGATCGAAGATTCACCGTTGGCCGTGCCCACTGAGCCGGTGGCCTGGGTGGGCGATGACCGCCTGGCCTGCGTGAGCTCGTTCGGCTTCGGTGGCACCAACGGACATGTCGTCCTCGGCACGCCGCCAGCGCCGGTCGCGGCGAGCCCCACTGCGAACGCCGAGCTGGTGCTGATGAGCGCGGCGACCGAGGACGCGCTGCGGGACCTCGCTGCGCGCACCGCGGACGCCATCGGCGCCCACCCCGAGTCGTCCGTGGCGGGCGTGGCGCGCGCGTGGGCGATCCGACCCAAGCTCCGGTGGCGGCTTGCGGTCGTGGCGGCGTCCCGGGAAGAGCTCGTCGACCGCCTCGTGGCCATCGGCAGCGGCGAGGTCCCGGCCGGCACCGCCTTCGGCGAGACGCCGGAGCATATGGGCGGCGTCGCGTTCCTGTTTCCCGGGCAAGGCGCCCAGCGCCTCGGCATGCTCGATGATGCCCGCGCCCGGTTCCCCGTGGTCGAACAGACTCTGCGGGACCTCGAGGCGACCCTCGCCGATGTGCTCGAGGCGCCGCTGACCGAGCTGATCGCACCAGCGCTGCAGCGCCCGACCGATGAAGACGCCGCTACGGCGCGGCTCCAACACACCGCCAACTGTCAGCCTGCGATGTTCGCGTGCAGCGAGGCGCTCCGCCGGTTGCTCGACTCGGTCGGTGTGCGGCCCGTGATCGCGACCGGCCACTCCCTCGGTGAGTTCAACGCTGGCGTCGCGGGTGGGTTCTACACGGCGGACGAAGGTGCTCGATTCGTCGCGCGCCGGGGAGCAGCCATGGCGGCGATCACCGGTGACCCCGGCTCGATGATCGCGATCATGGCCGACGCGCCTACCGCCGAGGGCCTGGTGGTCGAAGGCGCTGTGGTGGCCAACTACAACCACCCTCGGCAACACGTGGTCTCGGGCACGACGGAGGCCGTGCGCGCCGTGGCAGAGCGCGCCGACGCCAAGCGGGTGCCCAACAAGCCGCTCGCTGTGAGTCATGCATTCCACTCCGCCTTGTTCGCGGAGCTCGATGTCGGCCCGATGGTCGACGACATGGTGTTCACCGAGCCCTCCCTCCCCGTGGCGTCAGGGATCGTCGACCACCCATGGTCCTCCATCGAGGACGCCCGCGCCGTCATGCGGGCCCATGCCGCATCGCCGGTCCGCTTCACCCGCGCAGTGGAACAGTGCCTCGCTGCGGGCGCCGATGTACTACTCCAGGTCGGTGCCGGGGGGCCGCTGGCGTCGTTCGCGAGGAAGACGGCCGGTGGTCGCGCTCGCGCGGTCCTCACCCTGGGGAGCCGGGACGACCACGACGGAGGGCGCAGCATCCTGCTCGGCCTCGGCTGGCTGTTCGTGCACGGCCAGCCCGTAGACACGACCGCGATCACGGGTCATGCGCCGACGGCCTCTGTGCCGCCAGTCGTCCTTCCCCGCGAGGTCTACTGGCCCGTCCAGGACGGTCAGCGCCGATCGCTGTCGGCGCGCGCCGGAATCACCGGCGAGACCGCGTCTGCCCCCACCTCCGTGACGGCTCCAGCGTCGGCGGCAGCGCCGTCTGCCCCGGGCAACACGGTCCTCGACCGGGTGATCGGCATCGTGGCACGGGTGTCGTCCTACCCCGTCGCAGCCGTTCGCCCGAGCAGCGCTCTGATCGAGGAACTCGGCTTCGACTCGCTGATGGTGAACGACCTCTCCACCGGCTTGTCGGATGCTTTCCCCGGCCTCGGTGGACTGCCGCAGGAGCTGCTGATCAACCGACCGACCGTCGACGGCATCGCCCAGTACGTGGAGCGAGCGGAGCGCGGCGCGGTCGATGCGGACGACGACGCACCCCTCATGGCCTACGCGCCGACGTGGGTGCCCACCCCCCTGCCCGATTCACCGCGATTCACTCGGGGTGTCCGCGTCGCCGGCCCAGGCGCCGAGGCCGCGGCTGGGCTCGCCCGAAGCGCCACGGGTCCCCTTGTCTGGGTCGCGTCGCAGGATGCACCGACCCCGGTGCACGCCGCGATGGCCGGCGAGGTTCCCTGGCGCGACGACGCCGCCGATCTGCTCGCCGCAGTCGCTGAGACGGGACCGGTCGACCTGCTCGTGGTCCGGAGGTCTGACGACCCTTGGGCGGAGGCCCTCGCCGGCGCCGCGAGGGCGCTCGCTCGTGAGTGGCCCGAGAGGCGCGTGAAGTGTGTCGCGGTCTCGCCGGACGTGGACATTCCGTGGGGCGCAGCGCTCGCAGAGCTGGTCAGTGAGGACCAGACCGTGGACGTTCGACTCGCTGGAGCCCGGGCCGTCCTCGGGCTCGAGCCCTCGACCGGTGCGGCCCACAGCGTGACGGCCGACGACGTGGTGGCCATCTCGGGCGGTACCCGTGGCATCGGGTACAAGCTCGCTCAGCAGCTGAGCGCTGCGGGCGCGCGAGTGCTGCTCCTGGGTCGGGGCGCCCCCACTGGCGACGTGGCGGACTGGCTCGCCGCGACCGATTCCGCGACAGCGCTCCAGGTCGACGTGACCGACCGGCAGGCCGTGCTCGCGGCCCTTGGGAGCGCCGGCGTGACCGGCCTCGTGCACTGCGCAGGTGTGCTCGCCGACGGGCCGGTGGACGTCGTCGATGCAGACGCAGGACGCCGCGCACGCGCGGTCAAGGCGGCAGGATGGCTGGCCCTGGTCGCCGCGTCCCGCCCCACGCTGCGGTGGGCGGTGGCCGTCGGATCCTTGGCGGGTCGGTTCGGAAACCGGCACCAGGCCCATTACGCAGCCGCCAACGCCCTTCTTGCAGCGCTGGTCGAGGCCACGCCAGGCGGGGCGGTGTGCGAGTTCGGCCCATGGAGCGAGTCCGAGATGGTCCAGACCATCCCGGCACCCGTACAGGCCGCGATGCGCGCCGAAGGTATAGACTTCGTCGGCGACGAGGCCGGAATCGGCGCTCTGGTCCAGGCCATCGGAACCGAAGGCGTTCGGGTGCTCGGGCGTTCGCTCCCGGCGACCACGCGGGCCCGGGTCCACCGACTCGTGCTCTCCACCGACACCCACCCGTTCCTCCTCGACCACGCCATCGAGGGCACGCCGGTGTTCCCGCTCGCGTCCGCTGCGGACCTCATGGCGTACGTGTCGGGCCTGCAGCCGCCGTACAGCGTCGCCGGGCTGCGGCTGTTCCGCGGGATCCCGGTCACGGAACCGGTAGAGCTGGAGGTCTCGGTCCGCGGCGATCGGGCAGAGATCCGGGTCGGACCGGACCGGGCGCTGGCGTACCGCGCCCGGGTCTCAGCGGGCGGTGAGCCACCCGCGCAGGTCGCCCGCCACGCTGGTGGCGCACCCAGCGAGCTGGACGTGAAGACGTTCTACCGCCAAGTGACCTTCCATGGCCCGCTGCTCGCCGGCCTCGTCGACATCGAGGGCGTGAGCGACACGACCGCCCGAGGCACGGTCCGCACCACCTCTCCGGATCGGTGGATCCCGGACACGGCACGCTCCAGCTGGTCACTCGACCCGTTGGCGCTCGACAGCGCAATGCAGCTGGCCGCCACCGTCGCCTGGACCCGCTACCGACGCGCCGGAACGCCGGTGAGCATCGGCCGGATCACGCTGCTGCGGCCCCTGCCAGCCCACGCGGAGCTCACCGTCGACGTCGAGTTCGGCGAGCAGTCTGACGACCGATTCACGGCATCGTTCATCCTGTCCGACGCCGAGGGTACGATCGCGGTCGTGGAAGACGCTGTCGCCGAGCTCAAGGCGGTGGACGGCGATGCACCGCTGCAGATCAAGCCCGAGTGGATCGACATCTCGACCTGGGCGGAGGTGCGGGATCTCGACGTGCGGCTCGAGGCCGCGACAGCTCTGGGCATCGACAACCCATACTTCTCGGTCCACCAGGGCACGGCCAAGAACACCACGGTGGTCGGCGAGCGGGAGCTCGTGAACTACAGCTCGTACAACTACATCGGGCTGTCTGGCGACCCGCGCGTGCTCGCCGCCGTGCACGAAGCCGTGGATCGCTACGGCACCTCGGTGTCGGCATCGCGGGTGGCCTCCGGGGAGCGGCCATTCCACGGCGAGCTCGAGGCGGAGCTCGCCGATGCACAGGGCGTGGAAGACTCGGTCGTGTTCACGGCCGGGCATGCCACGAATGTCACGACCATCGGGCACCTCCTCGGGCCGGGCGACCTGGTGCTGCACGACGAGCTGATCCACGACTCGGCGCTCCAGGGCATCAAGCTCTCCGGTGCCGGACGGCGGGGGTTCCGTCATGACGACCCCGCTCACCTCGAGTCGCTGCTCCGACAGCTCCGTCCGCACCACGAGAAGGTGTTGATCGTCGTCGAGGGCGTGTACTCGATGGACGGCGATATCTGTGATTTGCCGGCGTACATCGCGCTCAAGAAGGCCTATGGCTGCCTGCTGATGGTCGATGAAGCACACAGCTTCGGCGTGATCGGCGCCACGGGCTGCGGGGCCGGTGAGCACTTCGGCATCGACCCGATGGACGTGGACATCTGGATGGGCACACTGTCCAAGAGCCTGGCCAGCTGCGGCGGGTGGATCGCGGGCTCCGCCGCACTGATCCGCTACCTCAGGTACACCGCGCCGGGCTTCGTCTACTCAGCGGGCATCACCGCAGCGAACGGGGTGGCCGGGCTGGCCTCCCTCCGGCTGATGCGGCAGGAGCCGGAGCGGGTACGGGAGCTGCAGGCCAACGCCCTGGTGTTCCACGACGCCCTGAAGGCACGGGGGGTCGACACCGGCCCGGCGCGTGGCGGGTCGGCCGTGATCCCCGCCGTCACCGGCAACTCCCTGCATGCTCTGGTGCTCAGCCATCGGTTGCTGGAGCAGGGCATCAACGTCCAGCCCATCGTGTACCCCGCCGTAGCCGACGATTCGGCCCGGCTCCGGTTCTTCCTCTCGAGCACCCACACGACCGAGCAGCTCGTGTGGACCGCCGACACGGTCGCGGACACACTCGAAGGCGTGCGCCGCGACTTTCCCGTTCCTGGCGGTCGTTGACGGTCGTGCACACGCGTGCAACATTGGCGTCGGTCCGCGGAGAATCTATGCACTGGCGTCTCGCCGTCATCCCTGCCCTCGTCGCCGCGGGCTGTTCCTGCAACGAGCAGGAGTACAGCTTCCCTGATGTCGAGCCCCCTGTTGATCAGGAGTCTCCCGAGGTCTTCGGGGACTGGCTCTCCATGGACGCATCGCCAGATGGCCAGCGACTCACGATCGCGTACCATGAGTACGACTTCGGGGCGGTTGGTTTCGCTGTGGGCACCCCGGCGGGCGATGGCTCGATCGCGTGGCGGCACGAGCGGGTCGACGGCTACCCGGGCTCGGACGGTCGCGACGTGGGAGACCGCGGGTCGCACACCACACACGCCGTCGCGTCCGACGGAACGGTCTGGCTGGCCTACTCCGATCTGGCCACCGGTGGACTGTTCGCGTCGCAGCGGGCCTCGGGCCCAGGCTCCTGGGCAGAGCCCACAGCGGTGGAACCTGGCGCCGGAGCCTGGGCATCGCTCGCCTTGGACGCCGCAAACAGCCCGGTCGTCGCCCACGTGGGCGCCGATGGCGCCACCGTGCGCGTGTCGCGCTTCGCGGGCGGGGCCTGGTCCACCGACGAGGCGTACAAGAGCAGCGTGGTGATCATCCCGGCAGCAGACACGGGCAGCACCGACGAGATCCGACCCGCCGAGGTGAGCCACACCTCGCTGCTGATCGACGACGGCACCGAGTATCTGGTGTTCCACGACGCCGCCGCGGGAACGCTGGTCCTGCTCGAGGGCGTCGATGGCGCATGGTCCACCACCGTTGTCGATTCCGGCGATGTGGGCGCCTGGGCCAGCCTCGGCCTCGAGGGCGACACGCTGTGGGTCGCCTACCAGGACGTCGCCAACCAAGACCTGAAGGTAGCGACCCGCGATGGCGGAGGCGCCTTCTCGATCCAGGCCGTCGACACCGACGACCTACGCGGCGCAGATACCGCCCTCGTCCTCGGCTCCGGGGCACCGCGCGTAGCGTACTTCGATGGTTGGAACGGCGACTTGCGCCTGGCCACCCGTGCGGGCGGCTCCTGGAGCACCGATCGCATTGCCGGCGACACGACCGCCATGGGGTTCCACAACGCCACCGCCACGGTCGCGAGCGGTACGTGGATCGGCACCTGGGACATGTCCCAACAGGCTGTTCGGTTCCTGAACATCGGCGGTGATGGTGCCGCGGACGCAACCGGCGAGTGACACCCGGTTCGCTGGTATTGCTATTCGTCTCCCTCGCATACGGGGGAGCGACGTTGGACCTGAACCGCGCGACCGCCGAGCAGCTCGCGATGCTCCCCGGCCTGGGCCCCGCGAAGGCGGCGGCGGTGGTCGAGTGGCGGCAGACCAACGGTCCGTTCTCCAGCGTGGACGGGCTGCTGCGGGTGCCGCATATCGGGCCCGGCACGGTCGAGAATCTTCGCAGCCGCGTCTCTGTGGACGGCGCCGACCCCAACGGCGGGCGCGGTGAACGATTGGACCGGGTCGACATCAACACCGCGAGCGCAGACCTGCTGTGCACGCTGCCAGGCGTCACCCCTGCGATTGCGGTCCGCATCGTGGCCGCGCGCCCTCATCGCAGCTGCGACGACCTGAGCCGGCTGCAAGGCGTCGGCCCCGCTACGGTCGCGAACCTCGGCGAGCGATGTATCGCAACGGTGCCCGGCGACGGCTGAGGCTTCAGATCAGGCCGCGCATGTACAGCGCCCAGCTGGTCACCATCAGCAAGAGCATCGTTCCGCCGATCAGCACCATGCAGCCGCCACCGACGCCGAGCGCCACCTTCCACCACGGTGTCGGTTCCGGGGGCTTGGGTCCGGTGTACACAGCGATCGAGGCGCCTGCGACCGTGGCATTGGCCAGCGCACCGCGCAGCATGCCTCCGTCGAGCTGGGCGTCCATGTTCCAAGCATTGCGACCTCGACCCGGATGCGGCTCCGTTCGAACGGTGTTCTGACTGTGCAGCTCCATGCACATGCCGTCGCCGTCGTCCAGGCCGATGCCGAGCTGCGCGCCGGGACCGAAGGATAGATCGCCGACGGCACGCCGGAATGTCAGGCTGCCGGCTGCTGCATTGGTGTACAGCTCCGCTACGTGCACCTCGTTCAGGCCCACCACGGTGGCCGCGATGAGGCCATCCGATGACACTGCGACCGGACCGCCAGCGGCCTCGAGAGCGCTCAGCTCCGCCACCACCGAGCTGCCATCTCCGGACACCAGCAGCCACCTCGCGCCGGCGGTAACCACCCAGTGCCCGCGAGCGGACCAGGCGACACCCCCCACAGGACCGCCGAGTGCAATCTCCCCCCACGCGCCACCCGAGGCGGGGTCGATGGCGATGAACCTCCCGTCCGAGGTGCCTACGCCCAGGCTGCCACCGCCCGGCCCGAACGCAGCCGCGGTCGCCCCCGGCGCCGACACCAGGCGCGGCGCCCCGCCCCTCGGCAGCACATGCACGCCGGCAGACGTGATCACTCCGACCGCACCAGAGTCGCTGCCGGCGAGCCCCAGAGCCGCCACCCCCAGCGCGACCGTGCGGTCCAGCCGACCGTCCAATGCCCGATAGAATTGCAGGTTCCCGGCCGCATCTACCGCGACAACCTCGTTCGCCGCCTGCGCGAGGCCGACCACCACATCGTCCCCGAACAGCTTCCATCGCGGCGATCCGTCGACCGCGCTGTACACCAACAGCTCTGGGCCATCGCCACAGATGAGCACGTCGCCATCGGCAGAGAACAGGAACGGTACGGGTTCTCGCACAGGCGCCTCCGGAGTGCGACCTCTATTCCGGCGTGCCGAGCGCGAGCACAGCGTCGAACAACGGACCGGCTTGCCCGAGATCATCCAGGGCCGCCAGCGAGCATCCGATCTCGCCGAGCACGTCGTGCAACACGCGCTCGGTGATGCGGGCGGCGGTGGCCACGCGCTCGGCTTCGTCGAGCCGCTTGAGCCGCTCGACCCACTCGATGGGGGCGCGTGCCTTGTAGAAGCTGAACACCTCCCGCGCCTTGGGCTGGGAGTGCCCGACCAGGTCGGCGCGCGCCCAGGCGAGCGCCAACACCGCGGACCCGGCCGACACCCCCGCCGCCGCCTTGACCTGCAGCCGAAGCGCCTCGCCCACGCCGCGGGTGGGATCGGTCCGCACCAACACCCGACGCGCGGCCTCACCGAGCGCCAGCGCCAAGTCATCGGCTCCTGCGCGGCGCGCGTGTTGACCGAGGCGCAGCAGCCCCACACCCATCCCGTGCAGCTGTTCGGTCTCTCTAAACCGCGCGAGCCCCTCGACGATCAGCTGCGCCGCGGATGCCAGCTGTGATGCGTCGCCCGGCGGCCCCGCTGCCAACCGAGAGCGCGCATCGCCTAGGCCGACCATGGCATAGGCCGCCGGTGACCGGTCATCGGCAGTGCGCAGCCGGGTCAGCGCATCGCTGTACAGCTCTGCGGCTCGTGCGTAGTCGCCGGCCTGGCCTGCCAGCCCCGCGAGCGCGGAGTCTGCACGACCCTCCAGCACGCTCAGCCCCTCGGATCGCGCCGTGCTCGCCACACGTGCCAGCGTCGCGGCGGCTGCATCCGTCGACCCGGTGAGCCGATCGATCTCGGCGACGGTGAGGGCGCACCCCAGCGCCGCGGCCACCTCGCCGGCGCCGCCATGGATCGACTCCGCCCGCTCCAGGGATGCGCGGGCCTCCAGATAGTTGCCGTCGCGGAGCGCCGCACGCCCGAGGGTGGCCCAGACCACGCCAGCGGCGCCACCTCCACCGAGGTGCGTGGCGAGGTCTCGCGCCAAGCTCAGCGTCCTGCGCGCCTCACCATCGTTGCCGATGCGGAGCTGCAGACTGCTCAACAACACCAGCGCGCTGCATTCACCGGACGTTGCCTCGTCCCACAGCTCGCGAGCCACCCCGCGGGGATCGACCTTGGCCAAGGCATCCCGGGTCGCGCGGTATCCCAGGATCGACGCATCAACGTAGGCCTCGGCATCCTGTACCGAGCCCTGCCGCCTCGCGACCTCGGCCAATCCGCGGAGGGCGTGCGCTTCTCCGAGCCGAAGCTCCGGGCCACGAAACTGGAGCAACGCGGCCTGAAAGTGCCGTCTTGCGTGCTCGATCGACTCACGCCTGAGCGACTCGTCGCCGCTGGCCAAGAGCTCCCGTCCGATCTGCAACCGCTGGTCCATGGCGCCCTCCGCCCCCCAGCATACTGCGCCGTCCGCCACTTACCAGCGCGCGGTGCGGGGCCCGGGCCCCCCGGTCACACTCCCGGGCCTCTCTGCGTGCGATGCTCCGGAGGGCGTCCCCTCCTCCACATCACGGTCGAGACCGACCTGCAGTAGCGAAGGACTGGCCTTCGCTCATTCACCGTACAGCCGACGAGCCGATGGGGCGTGGCGAACCACGCAGGACGGGCGCAGCGAGCGTCGAGCCGCGGGCGAGGGAGGCTCCGTTGGAGTTGTGACCGGTTGACGACACCTGTCGCCGGGGACCCGGGTCTCTCCCGGATGCAAGGGCAGTGCCACGACTCGGCGTCGCTCCAACGCCAGCTCTGGGCACACGGCCGGAATCGCATTTCCCGATCTGCGTCCCGGCTATCGGGGACAAGCTGTGCACAACCAGCGGATATCGCCCAAGAACAACGTGTAACCGTAATAATTTCCCCGCCGCGTACACCTTTCCGGTCGTGTTCTGGGGATCCACTGCCCAGACGAGCGCAGCAGCGACAGGTTAACGTCCGCGAATGCGGTTCCTGATCACTCCTGCAGTCCTGTTCTGCGCCTGCGGCGGCATGTCGGTCGACGAGTTCGAGGTCGAGGTCCTGGCCGACCTGTGCGACGCGGCGGCCCAGTGCGAGCAGACCTTCGAGGCGGATGCCTGCTACGACTTCGTGCGGACTGTCGATCGGAGCCGATGCGACTTCGACCCCAAGTCCGCATCCGCATGCGAGCGCGAGATCCCGATCGCATCGTGCACGGACGGCGGCGATCTCGGCACGTGGGCGTGGCAGGTGCCCGCTTCCTGTGACGCGGTGTGGGACTGCGGTCCCATCTCACTTCGCACGCCCTGAATCAGCGCAGGGTGATCTGGCGGATCGTTCGGATGGCGCTGGGATCGCCGGACAAAGCGACCGCCCGTGTGACGATGTCGTCGAGCTCAGCGCGCTCCAGGGGCCGATCCAGGAACGACAGGTCGTACGCCGCCCCGATCGCGAAGTCACGGTGCGCAGAGCCCAGGTTGCTCGCACCGGCCTCGTAGATCGCATCGTCTACCGCCTTCTTCGTCCCTCGACGGACGGAGTGCACCACCGCGAGCGCCGCACGTGCGGCGTCAGGAACCGTGCCTCCCAAGCGGGCCCGAGCGTTGAACACGCAGTCGCGCATCGCTCCCGTTGCCGAGAAGGCGCCGATTGTGGCGGCCACCCGACGGGCGATGCGAGGTTGCGCTTCCTGGGTCGCGGCGCCCACGTGGGGCGTGCACACGATGGCCGGCTGGCTCGCGTACGGGTTGACCCACGAAGTGGCGCCTGGCGCTGGCTCTTCCGGGTACACGTCCACCGCCGCACGTCGGATTGCACCGCTGGCCACCGCTGCCAGCAGAGACTCCGATCCATGCAGGTTGCCGCGAGCGAGGTTGAGGTAGATCCGCGGACTCTCTGACGGTCTGTCCGCTCCGAGCTCCGCGAGCACGGAGTCCAGCATGCCGGCGTTGTCCTGCCCGAGCGCATCCCGGGCGGAGGTGTGCACCGTGACCGCATCGCTCTTCTGGAACAGCTCCAGCGGCGTCGCGCATCGCTCCCAGCCAAACTCCTCGCCCACTTCCTGCGCAACGAGCCTGTTGTCGAAGAACCGGATGCGCATGCCGAGCTTCTCGCACCGCCGAGCGACCTGCCGACCGATGTTTCCGAGCCCCAGCACGCCAAGCCACTTTCCCGCGATCTCGTAGCGGCCGGTAGCCGACTTCTCCCATGCGCTGTTGTGCATCTGCTCGTTGGTCTCGTACAGCCGCCGGCTCAGCGCGATCAGGTGGCCGATCGCCAGCTCAACCACCGAGCGTCCGTTGGACACCGGATCGTTGAATACCAGCAAGCCGTGATCGGCAGCGGCCTGCTTGTCGACCGAGTCGTCGCCGATGCAACACAGCTGAATGGCGTACAGGTCAGGACAGGCCTCGATGACCTCCCGCGTGACGGGAACGCGGCTGCGCTTGAACAGCACGTGGGCGCGCGACTGATGCAGTGCGTCCACGAGGGCGGCGGCGTCGGGCACGCGATCGAGGCGTGTGACCGTCACTCCCCGCTGGGCCAGCTCGCCGTCGAGCGAGGCATGGGGGGCCTCGACCACCAGCCCGCGGGTGAAAGGGCCCGTGAAGATGCGCACCATCTGTCGCCTCCGATTGGCGCCGCGCCTATGCCGCGAAGAGAAGGTGGGCATGCCGGTGCAACGATCACGCCTGCGGCGTCCCGCGCTCTGCGTCATCCATGGGGGCAGGCGCGGCGCTACTCGGGCGCTTCCGGGCGCTCGAGCCATCCGGGCAGGCCTGGCGCATCGAACCCGCCACCATCCACGTCCACCCAGATGGGGTTCGTGAGCGCGAACGGATGCACTGGGTACTCGCGGGGGATCGGGATCGCCGGCGACAGGAACGACGACACGGCCCCGATCTCGCTGAGCGCATCCTCGACCACCACCTGCAGGTCGACATAGGGAATCTCGACGGGAGTGAACACCGGGGCCAGATCGCCATCTCCGTTCACGATGAGCACGTACCAGGAGTCGCGCGCCGGAGAGAGCGCGAGCACCTCGTCGAGCCGAAGCACGTCGCCGGTGTCGGGCACTTCCCACACGTGGATCAGCGTACCGTTCTCGTACAGCTCCGCGCGGTCGACATCGATCCAGGTCGGTGCCTGCACTCGCACCTCGATGTCGATCTCACCGTCAGCCTTCACCTCTCCACCGATGGGCTCGCCGTTCACCCACATCTCTACGAACGGGCCGTACGACGCCACCACCCGATGGGCCTTGACCGCATCCGCTACGGCCTGGTCGTCCAGGAAGGCGGGCTGCTCTACGTCGCTCATCACGAAGTTCCGCGGACAGCCGGACTCGACGCTCGTGGTGCCATGGGTGTCGGAGTTCCCGAGGGCGGTGTACCGATAGCCGAGGTTCAGCAGTGTGAACCAGTCATCCACCTGCCCCTCGTAGCCGTACCCGAGGCGGTACACCCCAGCCGCGAGCTCGTCCTGCTCATCGAGCGTGCGCACGAGCATGTCGTACACCGACGTGTCCCCGCCCTGCGCGAAGTCGTCGAGCTCCGGCTGAGTCGGCGTGCGGATGATCTCCATGCGCTTGCCGTTGAGGAGCTCGAGGGCATCGAATCCCCAGCTCATGCCCGAGTTGGCGATGATGGGGTTGGCCCCCGACAGGAACGGCGTGCTGACCGCGACAATCCCCGGCTCGCCTCCCACTCCGGGCGTTCCATCGTAGGGATCGAAGCCGTATTGGTCGAAGTAGCCGAGGATGCCATCGCGAGGATGCCCGACGTACACCATCGGATCGGTGCCGCTGGCCATGTCACGGATCGAGGCGATCATCTCCTCGGGATTCTTGCCGGTCCAGTCCACATGCTCGGCGTCAAACCCTGCCTCTCCCAGGAAATCCGCTTGGACCGGGAAGCCCAGGAAGTGGCCATTCTCGACAGTGGTGGTCTCCACGCCGACCGCGGACTGCACCCACTCCTGCACTCCCAGTTCCTCGACCGCCGGCGCGAAGTCCACCACGAAGTCATGGTCGGTGGAGGAGAAGAACTCCACACCCTCCGCCGCCATGGTGCGCACGCGCTCATGCGGCGAGACACCGCTGTCGTGGGAGGCCTGGTGGTGAACGTGGAAGTCACCGCTGATCCAACCGCGCGTGTCGACGCTGCGCACCACTTGCAGCTCGAGCCTCGCTCCGGTGTTCGCGTCGATCGTGAACGGCTTGGACACGTCGATCTCGTACTCGACCCCCCGCGACGCCACCGCTTGGTATTTGCCGGGCGACAGCTCCACCAGCCCCTGACCCGCGATGGTGAACACCACCGCCTCCGGGCCACCCGCGATGAACCCGTCACCGAGGGCGGGGTCGCGCCTGGGCTTGCCGTCCATACGGAAGAAGCTCACCTTGCTCGGCACCGCGCGGCCAACCTCGTCCACGACGACGAACTCGACCGCGCCGGTCCGGCCGGCGTTGAGCTGCACCCGGACATCCTCGCCCTTCTTCACCTTCACCCGCACACGACGGGCCTCCGGGCGCCCCCGGTCATGTACCAGCAGCTCCCACTCACCGACCGGCAGCCGCCCCCCGAACGAGCCATCGGCCACGTCGTCCAGCGGGTTCACGTCCGTCTCCCATTGGGACCACGGCATCTGCGCACCAGGTTCGTACACGAATACTTGTACACCTGACAGGGCGTCGTCGGTTCCCTGCTCGAGAACATGGCCCGTGATGGTGCCGTAGGGGATGTCGCGTGCCTCGACATACTGGTCGACGATACTGCCGATGTCGCCGTGCCCGACGAACAGGAACCGCTCGTAGGTGTATGAGGTGCCGAGCGGGAACCGCGGACCCGACGGCGCTCCGGCCACCCCACCGCCGACGGCGACCGTCTGGGAGGCCGTGAACAAGGGGATGTAGAGCGAGCCTTCGAGCGGCGCGATCCCGTAGCTCACGCCATCGGCGGCGCCGGCGAGGAACGGGAACTCGAACGGCGTCTGGAAGGTGTTCTCACCCGCAGCCATGGACTCGAACACGGCGCCATCTTCGTCGAAGCCGATGCCCGGCGCGAACACATCGACGTTGCCGCCCGACAGGTAGAACTCGCCGAGGGCGAGCCCGTTCTCGAGCGCCCACTCGAGCAGCGGCAGCCCCGTGTCTGCATACTCCACCGGATCGCCAGGCGGATCGGGTCGCTCCGACCCCGCATCGAGATCAACCACCGACGCGGTCGTGCGGAGCGTGAGCCAGGGCACGCCGGGCTCGACGATGTAGTCGGTGGTCATCCACAGCTCGGGCATGTTCACGATCGGCCACAGCACGTTCAACAAGGAGAGGAACGCCACCGCCGGGGCCTCGACCCGCACGATTGCGGCGCTCTTTCCGCCGCCGGACTCCAGAATCTTCACCGAACCGATCGCCTTGCCCGTGATCTCGTCGATCAGTCCGGGGTTCGGCACGTTCATGTTGGCGGTGGGGAACAGCTCCGCGAACTGATCCCGGCCTCGCCCGCCTGCGAACCTCGAATCGTGGCGTTGCAGGTCGACGTCGATGATGGAACCGCCGAACAGTCCCGGCCCCAGGCTGTTTCTCGCTGACAGGATCGCGACCCGTAAGTGGTCGTTCTCGAGCATGAAATCGCCCTCACGGGCGATGGCCTTTGGCCCACCGATCGCCTCGTCGAGGGACCGGATCACAGACGCCCGCGCGTACTCGGACTCGGAGCCGCCGCAGGAAATGAGCGCGAGGGCAAGCGCCGGCGCCATGGGGAGGAGGTTTCGCATGGTCCGCCCCTCTAACCTGGGGTCAGGTGCGCGCTGCTCCCGAGGTCGTTACCGGCGCGCGTCTCAGCCGTGGAGCGAAGATGGCAATGCCGGCCCTCGTCTTGCTGGTCGCGTTGGGAGCCTCGGCTGCCGACGACACCACTCCGCCGCTCACCGGGGCCCTCACCGGCGCTGGCCTGACGCCGATCGCGTCGGTGCAAGACCGGGCACGAGGCGCCATGGCTCCCTGGGGCCAGCTGCAGACCTGGGCCACGTTCTGGGACCAGGACCGTGACCCGCAAGCTGATCCGGTGGTGTACGGCGATCCGGAGCACGACCCCGGGTTCACCATCGCGCGCGCGCGCATCGGCTTCGACGGGCTCCTCCCGATGGGACAGACCCTCGCGGAGCACGTACAGATGGACTACGGCCTGTCCGTCGGCATCGCAAGCCCCTACGACGGACGCACCGAGCCTGACGAAGACGTACAGATCGTCGACGCTTTCGCCCGCCTCTCCGCCCCATTCGGGAAGCATCCGCTGAGCGTGTCGATGGGCATGCAGCGAGTGCCGTTCACTCGCGAAGCGCTCACCAGCTCGGCCACACTCCTGTTCCAGGAGCGGTCGGTGAGCACGAACTACCTGGTACCTGGCCGCGAGGTCGGGGTCGTGATCGGACAGGAGGTGCGCTTCGGCGAGTCGGGTCCGTCTGCATTGGTTAGATTGGGCGCGTACAACGGCAACGGCGCGCTGTACGGCGACACCGACCCGGGCGGGCTCCTCACGGCGCGCGTAGAGCTGTCCCACGGCGAGACCTACACCTCCTGGGACCCCGCAAAGAAGGCGGCTCTGGGAGTCGGGTTCGGGCTCCTCCGCAACGACATGTTCGCGACCCGCACCACCGGGCTCGGCGCAGACCTGATCGGCCGGCTCAGCTTCGTCACCGTCTCGGCCGAGTTCGTGCGCCAGAACATCGAGCCGACCGACACGACGATCGTGGCACCCGCCGTGTCGGCGACCACGGGTCGGCTGGGTCTGATCGGTCAGATCAGCTTCTGGATCCCGATCGATGGGAAGAATGGACTCGAAGTCGGCAGCCGCTACAACTCCTTTGACGACGCGACGGCGCTGGACGACAGCGGCGACGTCTGGCAGTTGCACAACGGCGTCACGTGGCGAAACCCGCTGCCATTCGTCGACCTGGGCGTAGGCTTCATCCACCGTGTCGAGCCGAACGGCGAGCTGCCGAACGACACCATCCGCCTATGGACGCAGATCCGTCCAGCGGCGCGCGTGCTGAAGTAGCGTTCGAAGGACCGATGCTCGCCGCTCGGCCACCACGTCGTCCACGAGGGCGGCGAAGTCGTGGGTGAACGCCGGCGAACCCTGGACGCGCGCGTCGAGACGCGCCGGCGTGCACTCGAAGGATGCGACGAGGCCAGCAGGATCGACCGCGGTGATCAGTCCGCTCGGCAAGCGCCGCATGAACCGCTGCTGGTGGTCATCCACGTGCTCGGAGCGGCTGGGATCGCGGGGTACCACCAACGGCCTATGACCCGCCTCCCAGCACTCGAACACGGTGGCAGGTCCGGCATGGCAAACCACCAGGCGCGCCTCCGCGAGCAGCGCACGCAGCCTCGACGGTCTGACGATGCCCACGCACTCCACACCGACGGGGGTCCCATCGGCGGCCGCCTGGAGCACCACGCGCTCCCTACCCGACCACGCCACCAAGGCGTCCTCCACGCCGCGCATCCGGGCTGGGTGGGTACCGAGCGTGGCCAGGATCATGATGCCTCCTCCACATCCACCATCGGGCCCAGCACGCGCCCACTCGGCAGGCCGACCTGCTGCTCGGGCCACTGCAGCACGAGCCTGTCCACCCACTTGGCGACCAGGCGCGCTGTGAGCGACGGGCGATCCACGCGGTCGTAGACCTCCACGAAGACGGTCGCGATCCCGAGGACCTTCGCCACCGCGAGGAACGGCAGCGCAACCCCAGCGCCGCTGCTGACCACCACATCGGGCCGCTCCCGGCGGAGGATCCGGGCGGCCCGGCGCAGGTTGCGCAAGACGTTGTCCGGTCGTCGGTTGGTGGGATGCACCGCCCAATACACCGCCTCGCCTCCCAATCTTCCGGCAGCGTCTGCTGTGTCGAAGGTGACCCAGGTGCGCTCATGTTCCCGCCACCACGGCTCGAGCCACCACAGGTGCATCAGGTGCCCTCCCGACGACGCGACCAACAGGACCTTCACGAGGTCACCTCCGCATACGCTGCCTCGAAGGCGTCGACCCGAGCAGACCAGTCCCAGTGCATCGCGGCGTCGCGGTGCGTCTCGTCGGCCGCGACGGCATGCAGGTCATGAGGCTGGAGGAGTGGAGTGCACCGGTCTCCCAGCAACGCGCGGTGCGCCGGGAGCTCCCGAGCCACGACAGGGCACCCCGCCGCCATGGCCTCGAGGAGCGCGAGCCCGAAGCCCTCCGAGCGGGACGGAAAGATGGCGCGGTCCGCCCTCGACAGCCATCCCCGCCACTCGCCTGCCGACACCCCCCCGGTCCGTTCCCACGGCACGCCGAGCGATGCGGCGCGCTGGTCCAACAAGCGCGCCAACGCGCGATCCGGACACGGGCCGACGCAGACCAACCGGGCAGGGCGCTCCGAACACGGAAGCCCAGCGACCAGCTCCAGGAGGTCGGCGTGCCCCTTGTGCGACACCACTCGGCCTGGAACGACCCACAGTCCCGGCTCGGCGCGACGCGGCGATTCGCGCAGCGCCGCCAGATCGTGCCCGTTCTCGATCACGGTCCCTGGCCCACCGATCCGGTCGCGATCCCCAGCGGAGGTGAACCACACCGCATCCGCCCGAGCCAGCGTGGCGCGCGTGCCGGTGGCACACCACGCCCGCTTCAACCACCGGTGTCTCGGCGTATGGAAATAGCCCCCGTGAGTGCTCACCCCGACCGGGACCTGCCGCCGCCGGCTCCACACGAGCTGGTCGAGCAGGCCGTCGATCCCATGCACATGTACAACATCGGCATCACCCACGGCGTCGAGCAGCCCGAGCGCGGCCGGCCATCGGCGCGGGCCGAACCGCGCCAGCCGCTCATACCGCACACCGCGGTTCGCTCCGCTCGGCAGCGCCCGACCGTCGGCCACCGAGCGCTGAAGCGTCACCACCCTGGCCGTGTGCCCACGGGCGTTCAAGGCTCGGGCGAGCCCCTGGACGACCGTCTCCATGCCGCCGACCGACGGCCAGCCGATCCGGCACACGTGCACCACGGTGAGCGGGCGCATCAGATGCGCGGCTCGAAGTCCTCGGGGATGTCGTACTCCCGCTCGCCAGCCTTCACCGCTCGACATCGATCGAGCCGGAACACCCGCTCGCCGTCCCGCAGGTGGCACCAGCCCTGGAGGCGAGGGAGGTTCAGCATCCACACCGCGACCTCGCGGTGCACCAGTCCGTCGGTCGGATGGGACGTGGACTGATAGTCGATCCACACGGTCTGACGCTGCCGAAACGCCCGACGCAGCGTCTGTTTCTGTGCCAGCCGCAGCGGCGAGTCCGGCGCCAGCGCACCGAGGAGCTCGTTCAGCTCGGCCACGGTCACGGTACCCGCGGGATCGAGGATGGCTATCATCGCCCTGTACAGGGCGAGGGTGGCGCGCGCATCGGCCAGCGCCCGATGGGCGCCGTCGGGCACGACACCGAGCCGAGCACAAGCGGACGCCAGGTCGTTCCTCGGAAACGCGAACAACCGCCGCGCCATGAGCAGCGTGTCGAGCGGCAACAGGCCGGGGAGGCTGCGCCCGCAGGCCGCGTATTCTCGTCCGAGGAACCCCAGATCGAACGGCGCGTTGTGGGCGACGAAGACACACCCGTGCAGCCGCTCCGTCAGTTCATCGGCCACCTCCGAGAACAGCGGCGCGGCGGCAACATCGTGGTCAGACAGGCCATGGCACCGACTGGCTGTAGCGGACATGCGCACGCCCGGACGCACCAGCGTGGACCACTCGTCCACGACGCCACCGCGCCACCGCACCACCGCTACCTCGCACACGCGGTCGTCACGCGGTGAGAGCCCGGTCATCTCGAGGTCGACGACGGCCAGGGGCACCTGCAATGCGGGTGCCGCGAGCAGTGCGTCGACAGCCCTCACCGGCGAGGGGCGGCGCGACCGCCGAATCGAGGCTGCACACGCTGGCCCGCCATCCCGCCATCCCGGCGCCCGCGCATCACATACGACTTGGCGAACTCTTCCGGCCAGAACTGGTAATAGGTCTGCGGAAAGCGCTTCACGTCGATGGACTTCTTGTTGGCCACGCGCTTGCTCAGGCCCTTGAGGAAATCGCTCTCGGGCAGCACCTCGAGCCCGCGGGCCAGTACGCTCACCGCCTCGTTGCGCTTGCCCGCCTTCACGAGCAGCTGCGCCCACATCGCATACACGATGGCCTCTTTCGAGCCCGCGGAGGCGGCCTTCTCGAAGGCGGCCCAGGCGTCGTCCCGCCGGTCACGCCGCCAGTGGATGCACGCGATTGCGGTCCACGCCGTCCAGTTCTGGAAGGTGCCCTTCTTCAGTCTGGGCAGTGCATCGTCGAATTTCATCTGGATGTAGTCGAGCATCCCGACCTGGGCTTCGAGCTGACCACCCAACAAGATCTGCCAGCGGCCGTAGCGCTGCCGGACCCCGTCGAGCAGCGCCTTGGCCTCGTCCACCTTGCGCGCCTGCAGGAGCTGCGGGAGGGCCCGCATCTCGGCCTCGACCTGGCGGCCGGTGCGCCGGGTGAGGAGGAAGATCGCCAGGACCACGACGCCCACGGCAGGGAACACCGCGCCGATGGGGTGCAGGAGCACCGCGACGACGCCGTACATGAGCAGGCCGAGACCGATCGCGATCAGAATATTGTACATGAGCCGACCCTCGACGGTACGCCATCACTGCAGATACTGCTGCCCGCGGAGCTGGGTTCGACCGGTGAATCGACCGGTATCGTCACCGTCCTGCCACGTCTCGTTCCAGCCGGCGATCCCGTCGATCCGGTCCTCGTACACCACGAAGTCACCGGTGGCCTCGAACAGGTGTGTCACGCCGTTGCTGTCGATGTAGTCGCCGTCCCATCGGATGGCGAAGTTGCCACACTCGACCAGATCCCACTCGCCCGTGCCATCGAACGGCTGATCATCGATGATGACGGTCATCGCGCCGGCATCGGACGCCCATACGAACTCCCAGTCCGCTCGCCCATTGGACGGGGAGCCATGGGTGGCATGGGCGTCGGTGCGACGGGAATCAACCGTGAGAAAGGAGCCGAAGACCCGGTATACGGTGCCGTTGATCTGGCTCGCCGGACCACAGTCGGCCGAGCAGGCTGACAGGACGGCGAGCGGTACGAGGAGTAGGGTTGCGCGCATCGTCGGCCCTTCAGGTTGGGGTCCAATCTGCTCGTCTGCGAACCGGCCCGAGTGTAAAGCAAGATACCTGCGCGGATCGGGCCGGCCCTTGACTCGGGCCTGGACCGCTTAACCTGCACGCGCAAGAGAGCCGAAGTGCTGCCAGACCACGCTCGCTCACACCTCGTCGACACCGCGACGTCACTCGGCTTCGCGCACGTGCAGCTCGCACGCGTGACCGAGACCCCCCAGCTCGATGCGTTCGACTCATGGCTTGCACAGGGCCACCACGCCGACATGGACTGGCTGGCTCGCTCACGACCGGACAGAGCCGATCCACGCCGGCGCCTGCCCACTGCTCGAACGGCCATCGTGCTCGCCGTGGACCACCACCACGATCGCCCCGCCGACCCGGGCGGTCGCACTGGCATGGTCGCGCGATACGCCTGGGGCCGCGACTACCACAACCTGGTGGGCAAGCGGATCCGCAAGTTCACCCGGCGCCTTCGCAGCGAGGGCATCTCTGCCTGGGGTGGCGTGGACACGGCGCCGATCCTGGAGCGCGCCTGGGCCGCCGCGGCCGGCCTCGGCTTCACCGGAAAGAACACGCTGCTGATCCGCCCCGGTCAGACCAGCTGGTCCGTGTTGGGCGTTGTATTCGTCGACCTGGAAGCCACACCTGATCCACCGATTGTCCGCGACCACTGCGGCTCATGCACCCGGTGCCTCACTGGCTGTCCCACCGACGCCTTCCCCGCCCCCTACGAGCTCGACGCCCGGCGTTGCATCTCCTACTGGACCATCGAGGCGCGCGGCCTCCCACCCGCGGATCTCCGACCTGCATTCGGCCGATGGCTTTTCGGGTGCGATGTCTGCCAGACCGTGTGTCCACACAACCACTCCCCTCCACCATCACCCGAGCCCGATCTGGCGCCCCGAAACGCGTGGATCGACCTCGACGACTTGCTCGCGACGCCCGACGAGGCCGTGCTGGCGCGATTCCTGGGCACCCCGCTGCGCCGGCCCGGAGCGGACGGTCTGAAGCGCAACGCCTGCATCGTGCTCGGCAACCTGGGCGACGATGGGGCGGTACCGACCCTGCGCACACACGCGGTCCATCACTCGTCCCCAGTGGTGCGGGCCGCTGCGGTGTGGGCCCTCGCGCGCCTCGGCGCGCCATGGCGCTCGCGTGATCCCGACCCGATCGTGGCGGCTGAGCAGGACGCGCTGCAGGACTGACCGCCCACGTGCACCAACCTGTTAGGCCACGTCGTGGTCGAGGTCCGCATCGGTGACCAGCAGCTTCGGCTCGGCTGGGATGAGTGGGAGGAGCGCGTCCGCGCTGGGCGGGTGCCCGAAGACGCCCTGGTGCGCTTCGAGCCCGTCACGGGCGACGCGTTCCGTGTGGCGTCCGAACTCGAGCTGTACCGCTCGATCCGCACTGACACCAAGCGCGCGTGGCAGGGGCGATTCCGAGGCGGCGCACCGCCCATCCTGACCGCCTTGCTCATCGGACTCCAGATCCGGATCTGGTGGTTCGCACGAAGCGAGTCGATCCGCGAGTGGATGGTCACCTGGGGCACCGCCTGGGCGCCGCCCACGTTCGAGAACGCCGAGTTCTGGCGACCGCTCACCATGGGACTGCTGCACTACCAGTTCGATCACATCGCCATGAACATGGTGTTCATGGCCTACACCTCCTACAACCTCGAGCGTGCACTCGGACGGGCGAACCTCGCGATCCTGTTCTTTGGGTCGGTGCTGGTGGGCAGCGTGGCGTCGATGTTCGGGGCTCCCGAATCGAGCAGCCTGGGCGCATCGGGAGGGGTGTTCGGCTTGATGGGCGCGAGCGTAGTGTTCAGCTTCGTTCATCCCGACCTGCTGCCCGAGCGCCACCGGCGACTGTTCGGGATGGCGATCGCTCCGTACCTGGTGTTCATGCTCTGGAGCGGCCTGCAGCGGGACGACATCGACAACTTCGCGCATGTCGGAGGGATGATCGGCGGCATCCTGCTCACCCTCCTGCTCGACCCTCCCCCGCTGCAGCGGCGGCCCGGATGGAACCGGCGCGTCCACAGCACCCTCGTGGCCGGCGGGGTCGCGGTCCTCGCAGCGCTCGCCATCGGCGGGCCCCGGCTCACGCCACTGGCCGACGCCAGGACCGTCGACCGGCCCCGCCGCGCCGTGGTAGCTGTAGACGACGATGTCGGGTATCGAGCCCTGGCCTGGTCCACTCCAGCGGGCTGGCGACGAGGGCGCTCCAGCGCCGGCGATTCGGCGTTCGAGTCCCCAGCTGGGCCCCGGGCCTGGGGCGTGAGCCTCCAGGACAAGGACGTGGCGCAGTCCGTCGAGTCCCTCGCCGAGGAGTGGGTAGCGCGCCTCGAGCGGGCATTCGGCGAGGTCCGAACAGCAGGCCCCAGCCCATGCATGGTCAGCGGTCGCGCGGGGCTGTGTCAGACAGCGGAGGTCGACGCCGCCGAGGGCGAACGTCGCCTGGACTGGACAGGGGCTGTCCAGGGCGTGTGGGCGCTCGAGGCCACCTGGGAGGTGGAGTCGGACCGGGCCGACTGGCTCGCCCCTCTCCATGAGCGCTTGCGCCGAACGATGGAATGGCGCGATCCCGAGGAGTTGGTCGCCGCCCGGACCGACGTAGCGGCGCGCGCAACCAGCGTGAAGGCCCGTGAACGACTGGCCACCGCCCTGGCGCGTTCGGGTCACGCCGACGAGGCGGTCGAGCTCCAGCAGGCGCTGATCAACGAGGCCCCCGACGATCCCGATCGCTGGGCGGCGTTGTTCGAGACGGAGCGGATCGTGCCCGGCTCAGTGCCGGACCTGGATGCATGGATCGACCGCGCCCTGAGCGGGGATCCATCCGTGCGGATCGTCGTGGAGGTGGTCGACGCATGCGCTCGGCTCGACCAGCTCCCCCTCGCTCGGGGGCTGCTCCGCGTGGCCTGGGCCCGCAGCCCTGGCGACCGGACCCTGAAGCGCGCGCGACGGCGCCTCGGGCTCCCGACCGAGCTCGATGCGTCCACCAACCTGCCCTGGGATGTGGCCGTCGACCCCGCGACACTCGAGCGACGGGCGCCCGAGGCCGTGGACGCCCTCCTCGACCGAGGCCTCGACCGTGACTCTGCCCTCGCAGCGGAGGCACGCTCACTCCGAGAGTGGGACGCCCTGGCGCGCCAGGTGGAGCGCTGGCTCGACGAGGGCGACGACCAGGTCGGACCCGCTCTCCTGGCCATGCGGGACGGTTCGATTCCGACCGAGCCGGAAGACCGCCTCGCGCGCATGGTTGAGGAGGTCACGCGTTCCGACGCCGCACCTCCCGATTGGCTGCCAAAGTCGCTCACCGACCGCCTGGACGACCTCCGCGACGCCTTCTCGACCCCGGACTGACCTTGCCACGCCCAGAGGGCGGTCTTAGCAACGGACGGCACCCGGCCGTCGACCGGGATCTGGAGACAGCCATGGCCCCACGTGTCGCGGTCTTGGGCTCAGGCCCCGCCGGCTTGACCGCAGCCCTCTACTTATCCCGGGCAAACCTGCCACCCGTCGTCTTCGAGGGGGCTCAGCCCGGCGGTCAGCTGACCATCACGACCGACGTCGACAACTACCCCGGCTTCCCCGAAGGCATCATGGGGCCCGAGCTCATGGAGCGCATGAAGGCCCAATGCGCGCGCTTCGGCTCCGAGTTCATCTATGACGTGATCGAGTCGGCCGACCTGTCCAGCCCGCCGTTCAAGCTCAAGCCAGCGATGGGTGATGTGCAGGAGTTCGACGCCGTGGTGATCGCGACCGGCGCCACCGCACGCTACCTCGGCCTGCCGAATGAGACCCGTCTGTCGGGCCACGGCGTCTCGGCCTGTGCCACCTGCGACGGCTTCTTCTTCCAGAACGTCCCGGTAGTGGTCGTCGGCGGCGGCGACTCCGCCATGGAGGAGGCCACATTCCTCACGAAGTTCGCCTCGAAGGTGATCATCGTGCACCGGCGCGACACCCTTCGCGCGTCGAAGATCATGCAGGAGCGCGCGTTCAAGAACCCGAAGATCGAGTTCTTGTGGAATCACTCGGTCGTTGACGTGCTCGGCGACGACGCGGTGACGGGCGTTCGGATCGAACACAGCACGACCGGTGTGCAGGCCGATCTGGAGTGCTCCGGCTTCTTCCTCGCGATCGGGCACACCCCGAACACCGTGGTGTTCCGTGGCGCGCTCGACATGGACGACGCCGGCTACCTGATCACGCAGCCCGGAACCACGGTCACCAACGTGCCGGGCGTGTTCGCATCGGGCGACGTGCAGGACACGGTGTACCGCCAAGCGATCACGGCGGCCGGCACCGGTTGTATGGCCGCTCTCGAGTGCGAGCGGTGGCTCGAGGCCCAAGAGCACGGCGACTGATTCTGGCGGCTGGGCGCCCACGCGGCTACCAGCCGCCTCCGCGCGGAGGAGCGAGCGATGGCGTACGAAGTCGTGGGGCTCGGCAATGCCCTCATGGACGCGCTCGTCGTCCTCGATGACGACAGCTTGATCGATGAGCTGGGGCTGGTCCGAGGCACGATGCACCCCGTCGACCACGGTCGGTGGCAACAGATCTACGAGCAGGTCCGCCGCCACGACGTCGTGTTCGATTCAGGCGGTTCATGTGCCAACACCATCGCTACGCTCGGCCGGCTCGGCGCGCGGGCGCTGTACTGCGGTCAGGTCGGCGACGACCAGATGGGCCGGTTGTACGCGAGCTTGATCGAGCGCGCTTGCGGCGGACATGCACTTCGATTCTCCCCCACCCAGCAGACGGGCAAGTGTCTGTCGATCATCAGCAGGTCTGACGCCGAACGCACCATGGTCACCGATCTCGGAGCTGCCGTCGGCCTGTCCGAGCTGGGCCCGTTCAAGCGCACCATGACCGAGGCCAAGTTCGCCCACTTCACGGGCTACACGCTCCTCGACGGCCCCATGCAGCAGGTGGTGCTCGAGGGCATGCACGCCGCCCATGCGGCAGGCACGCTTGTGTCCCTGGACGCGGCCGACCCGTTCGTCGTGGTGAAGACCAAGCCGCTCCTGATGACCCTGCTCGACGACTACGTGAGCGTGGTGTTCCTCAACGCCGAGGAGGCTCACGGTCTGACCGGCCTCGCCCCACACGCGGCAGCCGTCGCGATCGGCGCACGCGGGGCCGTCGAGACCGTCATCGTCAAGTGCGGTGCCCGCGGCTCGCTGGTGTGGAACGGGGGCGAGCTGTACGAAGTGCCGATCAAGCGCGTGAACGCCGTCGACACCACCGGCGCCGGCGATGCCTACGCTGGAGGCTACCTGTACGGGCTGACCCGTGGCTGGCCCGCGCCGCGTTGTGGCGCCCTTGCAACCCGCGTGGCCGGGCTCGCGGTCGCGCAGGTCGGCGCAGTGGTGAAGGACCGGGCCGCGCTGTCCCAGGCGCTGGTCGAGGTCGGCGAACAGCCGCTCTCCGACTGACTCCTCGCCGACTGTACCTCGTCGTGAAGCAGCGCACGCCCGCCTGGCGCGGTACCCGCTCGTGGTACGCCCGCGCCGTCAGCGGCTCCCCTTTGCTAGTGTGCGTCGTACGGAGGGAACCTTGAACCACTCCTGGGGCTACGGTAGCGACCAGCGCCAGCGCAACGAGAACCAGGACAGCTTCGGGCTGTTTTCGTTTCCTGGGTTCACCCTGGGCATCGTTTGCGACGGCATGGGCGGCCATGTTGGCGGCGCGCAAGCCTCGGCACTGGCTGTTCGCGCGGTGCACGAGTACCTGTCCGACACCACAGAAGACCTGCCCCGCGCCATCGAAAAGGCGATCCAACACGCCAACCAAGCGATCTACGACGCCGCGCGCAAAGACCACCGGCTGATGGGCATGGGCACGACCATCGTGCTCGCCGCCGCCACCGAGGATCAGTGCTACATCGCCCATGTCGGCGATTCGCGCGCCTACCTGGTGCGCAGCTCGCGGGTCGAGCCGCTCACGCGCGACCACACCATGGTCAACCTGTTCGTCGACGCGGAGCTGCTCACACCAGAAGACGCCGCGACCCACCCAGAGGCGCATGTGCTGTCGCGCTCGCTGGGCGTCGAGCGTCAGGTGGATGTCGAGGTTGCCGAGCCGATCGCCCTCGAAGCGGGAGATTCCTTCTTCCTTTGTTCGGACGGCGTGCACGGCGTGGTGAACGACTGGGAGTTCGCGAACATCGACTGGTCGCTCCCCACGGACGCAGTGCACCATGTGATGGGCATCGTCGAGGCTCGCGAGGGCGACGACAACGCGACCGCGGTGGTCTTGCGCAACGCGCCGTCCACCCAGGCGTCCCGCGTCACCCAGCTGCCGGAGCTCCGGTCGCTCGATGACGTGCTGGAGCCGTCCAACCGGCCAGGCTCTCTTTCCGCCTCACCCGCGATGACCCGGCCGCGCAACATCGAGCCTCCCGGCTACGATCTGGACGACGAGCCGCACTCGGGTGGTCTACCGGTCGAAACAGAGCCGCAGCAGACGCAACAGCCCGACCTGCAGTCCTCCGGCTACGTGATCTACGAGGGTGGGGAGACCGAGGCGCAGCCGCAGCCCGAGCCTGCCAGGCCTTCCGCACGGCGACAGGCAGAGATCCGCGGCGGCCGGAAGCGCCGCCGCAACCGTCCCATGCTGCTCGTGATCGGTGCTGTGGGAATCGCCCTGGCGCTGTGTCTCGGCGTGGTGGCGATCTCTCTGCCCTCCGGGCCGGCCGCTGGCGATGAAGTGGCCATGCTCGACGTGACCGCCCCTGATGGGATGGCGCCCGCGCAGCCGCCACCCAGCCCCTCTGAACTCAGCCCGTCAGAGTATGAGCCAACCACCAGCCTGTTCGCGCCAAAGCTGCCGGCAGATCCTCGCCGGTTGCCCAAGCGTCCTCAGATCTACACCCAACCACCGCCGGGAGGAGCCACGCAGTGGGCCGCCGTGCAGGCCGCCCGCAACCGGGACTGCGCCAAGGCGCTGGATGTGGTGAAGAACGGCATGCTCGTCAGCATGGATCACGCGCCGTTGTACGACAGCGCGTGGAAGTGCTTCAACGACACCCACCAGCGCATGCTGGCCCAGGCCGAGGTGGAACGTCCGGAGGACTTCAGCTTCCTCGTGCACCACTTCGAGGGCCCTCCGGACGAGCGAGAGGAGCGGGAGAGCGCAGAGGTCAAGGCGCTGCCGATCTGGTTCCGTCCGGCGGTGGGCGGCATCGAGTATCGCCTGGAGGCATGGTCGAAGTCCGGTCCCGAAGATCTGATGATCGAGGTGCTGGCGGATCTGATCGGCGAGCCTTCGGTCGCTGACCACCTGGCCCGCGACCTCCTGATGGAAGCCGAGGCCGCGGCAGGCTTGTCGCGCGTGGAAGACCCTGATGAGCAGGTGATCGACTGGTGGGCCCGTCGCGTGTTCGTGACCACCCGGGCGATGCACGGCCGGCCCGGCCGACTGCTCGAGCAACACCGCGCCAACGTGGTGCCGCGGATTCGCGCACTGCTGGCGGAAGCGACCACCCCGCGAGCCCCGGAAGACATCCCGAAGCGGGCCGCGGTCACCGCCGTGTCTGCGGATGGCGCGACCGAGCCGGAGGGAATGTGGGATGACAGTGGCCTGCCCCGGGCCGTCGCACTGGCTCAGGCCGCGGCACTTGGCGCCCGCCTGCCGTTCGCGCGGCCCGCTCCCGTCGAGCCCTCCCCCGCAGCGAAGGCGAAGACGAGGAGCGTAGTGCGCGCCCCGGCGCCGACCGGGCCCGTGGAGCCCCCGACAGCGAAGATCTACCGGCTGGGTTCTCCCGTCATCCGGTCGGAGCCCTGATCGTCCACGTCCCAGAATGTCGCCTGGTGCCTCGGTTGATCAGCGGAGCTGTCGATCGATGAAGTTGGCAGTATTGTGTACTTCATGGGGCGCGGTGTAAGGAACTGCTCCCTTCCCACGTTGTCCGTTCCAAGACGGCGCGACGACGCTCGGAGGGAGTCATGCAGAAGTGGCAGCTGACGATTGGCCTGACCGGACTGGCGCTTGTCGCCTCGATCCTCGCACCCCGCTTGCTGCAGGACGTGCGGTTCGACGCGCCGGCTCATGCCCGTGATCAGGCGCCGCCGGCGGCACCGGCTGAGCTTTCCCAGCTCGGGCCGCTCGCCTTGAACGTCGGTCTGGATCATCGTGTAGTCGGGTCCGCGCCGGAGGAGCGCTTCCTCGTGGTCGAGGTTCGAGCGCCCGCACCCGTAGGCGCCCAGGTGCGGCATCCGGTTGACCTCGCCGTGGTGCTCGACGGCTCCGGGTCGATGTCCGCTGCGGGGAAGATTGACCACGCCCGGGCCGCTGCGCGCCACCTCGCTGGCGCGCTCGGGCCCGAGGACACCTATGCACTCGTCGTGTTCGATGACGCGGCGCGCCTGGTGCGCCCTGCGCGCCCGGTCACCGACCTCCAATCCGTCGAACGGCTGATCGACGGCATCTATGAAGGAGGCGGCACCAACCTCCACGAAGGCGTTCGCCTCGGGGGCGCCGAGCTCGGCCGCGCCCACGCCGACGGGCGGATCAGCCGGCTTGTCGTGTTGTCCGACGGCAAGGCGACCGTGGGCGTCACCGACCCGGCGCGCACCGGCGAGCTCGCCGCGACCCTCGCGAGTCGAGGAGTCACGGTCTCGACCGTCGGGCTCGGGCTCGACTACAACGAAGATGCACTCGCGGCGATCGCAGACATGGGTGGAGGCACCTACGACTTCGTCGACGATCCGGCGACCCTTCGCGGCACGTTCTCCGAGGCGCTCCGCCACACCGCGAGCGTCGTCGCACAACAGAGCCGCGTACGCCTGACGCTCTCGGATGAAGCGACCCTGCTCGACGTGGTCGGCTGGGAGACCACCGCGGCCGGCGTTGGCACCTTTGACATCTGGCTGGGGGACATCGCCGCAGGCGAGACCCGTCGGATCGTCGCACGCATCCGCACCCGCCCCGCAGGCGCCCAGGTGGACGTCGCCAGCGTGCGCCTCGACTACGTGCATGCGGAGGGCGCTGGATACGCGCAGCACCACCAGGTCGCGCCCGTGGCGGATGTGTCCACTGCGGCCGCCTCAACCGACCCCGTGTGGGCTCCGGTCGCGCAGCGAGCGTGGGGCAATGCGTTCCTCGATCGCTCCACCCGAGCCTACGCGCAAGGCGACATGCAACAGAGCCGAGAGCTGCTCCAGCAGGGGCGTTCCGCCCTGGTGACTGCGGCGCGGGACCTCGACGCGCCGGAGCTGTTGAACGACGCCGAGGACCTGGATCGGGTCCGCCAGGTGTTCGAACACTCAGCTCCATCGAGCATCGAGGGACGGCGGGTCATCAAGTCCAACAAGGAGACGTTCCGTGGGAGAGTCCGCTAGCCTGCCAGCTCGCCAGGGCAGCTCTGCACTGGAGCCCATCCGGGGATCTGCCCTGGACCAGGTCCCCCGCCGACAGGCCCTGTGGGTGGGCGGACAGGTCGTGGGGGCTGTTGGCGCCGCGGTGACGGCGATCTGGCTCACGCAGCCCGAGCTTGGGCTCGTGCTCTCACTAGGACTCGGTGCCTCGGCGGTGAATCCGCGCAAGCTGTGGGCGGCTCCATTGGTCGTCGGTGCCGTGCTCGCCGCAGCCACTCCGTTCATGTGGCTCGGCCTGCCCGCAGTGATCGGGGCTGGCTTCGCCGCTGGCGCCGCCGCGACCTTGCTCCTCCCCCACCGCATCGATGCCCTCGACATACTGAACGGCGGCCTTGCCACCCTCGCCGGCGCCAGCCTGGGACTGTGGGCGGCGACCGCCCTCATCCCCGGAGCTCTCCCCACGGTGGTGTCCGCAGCACTTACTGCGATGGTCGTCGGCCTTGTGGCCAGCCAAGGATTACTCCCATCCGCCCTTCGGTTCGACCGGAACATCCCCCTTCCATCTCGCAGCCAGGTGAGGCGATCGTTGAAGGTTCCATACCGGCCACCCGTGTTTCGGGCGCTGGACTTGTACGCCCAAGCCCGACACCGCGCGCCCGAGCGCGACATGCGCCGTGGGCTCGCCGAGGTCGCCACCTGGGTCTGGCGCCTCCAGGTCACCCTGCAGTCTCTGGACGAGGAGCTGACCAGCATCGACGTCGAGGACATCTCGGCCCGGATCGACGCCTGTGCCGTGGACGAAGACCATGCGGACCCGTTCACCCGTGACCGACGCGCCGCCACAGCGGAACACCTGAAGCGGCTGCTGTCACACCGTGAGCTCATCGCGACCGAGCACTCTCGCACTGGTGCAGCGGTGGACTACGCCATCGCATACCTGGAGGAAGCACGGGCTGGCCTCGCCGTGGCCCAGAAGCTCCCCGGAGAACACGCGCCGAACCGGCTGCACGAAGTGCTGGACAAGCTCCGAAGCCATGTCGAAGCTGGCGATGCCCGTCGGCGCACGGCACGTGAACTCGACGGCTTCTGACCGCGGTCACCGCGAGAGGAGGGACACCACCTCTGCCGCCGGACGCAGCCCGGGAAGACGGGTTCGCTGACCGTCGAGGACCACGATGGTCACGGCACCGAACACACCGCCCACCCAGTGGATCGAGTGGGCCT